>CAZULG010000003.1:0-105441 GCA_964621065.1 uncultured Methanosarcinales archaeon | reverse complement strand
CCACTAGGCGCTTTATGAGTATCAATTAATTTTTACTTAGGGATTTGAACAAAGTTCCTTTGGTGCAAGAACGAACAAAGTGAGTGTCTCGCACAAATCCCACTAGGCGCTTTATGAGTATCAATTAATTTCTACATAGATATTTATCTTCCAATAAGATAGGTAATATTTAAATAAACTCAAAATTTGAAAGAATATATGAATTCAAAATTAACTGGTGTGTTACATTCTCCTCAAACATTTCTCTCAACTATCTTAGCAGAGTTGAAAGCTAACCAAATTGATATTTCAAATTTAGAGATTGACCATATTTGTTATCGAGTTGAAACTACTCAAAGATATAAAGAATTGAAGGTAAAACTCGCAACTATCTCTACTCCGCTCTCTGAAAATATCATTAATGGAAGAGCAATTAGTGTGTTTAAACTGAGTAACCCTATTATCATTGAAAAATTTAAAATTTGGTGTCTTGAACTTCCTTCTCCTAAAATAGCAACTCCCTACAAAGAAGGATGGGAACATATTGAAATTGTTATTAATTCAACTCTTAAAAAATTTGTAGATAATCACACTCATGTTATGTTTAACACAAAAAATAGTAATGATACTCGAAATCCTGATATTTCAATTCAACTCAATTCAGGTGTTGTGAAATTCCACACAATTCATATTGGAGAACTCATTGCAAAGGAACAAGAAGAGAAACTCTAATATGTTATTAGTTATTGTAGTTACATAGATTTAAAAGATGTGTTTATCCAAAATAACTAGAGTATGACTATGATAAACACAACTAAACTATTTATTCTCTTATTTTCAATGATAGCTTCATTATCAATTGGATTTAGTAATGGTCCAACAGATAGTGAAGTGTTGAATTGGATTATTGGAATTGTTCAAGAATTTATTGATGCAGATAGTAATCTATACTTGGGACTTTCTTTTCTTTTCTTAACAATTATTTTCACAGTGTTATTCAAGCAAGGAACAGCACGTATGCTTCCCAATCACTCAAATGGAGCAATGACTATTTCAATAGTTGCAGCAATTTTTGCAAGTGTTGGAATTTTATCTCGAGAAGCAATTGGTGAGAGTGATAACGCTCTTGCTACCATTGGAAGTACAATTTTAGTACCTTTACTTCTACTTGCACTTTTTGGAGGAATGTGGGCATTATATAGAGGAATTCAAAGTGCGCAAGTGAGTGGATTTGCTAAGATACTTATGTACATAGGGGCACTTGTGATTTTCTTATTTGTATTTTTACAAATAATGGCACTTGCTAGTCAAACTGCTTTTAATAATGTTGTCAACAGTGGGATTGGAGAAGGAATTAAAAACTTCTTCTATGTACTCCTTGGATTCTTCGCCTTTATTTTTGTAGTAGCACTTCTATTCTTCTTCTTTACAGTTCGAGAATTCTTAGATTTATTTGAAGAGGATGATGAATCTGTAGTTGGTCAAGCTCGAAAAAAGAAAAAGCAAAAACAAGAAGCAGAGCAAAATATACTTGAAAAGCTAGAGCAACTTAAAAAATCTCTACATAAGATGAGAAACACATATGATGATAAAACTGATACGCTTAAGCAAATCTCTCGATTAGAATCTATCTCTGAAATGGTTGATAGAGCAGAAGAAATACCACAAGGAAATGGGTATGGAAGAGGATTTGCACCAGATAATAATCAAGGAGGGAGATATTAAAAATGGTCTCTCAAGAATTTTTATTATTTCAAACCTATAAGCAACAAGCAGAAGCACTCAAAGATTCGGCTCAAGTATCACTTGATTTATTAAATGAATTAGGAGATTTCACAGGAGCTCAAAAATACTTAGCAAAGCGAGCAGGACTAAATCAAAGTATGCAAGATGAACTCGCTAGAGGAGGAAAACAAACAAAAGCAAAACTCAAAGAACTTATCGAAGAGTTAAAATCAGAGATAAAAGAGATTAATAATTTACTCTCACGCATTTCAGTATTGAGTATTGATGCATTTCATAGTTTTCAACGAAGTGCTCTTACACATCAAAGAAGACAAAGTGAAATTCTAACGAGTTTAATGAATAAAGAGATATCATATCTCAACACACTTGAGCATCACATTCACTCGCGAACTAACTCGCTTGAACAGTCCCACAACAGATTTAGAGAAAAATTGTATGAAGTGTTACTTGCAATTATTAATGAAAATCCTAAAGCAACTATTGCAAATGCATATGCTGATTGTATTGCGTTTTTATTATTGTATGTTCGAGATGATCAAGAACTAGCACTCCCAAGACACACATATATTGAACTTGTTGAACAAGAACAGTATGGACCTGCACGTTTCGTACTTGGACATTATTTCACCTCAGATTTTGGAGGACATGTGAATAAAAAACTTGAAAAAGCTGGATTGAGAAGAAGAGCAAGAGAAGATTATGAACGTAAAGTGCATTATGAAGATTTAGACGCTGATAAACAAAAAGAAGTTGATGGCATTGTCAAGGACTCACTCTTAAAGATGCTTGAAGGAGCAGAACTCCAACATCCTCAGAGCGGACAAATGTATTACTGGAAGGATATTAAGGAGAAGATTGGAGAGGTATACAAAGGTGAAAGTAAAATCACTAAAGATGTTAAAGATAGCTTAAAAACTATTATTGACAATTTCTATACTAAGTTAATCAAAGAATATGGTGCATTTGCACTATCAGGAAACGGATTTAATTCTTTTGTATTAAAAGGAAGCGAGAACGATGCAGTAACTGTTGGACTGATTAGAAATAAAAATTATTTGGATGAAGATGAAAATATAGATGAATTAAAAGAGATGATGAAACTAATGGAAACTGCAACTCACAATTCAAATGTTTTAGAAAGTTTAGTTAACCAAGGAACAAACAAAAATTTATTTGTGGATTGGGAAGATAATGGGAATTCAACTAGGTTTGGTAATACAAGAAGTAGATTATGGGAACCTGAAAAAATCAGAGAATATTTTATAGATCATTCAGATTCAGTGTTTACTCAACTAAATACTGTAAAGGAATTGATAAATAATGACGATATAGATGATATCGATATCCTAAAAAATACGCTCGTACAATCAAAAACTAAATTCAAAGAAATCCTTGAAGGAATGCTGGGAATAAACACAAGTTCTAATCAAGTAAGCCCTCAGCAAAAAGATTTATTCTTCAGAAATCTTGCTCAAGTTCAGCAAGCTGAGAAAACTCAAACAGATTTGTTATTAACTGAATTGTTTTTATTGTATTACGCTATATTCATAAACCAAAATTTTGATAAAGTATTCTTGATAGGTAAAATTGAAAGCATATTGAATTTAGTAAGGAATTAGGAAAATGTTCGGATGGAGAAAACCTCAAGATAATAAAGCAAGGTTATCACAACTATGTGATTTGCCATCTGGAAGTATAGTATTTATTTCACTTGATGAGTGTATTGGATTCATAGAAAATGCAGATGAGAAAGGAAATATAACACATTTTTTGATATTATTTAATTCTAAGACACATAAATTTGTCAAGCAAAAGTCTGGTAAATATATTATACAAGTATTTGTCAAAAAAAATAATGAAATTGAATGTTTAAACGCAGATGATAATTTAATTAAAAGAATCTTATTTGATAAAGAAGTTGAAGTTTTTGATCCTCCAAGAAGTTATGAAGAGTATCAAAATATTCAAAATCAAATTCAAAAAAAACTTTCCACTGGTTATCAAAGGCTCACTGGGAGGACTTTATCTTTGAGTGAAAAAGAATTAATCCAAAATTCATTTGGTGAGTATACTCCAAAAAAAATTAATAAAAAAATCAAAGTAAAAGAGATACTTAGTAAATTACTTAATGATTTGGCATTTTCTCAAGACATTCTTCAAAACACATTAAATGCAGCTAATCTAGATAGAATTAGTCAAGGAGTTATTCCTGAATCTCCTAACTTACTTTTCTATGGACCAGGTGGGACTGGAAAAAGTGAGTTGTTAAAAAGCTTGTCACAAATTTATGAAAAAGAATTTGGATGTTATATAGCATATCAAAATGAAACTACAAAACAACTTCTAAAAGGATCCGAAGTAGAAGGCTCAAAAGGGAGAGTTGGTGCATATGAAGATACATATATTCCAATTCTGAGAAAAGCTATCAAAGAAGCAAGAATTCGAAGAGTTCCTTCAATAATTCCAATTGATGAAGGAGATATTTTTGTGAAAAATCCTGATTTAAATAGAGATCCTCATGGGGAAAATGTAATTACTTTCTTGAAAAGTTATGCTGGTAATTATGATGAGCTAATGTTCATAATATCGTGTAATCTTAAACAGAATGAATTAGATCCTAATGCAACTAGAGATGGTAGAATGAATGTTCTTTTTGTTGGTCCTCCTCAACTTAAAGAAATGATAAAATTGTTTAAAAACATTTTTTTAAATAAATATCTAACAGAAGATAAATTAGAAATAACTCCTCAACTTGATGATAGAGATATTTCTCTCATTTGTGAAAATTTGGTTAGATTTCAAGTTACGGGAGCTAGACTAAAAACGTTTTTTATTAAACTTACGTCCAAAAAAGATATAGATTTTGAAAATATTGATGATAATTTTACGCTTGAAGATATGTATTTAAAAAATTTAGAAAAAACTATTCTCTCAAAAGATGAATTTTTTAGATATATTCAAAACTATTTTGGAGAGTTTGAAGATATAAGTCAAACTACAGAAGAGAACTCTTCAGAATTTGAAGACGATACTATGAATGTGGGATTAATGCAATTTTACAATAAAATCGTATCTGATGGAAACTCATTATCATATTCGAAATTTTTTCAGAAATTTACTAGAAAAGACATAATCCTAGAAATCAAAAAATATTATAGACAATTTTATAATTTCAGCAATTCAAACAATGATAATGAAAAAAAAATTGCACATGCAGTTATAATATTTTTAAACTATTGTAAAGAAAACCTTGAAACACATAATGTTGATATAAACTCTCCAATTAATTATTCAACTAATTAAAACCATCTCCTTTATAAATAAAAAGTAATTAAATGTTAATGTGACATTTGTTGATATTCATGCGCACTTAGACTTTCAAAGTATTCTCGAGAAAAAAGAAGAGATGCTTGAGAAAATGAAGCAAAATAACATTATTGCTCTAAGTAATACAATGAATTATTACAACTATATTCAAACTAAGGAAATCTATCAAGATTCTAAACAAGTTCATGTAATCCCTGGTCTTTATCCAAGTAACGCTGCAACCATTAATGATGATGAGATGAATCAATATTTAAAATATCTCAAAGAACACAAGGATGAATTTGTTGCAATTGGGGAAGTGGGACTTGACGCTCATGAGAGTAAAGATGAACACATTTTGCAAGCGCAAGAGAAGAGGTTTCGACAAATCATTGAGCTTGCAATTGAGTTGAACAAGGGACTCATTATCCATACTCGAAAACAAGAAGAAAAAACACTTCAAATTATTGAGGAGTATGTTGAAAAAACAGGATTTAGAAAATTTGATTTGCACTGCTTCACGGGGAAAAAAAAGTTTTTTGAAGTAATAAAAAGACTTCGAATTTATTGTTCAATTCCGCTTGTGATATTAAATACTCAATCATTTCAATTACTCGTAGAAGCTCTTCCAATTGGGCAAATATTGGTAGAAACAGATTCTCCATATTTGCATCCGGATAAAGTGACTAATACGCCTGTTGAGATACCACGAATTTATGAGAAAATCGCTCAACTCAAAGGATATGATTCACAAGAAGTACAACACATTATTTACAAAAATTACATGAATTTTATTAATAGATAAATTCAAATGTAATAATTAACTAAAAACAAATATAAAAAATGAACATCACAATTACAGACACACTACAAAAAGAAAAAGAAGAATATAGTGCTGAACATGAAATGTTTAGAGCAGTTATTGAAGAAAAAACACAATTTATCTGCCATAAATTAGAAACTCAAAAACAAGATGTTGAATTAATACTTGTAAATTCAAAGAGTAAAATGAGTACATTTCTCATCACAACACAAGAACTCCCCTATCCTATTGCATATAAAGAAGGAACAAATCAAATTATGACAATTCATCCAAAAATGACTGGTCAATTGTTCAAACATCCACAAGAAGAATATAAAGCATTAATTGAATACGCACTTTTGAAAATGTATTTATGGAATAAATATGGTCAAAATGAACAAAGTGATTATTTCTATAAACATTGCTCAGAAATTGCAGCCCAAATCCTCTCAAATAAATATTTATCAAAAATAGCAGAATTTGAAATTAAAATGTATACGCGAGGGAAAAAAATCTCTAAGCGAGAAATGGAACTTGGAGTATTTTTCTATCTCATGCGTGAGATGAGTGGAATTGATTTTATCTATGATCATTTAGACACCATATTTGAAGAAAAAGATCCAAAAACATCTTTGCATACTATATATAAGAAAAACTTTGATGATATGATTTTACCATTAAAAGAAAAACTACTTGAAGAACAACGAAGAGAGCAAGAATTACAAAAGCAAGCAAGAGCTGAGCAAAGAAGACAACACATGGCGATGGCAAAGCACAACTCCCACGCTCAACAAAATACCTCAAATAATCAGCAACATCAAAATAGAAATACAAATCAAAAAAGTAATATTCACCAAAAACAGTCTCATAATAAGAATAATTCAAATTTCAAACAAAAGCAAAATGAAAAGCCTTCAAAAGAAGTTGATGTAGATAAATTATAACTAAAAAACGTTTCTACGATCAATAATTTTTAATAAATCATCCTATAAGTTGCATCTATTATTTTCCTCTCCAAATTCTCGTAATAAATCCAAGTGCAAAAATATAAGCAAGATTGAGAATTGTGAATAATAATATCATTACAATAAATCCTCCTAAATTTAGATAGAGTAAATATAGAAAACAAATCAAAACTGTAGTCAAAACAAATTTAATGAAACTCCAATGCATGGATTCAAATAATATTAATACCAAAATGAGTATAAAAATAAATATAGTAAGTTCAACATAATCAATAAAACTAATCGTTACAATATATAATGACAATATAGCAAATTCGTAAACAAGAGTTATAATCCCATTAGTATATGTTAATGAGCCCTTTTTTAATCGCTCATTGATAATAAAAATAGTGAAAATATGTATAATAAATAATAATATAAACAAAACCATAATAATTAAAAATTCTAAACTTTGCATATCATTAAAAAAACTCGCACACAATATTTCTTTGGAAACCCCACAATTTGGCTCAAAAAAATAATAATTAATGAGATTATATGCAAAAAACAATCCAAGTAAGACAAAGGAAGAAAAAAATGAAATATCTCCAAATAATGCTTCTCTCAAAGATTGTTTTGATCTTGTTATATCTCCACTTTTATATTTCATCATCTATTTATTTCTAATTCCTATAAATTTACCGCTCTTCTCTTCTTTGGAATTTCTATTTTCTCTTCTCCTTTCAAAAATTTTCCAGTTAGTGAATTTTTATTATTCATCACTCTCTGAGGCGTTCCACTTGCTACAATATGTCCTCCTTCAACTCCCGCACCAGGTCCCATATCAATTAAATGATCACTTGCCATCATTGTATCTTCATCATGCTCAACAACAATGAGTGTATTTCCCAAATCTCTCAATTGTTTAAGTGTTCCAATTAATTTTTCATTATCTCGTTGATGCAAACCAATACTTGGCTCATCTAATACATATAACACACCTGTCAATTGTGCACCAATTTGTGTTGCTAGTCGAATTCTCTGCGCCTCTCCTCCACTCAATGTCCCTGCACTTCGTGATAAATTCAAGTACGAGAGTCCCACATTATTTAAAAACTCAAGTCTATCAATAATCTCTTTGAGAATTTGTTTTGCAATAAACTTATCCTTCTCACTCATATTCTCTCCAATTGATTGAAAAAAAGCAATTGCCTTCTCAACGCTCAACTCAGTTGTCTCAATAATGTTTTTTCCATCAATTTTGACACTAAGCATATTCTCTTTCAATCGCTTCCCTTTACACGTTGGGCATTTTGTCTGAGACATAAATTTTTGAAAATGCTCTTTTCGAGATTGAGATTCTGTTTGATGAAATAATCGTCTTGCTTGTGGAATAACTCCTTCCCACACAATATCCATAACTTCTCTGCCTGCATAGTTTTTACGCCTCACAATCTCATTATCTCCATGCATGAGAGCTTCAAATTGTTCTTTTGTGAGTTCTTTGATAGGAATAAATACGTCAAATTGATGTTTTCTAAATAGCTCACTCATTCCTCTCACTTGCCAATTCAACTCAGTTTTTGAGTTCCACATTGCAACAGCACCATTTGCAATGCTCTCCTCACGATTTGGAATGATTAACCTTTCATCAAACTCAAACAATGACCCAATTCCTAAACACGTAGAACATGCACCAAATGGAGAATTAAATGAAAATTGTCTTGGCTCAGGCTCTTCAAACACCACATCAGGATGATTAGGGCACGCACCATAGGATGAAAAAATAGTCTCTGCTTCTCGTTGAATCTTCTTCAAATCTTTTTCTTTCATAATCTACTACATTTAATAGTTTTGTTTATATAAATATTTGTCTCATCAAATTAATCAATTGGAACTAATCATAAAAAATAAAAATTGATGAAAGTAAATTACTTTTCAAGAACAAGTGTAAATGGTCCATCATTGATAATATTTACCTCCATCATTGCACCAAATTCTCCGCTTTGAACACTCACTCCTTTCTCTTTGAGCTTTTGAATGAACCTTTTATATATAATTTGAGCGTCCTCATAGTTCATAGATTTTGAAAAATCCGGCTTTGCACCTTTATGAACGCGACCATGTAGCGTGAATTGAGAGACGACCAAAATTTCTCCTTTAATATCTTGAACATTCAAATCAAACCCCCAATTATTCTCAGACCAACACCTCAAATTCAAAATTTTATTAACCATCCAATCTAATTTTGACTCTTCAAATTCATTTGAAATTCCTACCAACAAACATAGACCTCTTCCACACTCTCCTACAATTTTTCCATCAACACTTACACTTGCACTCTTCACTCGCTGCAGAACTACTCTCATATGTTATTAACGTGAATCTCAAATTTAAAAATATATCTCTATTATAAACAATAATTTTAGAAATAAAATCTAATTTATGAGTAGAAAGTTATGAGTAGAAAATTGATTGATATTTTTACTCATCTTAGTACTAAATGAAAATTTACTAATTCAAGAATTAAAAGAAGTAAACTGAAAAGCGATTTTTTTTTCTATAAGGTTTATTGCTTCTTCAATTCTGTTAATTAAAAAGTAAATGTCGTCCGCACTTATATTCATTTCATTACCATCCTTTTCTTTACCATTTCGGTGAAAAATATGATTTCTTTTAATAATATCACTTGAAAATCTTGCTAGATTAATTTCAACATTTAAAACATGTTTAAATAACTTCTGCGTGTAATTTACATTGTGAAAACTTATATTTGATAATTTTTTATAAACTTTATTCTTTAGATATACTTCAAATGGTTTTGAAGAGTTGCCAATTTCCTCCATTGAAATTTTATCTTTTGCAAAATTATCAAATGTTAGAAAATTTTTAAAAAAGATTTCATTGTTCATGATATTATGGATAATTATATCTGAAAGATAAGATTCTAAAATTGTTATACAATTTCCAAATATCATTCTATGATATATTTTTAATTGAGTGGTATCTTCAAAAAGGTTTTGCAATTTTAGCATAATTTTTAATTCATTCAAAGAATTCCTAGCTACAGAACCTTGATCTGTAGAAATATAACTTGGAATTTCATCTCTGAACAAGCTTGAAATAAACCCACTTTCTAAATTACCTGAATTATCTAAGTCTCTCAAATAATTTGAGGTTACTTTATTCTCTTCAACATCAGTTAGTACTTTAAATATTATTTCTGGTATTCCTCTATTTTTTATTATTTTTTTTGATTCATATGGAATTCTTGAAAAATATGTATCTTTAGGTAATTGATTAAATTTTTCTGGAAGAAAGGTCTCAAATTTTTCTTTTTGAATTATTCTTATAACACCCAGTGAGTGTATGTTATCTTTATCTACATAATAATATGAATCAAAATTAGATATGAATCCATAATCGTTCCAACCCTCATATTTAAACAACACAAAAGAATTATTTTCAATTAAGTTTTCATTTATTTTATTATGTAGCAGAGAATATGTTTTCTTCCACTTCCCTTCATCAGTAAAGCAGTAGAAATTAACTGAACTATTTGTCATAAAAATATTATAAATTTAGAATATATAAATATAACTATTAATTCTTAACCTTCATCTCCTCCATTTTTTTCTTAGCGTACCCACGATACCAACTCTCAAATTCTCTATATATTGTTTTTGAATTCAAAAATCCTTCTTCATTATTAACGCGTTGAGAAATTTTATGGAATTGATCGTTAGCGTCAATCACACTTTTTGCTTCAAGTAAATCATGACAATTAATCTCTTGAGCATGCTCAAGTTGAAATTGCTTCACTTTTGCTCTAAGTTCCACATTATCCCAAATTGCATCCCAATTCCCAGCCCACTGCTTCACATTTGCACCAATTGATTTTAATAATTCACTATCGCCATTCAATAAATCATCACTAATCTCAAGTGTGTCTGTTTTTGCGTTATACTTAAACAAATCACAAAATCCTCCTTCAAGTTCTGGATCTTCTTCCCAATTTTTTCGAATCTCTGTAATTTGTGTAATCCTCCTCTTTCGCTCCAATCCATCTGAAGATTTCACAGGATTTGCAACTATAACAACATCTGTTGCCTTAAACGAAGTTTTTGGAACTTTTAAATCATTTACAAGCCGATCATACACACCATACGGAGAATCCCCGTGAATAGTTCCTGCAACAACATTAGCTAAAGCACCTACTCTCATCGCCTCATAAAGTGCTAATGCTTCAGTTGAACGCACCTCTCCAACAATCAAACAACTATCTCCAAGCCTCAAAGTTGATCGAATTCCCATATCTGCACTAAATCCTTCATTAGTCGTTGAAAGTGCTGATCGCACACTCATTGATTGCAAATTATACCCCAATTCAGTAAATTGAAGTGTTGGAATCTCAAGTGTGTCTTCAACAGTAATAATTCTAAATTTTCGCATAATCTCAATTAAAATAGCGCTTAAAAATGATGATTTTCCTGAACCTCTTGTTCCTGCAATGAGCATTGTTCTTGCTCCATCAACGATAAAAGATAATACTCCCGCAGCAAGTGGTGAGATCATATTGTTTTGCATAAATAACAATAATGTCCAGGGTTTATCTCTGTGTCTTCTAAATGAAAACCCGAGTCCATATGGATTCAATGGTGCACCCAAAGCACTCACACGAGCTCTTGCAAGAGGAGTTTCTATTTCTGTGTCTAAAAGTGGATTTGATGCATCAAGTGGTTTTCCTGAAATCATTCTCAAACGTGACGCCCATCCTTCTACCTCATCTTGCTCTGGAATAATATTAGTTCGACAATCTTCAGCCATTGCATGCGTTAAAAAAATCGGAGTCCTGTTTGCAGGAGAATTTACAGAAATATCTTGAACATTATCATCTCCAAGTAATAATTCAACAAGTCCAAATCCTACAGTATAGCGAATTAAAATGTTTGATAATTCATCAACATCTTTTCTGTTTAATTCAACTTGCTTAAACTCAGAAATTTCCTCAACTAAGTCTTTTGAAATGTTATAAAATACTTCTCTCAATCGCTCAGGACTGATAAAATCACTTGATTCAGGAGCGTGCTCTGCAAGAACTTCTTTTGCTAAATTGAGTATTTGATATTTTTCTTCACTTAGTTCAAACTCAATTGGTGTTAAATGGTATAAATTATATGCTTCATTATCCATACTAAAAATTCTCACCTTTCCACCTTCTATATCGTATGAATCTATCTCTTTTGCATCAATTGGAATTTTCTTTTGAAGTGATGTAAATACAAAATTGGGTTTAATATTTGGTTGAAAAAATAATTGGTATTTATCTCTTGAACCAACTTTATGTCCAGCAAGTGAATCTTTAATAGAATGAATAAGATATGTTGACTCAAGAAGCATTTTAATGTATTCAAGCGCTGCTACATACTGTTCATTAATCTCTTCAAATCCCTGGGGAAGCACAATTGAGTGAGAAGAGTGTTTATATTCACGAAGCTCTCGAATAATTTTAACATACGCTCCAATTGGATCTGATAAAATATCTTTAATAATGATGTTTTGTAGAAAAGAATATTTATTGAAAAAGAATTTAGTCTGTTCATCTCCGAGTTGAGATCTCATCTGCTCAATTGGTTGAAATAATTTTTTTTCATGAGTCAACTTTACATGAACTTCTCCAATTTGTCGAAGGATTTGAACGTGCTCATAAGAATGTTCATAGTTTTTATTATGAACAAATAAAATTTTAGTAACAGAGGGATTTTGAATAAGTTTTTGAATTGTATCTCTCATCACAACAGGATTATCACTTAGTGTTGGAAATATGTCTTTATTCAAATAATTAAATTTTAATATTGAAATCATCCCATGTTTTACAATTTCAACATCTTTAAAGTTATCAAACATAAAAATTTGTTGATGAATAATTATTTTATTTAATAGAACTACTTATAAGTTATGAATTATAGTTTCTAAGAGTTTTTTGAAATTGTTGGAAATTTACGCTAGTTTCAAACAAGATTTATATATAGTTTCTACCATATCATATGTACACAAGAAACGCAACTTGTGGACGTAACTAACAAACAACAAGTACATATCCCATTATTTTTGGGATGTTTGCTTACACGTACAATACTACTTCTAAGCACTAATCAAATCAATAAACAAGAAGATTTCTATATGTGTCTTTTATGAGAAAATAATTCTATAATATATCACATGCAAAATACATATAAAGAAGATAGGAGTTTTTTGAATATGAACTCAATTATGTTTCAAGGACTCAATGGTTCGTATTCTTCTCAAGCACTTCAACTCCTCTGCTCAACATATAATATTAATGCCCAACATTTAGAAAATGAATTTTTCTTCAAAGAGTTATTTGAGAGTATTAATAAGAATACACTTGCACTCATCCCAGTTGAGAATTCAATTGCAGGAAATGTAAATCAAAATAATGAATTATTCATTAAATATGATATTCAAATCGTAGCAGAAGTTGAGCTTGAAATCCATCACTGTCTCATTCAATCTGAGCATAATTATAATACGTTCAAACGTTCAATTCAAGAAGAATTTAAAGTACTCTCTCATCCTCAAGCACTTCTTCAATGTGGCGATTTCATAACACACTATGGACTCCAAACATTAGAGGGTAAAGATACTGCGGGAGCTGTACAATATATTCAAAATAATCCGACTAAAAAGTTATACGCTATTGGACCCAAATATGCAACATCTATTTATGGTGGAGTTGTTGTTCAAGAAAACATTGAAAATCACTCAGGAAATACAACACGATTTGTTCTTGTAAAACAAAAAGCCCAACAATACGAATTCGAATCAAGCTTACCTGAGAAAAACAAATCTACATTTTTAGTTCAATTAAAAGATAAAGTTGGTTCATTATATAAGGTACTTCAAATATTTTATCTTGAAGGAATTAATATTACACGAATCATTTCAAAACCTCATCCTCAAAAGCATTTTCAATATATCTTCTTATTTGACATTGAGATAAATTTAGAAGATAAGTATTACTCACATATTCTCTCAAAAATCAAAAAAGAGAGTGAATATTTCAAACTCTTAGGATGTTATCCAAAATGGGAGAATTAAAACTTCAGAAGAAGCTTTGAAAAAAAAGTATTTTTAGAAGTGAATAGAATTATAAATAAATTAATTATTCAAATACTATGGATGTTAGCTATATCAATAATGCTAAAGACTTAAAAGTATTATTTGAAAAAACTCTAACTAATAATGAAAAAATGATGAGAACTGCTCTCTCACATAAACCACTTATTTATTTGGTAGGACAAGATTATGCAGATGAGTATATGAATAAAAGAAGGGAGCAACAAATTCTCTTAAAATCACTTCGTTTTTATTCTCAAAATAATGATAAAGCAAAGCATAAAAAATATGATTTTTATCTAAAAGAAGTCAAACAATCTCCAAAACAAGCAACGATTGATTATTCTCTCATTATCTGGGATGATACTGTAGCAATTATTGATACAAACTCTTTAAGTGGAACAATCATAAAAGACACAAAATATTCAAAAACTATGAAACAATGGTTTGATATCATTTGGGATGAATCTTCATAAATATTCTAAAGCGAAGCTTTAAGCAATCTTTAATCATCTTCAAAAAATGCCTGAATACGCTCCTTCACATCAGGTGTACGCTTCTCCAGTTTCCAAAAAGAGGGGAAATTCATCGCATACATTGTCCACAAAAATCGCTTATCCATTAACACCACAAGTCCTCTATCTTCTTCACTTCGAATACATCTTCCTGCTGCTTGTGTAATTTTTGAAATCGCAGGAGCAACATATCCATACAACTGTCCTTTTCGAAATTTTCGCTCATAATAGCGCATCAGAGCTTTTGTAAATAAATCTGGAACTCCCAGAGGAATTCCAACAACTAATACCATCTCCAAGGCTTCTTTTGGTAAATCAATTCCCTCACTAAATGAACCTGAAGTGACAGCAAATAACACACACGATTTATGATTCACTCCCCCTTTATGTTTAAATTTTGCAATAATCTCATTTTTATCATCTTGAGAGAGCCCTCGTTGTTCTTTAATAATTCTTCGATTCAATTTCAATAGATGCATCTCATCAACCACTTTTTGCATAAACGAATATGATGGGAAAAATACTAGAGCATTTTTTGAATCATCTGCATTCAAATACTCCTCAACATGCAGAGCAATAATTCTAAACATATCTGCACTTCTCTGAGAATATTGCGTTGTAATTTCATCATCAATAATAATTTTTTGCCGCTGCGCCATAAACGGAGAATCAAGCTCTAAGAGTTCACTATGATCAATTCCCATCACATCTCGATACATTGTCAAGGGAGTGAGTGTCGCTGACATAATCAACCCTGCAAACGCTTCTTTAAAAATTGGTTGAATAAATTTTGCAATATCTAAACATTTAATTGACACACTGTAATGCTCAACTCCTTTTTGTTGTGTAATTTCAAGTGTAAAAACAGAATTTTTTGTCTCAAAATCATATGCATATTGAATTGAGCGCGCAATACTCCCACACCAACTTGTTGATTTAATTTCATGTTGCAAAATATGATCTTCTATTTCTTCAAGTAATTCAATAATTTGTTTTGGCTTTGCATCTTCCCCTAATGTTGATTCAAATTGATACAAAAACTCATTTTTCTCTAAATAATACTCTTGTGTATTAAATTCTTTTTTTGTTGAATACAATATCTCAAGTGTCTTTTTCAAATGATTTAAAATTAGATTTTGTTTTGTTGTATCCATTTGACACTGCTTTAATTCTTCTTTTGCAAATTGAATCGTTTGTGTAGAAATAGAATGTGAGTGTGAATTTCGAATTCTATCTGGCAAGTTATGCGCTTCATCTGCAATAATAATACAATCCTCCAAACTCACTCCAAAAGAAGATAAAAATAACTCAGCAATTGTAGGTACAAATACATAATTCACATCACACACAACAATATCACTTTTTTTGAGTTCTAAATTTGCAACAGTATATGGACAAAATCCTTCTCTACGACAAATAGTAATAAATTCTTCAATTGAATTTACATCTTCAAGCATCACTGATAAATCTTCATACTCAATTTGATCTTTTGTATTTTTACACTGTGCACATTTTCCAGGAACTTTACTTCGCTTACACTTAATTGAAGGATCAGGATGCTCACCACTTATAGGAGTATAACACATATTCTTTTTTCCAATAAACGCAGTCGCTCTCATTTTCTCCTTTCCAGCCTCAATTCGTTTTTGATTAATGTGGTTCAACGTTTCAAGCACTTGATTCACCTGTGTTTGACGTGACGTTAAATAAACAACTTTCTTATTATATCTTATCGCTTGAGTAAGTGTTGGTGCAAGTGAACAAATTGTCTTTCCAAGCCCTGTAGGTGCACTCACAAGTAATGTTTTATTATGTTCTATTGTCTCATATACAGTGCTCATAAATTTGTCTTGACCACTTCGCACGTTAGGATAAGGAAAGTAAAATTGTGACGCATCAACCATTATATTATTACCTCTAAAAGTGAGTTTATAAATATTGAGCATATTATAAATAGAAAACTTTCTAAACTTCAATTAATGAACAATTATCATATGAACGATATAGAATAAATCATTGAAAAATTGATAATTGCTCTATGCAAGTCCAAAGTATGATGAGAACACTGAAGTAAATGCATACGTTAAAATAACTTCTGTCATTGCACCAATCCAGAGCATAATTGTAACATCAACAAGACCCGAGAGTGGATGACCTCCATCTACTTGCTTAACTAAATATGATGAGAAAAATGCTTGAAACACAAGCATAATTGCAACATAGAGAGTTATACTTTGAAAATCAGCATCAATATTTTCTGGAAATATGTCTCCAACTAAGTCAATTGCTAATTCATCAACATTTGAGGTAATATCTCCAAAAATATCAAACAACACAACTGAGACTAATAATGATACGTAAATTGTTAGAGCAATTCCAAAAAATGAACCATAAATATTTCCTCGAAATGTTGAGACAATTTCTTTTTTTTGATCTCTTAAACCATTAATTCGAGACATATTGTCACTCACAATCTCTCCTGCAATTTGAGCAGAACCTCCTCTATACACAACTGAGATGAAAATATCTGTAAATTCTGCAATTAAAGCAGAACCACTCTCTTTTGAAAAATAATACCAAGAATTAAACTTATCACTTGTGATTTTTAATCTCTTATACACACGATTCATCATCCCATCTAATATACCAAAGTTATGAGGTAAAAGAGTTTCAATTGTTGTTGTAAGTGTTCCTCCTTTTGACTCATGAACATCACCAAATGATCGGATAAATGATGGGAATAATACATCCATATCCCACACTTCTTTTTCAATTTTTCTCGCATACCATCCAGAAAGTAATAGCGGAGTTCCAAGTATTGCAATTTTAGTCATTAGTGGAACATCAAATCTCATTACAAATGGCAGAATAAGCATAACTATAACAACTGATATCAAAAACCACTTTATTATATTTACTCTTCCTTTCTCATACCCTAATGAATGAAATAATTTATCTCTGGGTAGAAAAAATTTAATGAATACAAGCATCATAACATTTAATAATACTAAACCAAGCAATCCTATTTGCATCATATACACAGGATCAAGACCTGTTAAGAAGGGAAGAAGTAGTATTGTTGACATTAAAAAAGCAAAAGCGAGTGTTAATGAGACATACATCTCCTGAACAAGTTTAATTCTCTCCAAGCTCTCAGTATATACAACAGCGTATGAGTCCATCATTGCCTTTTGTTCGTCTAAGAAAAATTTTTGCATGTCTGAGTTGAACGATAGGGAAACTCCCATTCTCTCCAAAAATCTTGAGAAATGCTCAGTTTTGAGCGTTTTTGCTACTTTATACGCTGAAGTTGAAAAATCTACTTTAATACTTTGAACAAGATAATAAATTTTCATAAATACTTTAGATATTTCTCGATATCTATTTTTTTGAGAAAAATCATAAAACAATTCTTTTCTTCCCATATTAATGGTAGAGAGAGCTCCTGCGTATGTAATAAAGTAATGCAAATTTTCATCAATATCACGCTTTTGGGAGTCTAAAATCAAAATTGGATAGACCATAATAAGTACAATAATGATGATAAATAATAATACTGCAAATGCTCGAATCACAAATTGGTCAAACCCTAAAAGAACAACTAAAAGCATAATTACATTTAAAATTAAAATAGGAAAAACGTACTTTGTCAAGTACTCTTTTCCTGAAGTCATCCCCAGTGCGTTGTATGTTTTTTTGTTCATAAGCTATGGCCTCTCATTATCAATTATTATCATATTATATTATTAAACAGTAAATGGTAACGCTCGCTCCCCATCTCTTCCAAATTTCTTCAATACTTCAACCAATTCAAAGTAATCTTGTAGCTTATGCTCCATGAACCCTTCCATTATTTTTGTGCGTCTCTTCATTATTTCATAAATCTCACGCGGGTCTTCAAGACCAATGTGTTGTGCAATTTTATGTTCTAATATATGAGAGTTATATAGTCCTCTAAACATATGTTTATCGTGTTGACTATCCCACGTGAAAACTTCTTTTGTAAGTACTTTTCCAACTTCATCACTATATCGAATTAACTCAGTAATTGAGAGTACTCGCCTCTCCATTTTTCCATTTACATATACTGCTGATTGAATTAAAACTACATTTAAGTTATCCATAAACGCAATTGGAATATTAATAGGATCACCCGATAAACGTTGAATCATTGAGTGAACAGAACCCGCGTGAAATGTTGAAATAACAGGGTGCCCTGTTTGCATAGCTTGAAATGTAATATTTGCCTCTTGACCACGAATCTCTCCAACAATAATATAATCAGGTCTTGAACGAAGCGATGCAATTAAAAGTGTAAACATTGTCACATCAGTTTTTTGCCCTGACTCTCTTGTCACTAAATGTTGCCAAACAGGATGTGGAATTGTAATCTCAGGAGTTTGTTCCACAGAATACACCTTATTATCATAGGGTATAAATGCAGTCATTGCATTGAGAGTTGTTGTTTTACCACTCGCTGTCTCTCCACACACAAAAATTGAAATTCCATTCTCACAACACAACCACAAGTATGCAGCCATTTCAGCAGACCATGTTCCCCATCCAACAAGATTTGTCACAGAAATTGGTGATTCATTAAATTTACGAATTGTAAACGATGAACCATTGAGTGAAATCTTTCTTGAATAAATATAATTTACACGCGACCCATCAGGCATAATTGCATCTACAACAGGATTTGCTTCTGAAACGGGTCTCTCTACTCGCTCTGATGATTCAACCATATATTTATTTAACTCTAAATCACTAGAAAATGTTGTACTTGTTTTAATTGAACCAAATATTTTATGCACAACAAATACTGAACCAACTCCTACACAAGAAACATCTTCTATATACATATCACGTAAAATCGGCTCAAGTTTTGCGTACCCAAGTCTATCTTTAATCAAGTGAAATTGAATCACCTCGTATTGATGTTGAGTAAGTTTAATTCTATGTTTAAATGATGAAAAAATCGTAGGTTTTTCTTGAGAATCAATTACCTCTGTTACTTCATTATATAGCGAGATAATAACATCTCTAAGTTCCTCTAGTGTTTTTGGAATTTCTGCTGTATGAGCTACTTCAATAATTCTATCAAGCACTGCTTCATAGAGATCAACTTCTTCATCGCTTAACTCAGGCATTATTGAAGTCACCATTACTTCTCCATTTTCATCTTTGTGCACATGATTAAAAATAGGATCACCAACTGGATAAATAATATTTGGATTATTAACTTCACGAAGTGATCTATCTAATTGAACTCTAAACTCAGGATTTCCTCCTTGCAATGAATATTTTTGAACATAATTTCTCAAATGCTCAAATTTATTTAAGGCATCTTCAAACGTTTGTGTTTTAGAAAAATGTTGCCTCTCAACCATATTAATTTATACATCATTTCTATTAAAAATCTATATCATTACTTCATAGAAGAGAAGAAGAGTATATTATATTAATATGATAAGCCTTATTAAGTAATTTTCATAATATATTCTCTTCGTATTGAGATTTATCTTCTAAATGTAGATGGCATAGTAAAACGCTCAGAGAGAGTAATTTGATGTCGATAATCATTTTGGGCTTCAAATGTAAATGTAGTTGAATCATCTCTATACTCCTCAACTACTGATGATGGGACATCACAAATTACTGAAATTGATGAGCGTGATGAGTCTATAACATCTGGAGTTTGTGTTTCATATTCATCTTGTGAATAAAAGTAATCACAGTTAAGCGTGTTACTTCCAAATGTTATTTGAATTGGAGAAAAATCAACTCTTGAGCCAGAGGATAATCGTGATGTAATATCAAACTCTAGTTTTGTTCCTGAAGTTGCTCTAATGATTTCAAATGAGTTAATGTCAAAAGGTCCTTTTTTTGAGAGCAGAGAAGAGGAGATGGAGTTTGATTGAAAATTAACGTTTAAATTTGAATTATACTCAAACTCCTCCTCATAATCAACATTTAAAATCATTGTAACATCGCTATTGAGATAGTTTGAATTTGACGATGTATGCTTCTCATCAAGTTCCAATGAAACTTGTCGATCAAACGGGTTTGAATTACTCACATACAATGAGCCTCCATCGATAAATATTTCATCATATAAATTATCAATTGACTCTTGTGAAAATAGAGTTCCTGAACTTGTTGTTGAATCACTTGGACTTGTTATAATATCAATATTATCTCGTGTAATCTCAATTGAGTCAAGATTTGAATTTTCAAATGAAAGAGTGAAAAATATGCTTTGTGTATTTGCTAAATTATTTGCATTAAAACTTGCAATTCTCACTTGCAACCCATCTCCTACATCTTCTTCTTCATTTGGGCCTATTGGAGTATTTCCTCCTCCTGAAAAAAGTCCTCCAATCCCTCCACTTGCACATCCAACAAAGAAAATACTACTTAATAAAAAGAGAAATACGATATTCATTCGTCTAATAATTTGTCTCATAGTTACATAATAGTGTTTAAATTTATATATTTAAGTATTCATCATGGCTACAAAAGCTTTATAAAATATATAGAGTTTTTTAGAGTAGAACTTGGCTCACTATTTTTTCGTTGGGGTTGCCAAGTCTGGTCAAAGGCGCGGGACTTAAGATCCCGTCACATCTGTGTTCGAGGGTTCGAATCCCTCCCCCAACATATTCTTTCAATAAGTTCTATTTAGATTAACTTATTTAAAATTGCGGCTTTATGCTCCTCAATATAATGAATCCAAAGTGTAGTTTTCATCTCTTCAATACTCATCCACCTCATCTCTAATATTTCCTCTCCTTCCTCAAGCACTAAATTATGTTGAGTCGTTGATATCCTCTCACACAAATACAAAAAATCTATTTTTTTCCAATACTCGTTTCGTCTTCGTGAATATGCAAAATTTTCAACTACATATATTGGCTGCTCCTGAACAAGCTTAACATCATACCCACTCTCTTCTCTTACTTCTCGAATCACACAATTTGAAAGTATTTCTCTAAAATCACAACCTCCCCCAGGAAACTCCCAACCTTTATTCTTGTTAGTTACAATCATTAAATACTCATTATTTTCATTTTTCACCAGTCCATAACATCCAACACGAACAATTTGGCTTTGCGATTCATCAAATTCATACTCAACATTATCTAAATCTTTAAATATAACTTGTCTAGTATTCATTCTTCAAATATTCTCTAAATGCGTGTTTGTGAAAATCCGCAATCATTGATTCATCAACTTCATTTTTCTTAATCCACACTACTTCTTCAATTTCATCTTCTGAGTCTAATTCCTGTTCACCTTGAATGGTTGAGTGTAGTTGTGATACAAAATACAAAGAAATTCCACAAAAATATTTATCTTTTCGTGCATGATAATAATTCTCATTTGAAACAAAAATAATTTTACTCTCTTGAGTAATTTCATACCCAGTTTCTTCTTTAACTTCTCTTACTAATGCTTCTTGAGGAGATTGTCCAAGTTCAACTCCACCTCCTGGAAATTCTAACCCTTGCTCACTTCTCCCATCTTTAACAAATAAAATAAAATCTTCATAATCAATAATTGCAGTAGCACTTACTCGAAACTCTGCTTCTCTTCCTTGAGGAAGTTCAATCCATCGATTATTATTATTATCCATAAAATCTTTAAATTTCATAATTCAATAAAAATTCATTTACGTTTAATTATTTTTGTAACTCTATACTATCGAAAAGAACAATATGAGAATAATAAAAATGATATTATTGTTGTGTTGGATCAACAACTCTCCCCATAAATAAAATACTATCAGTTTCTTTATGCTGAATTACAAATATGAACGGATGGTCTGCTCTAAATGTGTTTGACATTGCAACCAAATCTTGTACCATTACAACTCCTGTTGCTGCTGCAGCTTCAGTTCCTTCTTCATTCACACTCACAAATGCTTGATGAATAACTTTATCAATATACAAAGTCGTTGTTCCATCCATGCTTGAAAAATCAGCACCCTCTGTAAAAGCTAGTGGCATTCCTAAATTAGTAAGTAATTCTTTCATTTGATATTTAGTATTAAATTCAAATTTTGGAATTGAAATTGAACTAAACTCAGTTTCTTCCATAGCACTCTTATACTCATTCAGTTTCTCTTGTGATAACTCAATATCTTCAAGTGTATAGTTGAGTGTTTCTCTCTCTTGAGATTCATAATTATAAAACTCTCCTTGTTTTGGAAGTAATATCAACATTGAAACTTCTTCTCCTTTATATGGTAATTCTAAAATTTGTAATTGTTCTAAATCTGCATAATTAAATCTAGAATTTTCAGCAGGATCTAAATGCATCATATCAGCCATTACAGTTGTATTAGAATTAACTTTAAACTCCTCCTCTCGAGTATTAGATTCATCAAATTTTTCTCTCCAATCTCCTTTAAAATAAATAGCATTAGTGATCACAAGTAGTGCAGAATTTAAACTATTTTCAGGGAATAAATTTTTTATTTTACCTTCTGTTTCTGATTCTACATATGAATTAATAGTTTTTCGAGACTCTTCTGCTTGGTCTCTGAAATCTAGATTTGTTGTTTCTCCACCATAATATCTTGAGATTGTAGTTGTATAATCATCCAAAAATTCATAATCTTGTTGAGCCCATAGTGCATTTGAAGTTTTCAATTCATAATTTTCTTGATTCTGATTTATTGTGTTATAAATTGCTGCAAAATTTGAGCGTAATATTTCTGTATCAGGAAAATCAAAAACTTCTCTCATTTCCTCAGCAGTTTGTCCATTTGCTCCTTCATATGTTATTGCTAATGCTGCAAAAATACTATAAGGTGAGAAAAATAAATTTCCATCTTCTTCCTTATCTAATTCATAATACAAGTTAAACGGGAAAGCATTATTTGCGCGAACAACTTCTTCTACTCCTTCTTGGCTTGAATTTGAATCATCAGCTAAGGGTGTTTGACTTGAATTATATAAAGTACAACCTGACATGATAGTTGCAATGAATATCAAAAATATTACTATAATATTAACTCTAAATTTCTTTTGCATAGTTTCTATGAACAAATAATGTTTATAAACTTTCTCACAAATTGAATGAAATATTCTATTTTTCACCACAATGCAACAATAATTGGAACGAGCAACACAGCCATTAAATGCACTCGCCTCACTCCAACTTGAACACACAAAATTCCCAACGCAGTCGCTGCAAAATATGTTAACACTTCACTTAAATTTGAAATCAACATAACAACTAATGTTAACAAACTTGCAATAATTAAATTCAATTTTTGAGTTGATACATGCTCAGCAAATGAAATAACATATTTTCCCAAAAATAATGTTGCATCATATGCAATCAATCCAACAATAATAATAACAATAAAAAAGATAAACATCATCTCCAAGGTAATTTGAAGCTCTAATTCTTGAAATACCATAATAGCTCCATTTCGCGCTCTATCTAATACATACAGTGTTAAAACACTTAGACCAAAATTTACAGTATTAATGGTACTCAATACAACAATCATCATCTCTGCTTTTGCTCGCCTCAAAACACTCACCGCAATAGTTCCTGCTTGAGCATTTCCAAGTCCTGGTGATATGGAACACAACATTGCACTCACACTTCCAAGTACTATTCCAATCAAATATGAGGGTTGAAAATTAATTGTCTTTGAAGTATCTTGCATGACAAATTGTGTGTCTTGCAAGAGAGCAATTAACAATGTTGCAGTTCCAAACATTCCTGTGAAAATTAAAAATAACGGATTTTGAACATATAAACTGTTGAGTGTGATCAGTCCAAATCCTCCACTCAATAGAACAATAATAATTGCCCAAAATTTTGCATTCAATTCTTCTTCTCCAAGTATCATGTAAATGAGAACAATAAGTAATACTTTTCCAATATGCTCAGAAAACTGCTCATAAAATGGGAGAATGAAAAAATATGCAATTGTATAAATTAAACCCAAAATCATCACTCCTCCAAGTGACCCCCACGCACATAACTGAAGTGCTTCATATCCTCGTCCTTCATTAACGAGTTGGTGTGAGGGGAGCATACTCACCACTGTGTCAGGCGTTGGAACTCCTAAAAACAGCGTTGGAATAAAACTCACAAATGTATGCGTAATTCCAAGAGCAATAATAAATACTCCAATAAATACCAATTCAATATTAAGTGAATATTGTAAAAATAATGAGAGCAAAAGCGCTGCAATCATGTTCACATGCAGCCCTGGAACAAGTCCAGTTATACATCCTGCAACAATTCCAAGTATCATCCACAGCACAATTTCAAAAAGCATCTCTTTTTGTTTAGAAGAAGAAAATTTAAAAGAATTTTGATAATGAAGAAGAAGAGAACTTCAATTTATAATTCAAAATCGTATATTTTAAAATTTGAAACTAAATTTGAATTTATTTTATATTTTGGTTTTCTGACTCTTCCATTACTATTAATTCCCTGATTAAAATCACTGAGATATTTTTTATTATAATTATTAATTTCTAATATTTCTAAACTTATTAAATCAACTGAATTTTTCATTTTCTCTCCATAACTATCTAAATTTGACTTTTCTCTACACATATTCCAAAAATGGGTTACTTCATAATTTTTGTTTTTATCCATTGTTGGAGAAATATTTAAAACAACATACCATAATCTATTATATTTTTCCAATACTGAATTTATATTTCTTTGATCATTTCCTAAAATTGCAGTTGAACTTTTTGAATGTGTTTTCAAGTCTCCATAATAACCTGATTTAAACCAAATATCAAAATCAATGCCTTCTTTTTTTTTATTTTTTAAAAAATCACAAATCTCTTTATATTTTTGATTTAGGGTTAAAAATTTTTCAAATTTAAATTCCAGATAAAATCCAGGCCATTCTGATTGGAATTTATTATTATAGTTATTAATAATCATCTCATTATAACAATCAACACCTCTCCACTTTTTGCCTATTGTATTCTTAAAATTACTAAACATTTCAATTTCATCGGTAAATATTTTTTTATCATTTAAGAACTTGGATTTTACGAACTCTTCTAATTTGTCTTCCCTAATAACAAAAATTTCATTTTTTCTGGAATCTACTTTTTGAAAAACTCCATCTTTATAACCTCTTAATAAATCATTTACCCATACATGAGCAGAAGAATTATTTAAATTTCTTCCCACATAATTTTTTTTATCGAAATGAACAAATAATGTAGTAGAATTATAATTATAAATTCCCATTAAAAAAGTATTTTTATTTTTTAAATCTTCTTCCCATAAATTATTTAGTTGTATTCTCTTTGTATATAAGGGATGAGGATGGCCTAAATAAGTCACATTTTTCAATAAAAAAGTTAATTCCTCACCATCAATATTAATTTTGAATTTTGAATTTTCATTAGAAACTTCTTTAAAATGTTTTTTCAATATTTTCAAAATCTCTTTTGAAGATTTCTTATTATCAAAGTCCAATATTACTTCTCCATCTAATACTTGTTCAACTTTTTTCATTTTTCTTCATAAGTTAATAAAATGTCAAATATTTGAGTTAATACTTCTACATTAACACCATTTCCTAAATGCTTTAGTGCTATATTATCATTTTCATGTAATTTAAATGTTTCGGGTATTGACTGAAGTCTTTTTGTTTCATCTGGAGTTAATCTTCTTTTGTATTTTCCTATAATTTGAGGGTGGTTCATTGCAACTAATGTTGAAAATTTATCAGGTCTTTTTACTCTTACACCTGAAGGTCTAAATTGAATCAAACACTCATAAATATCATTATAATCTGCTCCTGCTTGCCACTCAAATTTTTTATGGGTATTTTTAACCCATTTCAAATTATCATTATTTTTAACCCATGAATCAATAAAAGTTTTATTTCTTAAATATAAATCTCTATTTTTAATGATTATTTTTTGCTTCCATAGGGGTAAGTTATAAATATCGTATGTTTTTCCAAATTCCTCAAACCAAATAGGGAATCCTATAATATCCATATCTATATTTTTATAAAAATCATTCCATAAATCTAAAACTTTATTTTCATAATTTGAAATATAAAATTTATCACTTTTTTTACTTTTATCTATTACTTCATAAATATTTAATTTTTTAGTCTCTTTATTTAAAGGTAAATTATGAAAACTTAAATTTTCACAATCAGTCAAATCTTTTCTAATTCCTGGTATATATATTCTAGGTCTTGATACAGGAACTCCAAACTGATGAGGACTTAAAATTAAAGGATAATGAGGTATTATGTATCCTAAGTCTTTCAATTTTTTACATATTACTTGATAAGTTTTCCCTTTGTCATGAGAAACTAGATTAGAAACATTCTCTAATAAAATAAACTTGGGCTTATGGTAATCAATAATTCTACAAATATCGAAAAATAAAGTTCCTCTAGTATCTTCAAATCCATTTTGAAATCCTCCTTTTGAAAATGGCTGACATGGAAAACCTGCACATAAAATATCAAAATTAGGAATTTCTTTTTCATCTATTTTTTTAATATCACTGAATGAATCAATTCCAAAATTTTTAAAATACACTTCCGATGTATATTTATCAATATCACTTGCAAAGACACATTTAGCATTAAATTTTCTTAAAGCCAAATGAAAACCTCCAATACCTGCAAATAAATCAATAAATTTGAGTGAATTCTTCATAAATAAAAATTCTTCTATGAGTTTATATTATTTTTTGTTATTTAGAATAAAATTTTATTTGAAAAACTAGTTAAAATTTAAATCAATATCTTTTTAAAATATCATCAATATAATTATGTATGACTGAAGGCATAAGAATTACTCCAATGATGCAACAATTTCTAGACATTAAACAACAACATCCAGATTGTATTTTATTCTTTCGAGCAGGAGATTTTTATGAATTATTCTACGAAGACGCAAAAGAGTGCGCTCAAATTTTAAACATTACACTCACCAAACGAGGAGATGTGCCAATGGCAGGAGTTCCATTTCACAGTGTCAACCCATACATTAAAAAAGTGTTAGAAGCGAATCGTAAAATTGCAATTTGTGAGCAACTTGAAGACCCAAAACAAGCAAAAGGAGTGGTAAAGAGAGGTGTCACTCAAATTTTAACACCTGGAACAATTATTGAAGATGAATATTTATCAAATGAAACAGCTAATTATATTGCAAGTATCTCTTTGCCAAATTCAAAACAAGAAGGCTTTGGAGTCATTTTAGTTGACATCTCAACTGGAGAGTGCATTGCAAAAGAATGTACTCAATTCTCTGATGTCAAAGCGCTCTTGCAAGCATATCACATCACTGAAGTTCTCTACCCTGAGCACCCGTTTCAACACATTATTCAATCCTACACTGCTACGCACTCAATATATAGCTCAAGCATTACAATGCAGAGGTTTCATAAACTCTTCGCGCAAGAGATTATAAAAAAACAATATCCTCAGTCTGATTTTATCTCAAAACTTCAAACACTTCCAAAATGTATTGAAGCGCTTGGAGCGGTGCTGTATTACTCAAAAATCTTAAAGCAACAAGAACTCAACCATATCCAAAACATCTACACTCATAAATCTTCACAATCAATGATACTTGAATCTCTCACACTCAATAATTTAGATATTATCAAAAGTCAGTCTTCAAATAGCACTAATGCAACACTACTTGGGGGAATTGATTATACAAAAACGCCAATGGGAAGAAGAGAGCTCAGAAAACAACTCATCTCTCCTCTCCTCTCAACTGAACTTATTACAAAAAGACATGACGCAATTGAAGAAATTCTCACCAATGCCTCTCACTCTTTAACATCACTTCAAGAAACACTCTCAAATGTTTCAGATATTGAGAGAATTCTCACACGAATCACAACACACATCGCAACTCCAAAAGATATTGTAGCTCTGTGCAGTTCACTTCAAGCAACAACACACATTGCAACAAAACTTGAACAATCAAACATTTTTTCATACTTTCAAACCATGAATAATATTGAAGAAATAATCTCATATATTAACTCAGCTCTTGTTGAAGAACCTCCATCACACCTTCGAGATGGAGGAATAATTAAAAGAGGATTTTCAAATGAAAAAGACGAATTAGAGGAGATGGCTCAAAATTCTTCTTCATATTTAGTCGAACTCGAACAAGAGTTAAAACAAGAAAGTGGAATTCAATCATTAAAAATAAAATATAATAAAATTTTTGGATACTATATTGAAATTCCTAAATCTCAAGAGCATAATGTGCCACAAGAATGTATTTTAAAACAAACACTTGTAAATGCAAATCGTTATACAACGCCTGAGCTAAAAGAAAAAGAACAACTCATTTTGGGAGCAAAAGAAAAACTTGTCATTATAGAACAAGAGTTATTTCATCAAATTGTACTTAAACTCCAAGAGTATTCTTCTCAAATTCGAAGTGTCATTGAGAGTATTAAATCTCTTGATATTGCGCTCAGTGGTGCGTACTTGGCAATGCACCGCAACTATGTTAGGCCAACATTTACAAATGAACAAACGCATGTTGTTGATGGGCGAAACCCAATTGTTGAGCGATTTGTAACAACGTATGTCTCAAACTCTTATTCTTTTGAGGAAAATGATTTATGTAAAATTATCACAGGACCAAATATGGCTGGAAAGTCAACATTTCTTAGACAAGTAGCGCTCATCTCAATTCTTGCACAGTGTGGACAATATGTTCCAGCAACAAGTGCACAATTAAAGTTGTATGATGGGATTTTTACACGAATTGGAGCGCACGATGAACTCGCAGAAAATCAATCAACATTTATGGTTGAAATGTCAGAGAGTGCTCATATTTTAAACACTGCAACGCAAAATTCTCTTGTTATTTTTGATGAAATAGGACGAGGAACTTCTACATATGATGGAATGGCAATTGCACAATCAATCATTGAGTACATTGCACAACTCAAAACACACACACTCTTTGCAACGCACTATCATGAACTCAATTCACTTGAAAGAGAATTTGAACATATTTGTAATTATCATGTTGAAGTTGATGAGAATAATTCAACAATTGAATTTTTACACAAAATCAAGAAAGGTGGAATGGATAAATCATATGGTGTGCATGTTGCAAAACTTGCTAAAATGCCTCAAAGTGTACTCAAGCGAGCAGAAGAAATTTTACACAGTTTAGAAAAAAAAGAGTAAATTTATACGACTTTAAAGCGTAAATCTGCTTCGTGTGGAATATGATTAGTTCTTAGAGTTTTGCAATATTCATATAAACATTTCAACCCATCATCTTCTTCTCTACAATATTGATTGAGCGGGTAGTTTGTAATATCAAGTAGTTTTCCATCTAAAACCAATATATTACTATTAAATCTACCATTTTCACAAACATGAAATCCTCTATGTAACCCTTCTTCACTTTGAGACTTTCCCAAAAAAAATCCTCCTGCATACATTTTGCCTCTTTCTTGATACATCAAACCTATCAATCCTCTAAATTCACAAGAGTTAAATTTAGCACTATTTTGAAAATCTCCTCTAAAATACATATCAAAATTACAAAATAGAGGACTCTCAAGTAACATATCTTCATCAAAAAATAGTTTAAAACGTTGCTCATCTCCACTTCTCAATAAAACTTGAATTCTTTGAGGCACTCTAAAAACACTCATCTTCAATGATATATCATTTATTAATTATTTATAAAATAGCGTTTTTAATAAGATACATTTTTATAGATAAAACAACATCTTCAGTTATGAATAAAAAAGGACGAAAAAAATTGCAAAAACAATACAGCAAAGATGCAATGAATTTATATTTTTCACTTCTTGAATCAGGAAAATTTCTCAAAGAGTACGAACAAGAGTATGTAAAACAAATTATATCGCTTCAAACAAGTTTTACAATTCCACTCTCACAGTATCAAAAATATAAACTATGTAAAAAATGTCATAGCTATTTAAATGCTCAAAGTGTAAAAATTAGGTTCAATTCTAAACTACGCACTAAAGAATTTATTTGTTCAAATTGTGGTCATAGAAGAAGAATTCCCTATAAATAGAATAATAAAATATCTATTGAACTTGTGGTTTTGAATACAATTTCTCAAGCTCTGTATTTAATTTTCTCAAAATAATTACTTTTTCTTCATCTGAATATTTATGCAGAGCAAGTGTTTGGGCCAGTGTTTCACCTTCTTGTCCAACTTCTTCTAAACCATAGTGATTTCTAAGTGAAACATCTTTTAAAATTGGAAATTCATTTAAAATTTCTAGTGTTTCATGTTCAAGTGTAAAGTATTGTGTTCCCATTTTAATAATATACAAAACAGGTCTTATTTAATAAATGTTAGTGATTGTGTGTCAGATACACATCTGTGAATAATATCTAATCAAGAGCAGTAGATTATGAGTTTTGATAATAATACCCATCATGTAAATTATTAACTGGATCTTGTGAGTAAATATCTAATTGTCGCTCTATAAGTTCAATTTGTGAATTAATGATATCAAATTGCGCTTGAATTGACTCCTGTGAGCACTTTTGTTGAATCAGCTTTATATTATCTCGCTTCAGTTGATTTTCATCTTTTTCTTCCAATACACCACTGGACTTTTTTTTCAAACGGGTGATTTGATGAGCAATATCTTCTAATTCTTGATTTCTTCGCTCAATTTCTTCTTCACTACATAATTTTGCATATTTTTGAGCCTCTTGTTCAATTTTTTTATGTTGCTGTTTAAGCTGAAGAAGAGATGTTTGAAGTTTTTCAATTGTATTTTCAATTGTAAATATTTTCTCCTCAAGTACTTGAATTTGATAGTGTTTTGTATTTTTTGAAGAATAAAATAATAAACCTAGTGAGAGAATAAGCTGATATGTTGGAAGATATGAAGATGCTTGTGATGAACTAAGGTGTTTAAGCTGAGTTTGAATACGCGAAATTGATCTATTGTGTAGTTCAATTTTGTTAGTTATTGAGTCAGTTTTATTATCTATGGTTAATTGTTCTTTGTATTTTTTCTCATGAAGTTTCTTATTTTGTAGGAAATCTTTTTTATATGCTTCTAATTCATCATATAATTCTTGTTTTGAGCGCTCTTTGAGCTGGAGTTGTGAAGTGAGTGATTTATGTGAACTCTCTAATTCGTTTATTTTATCTTCTAACTCATGTATATGTTTTGAAGTAATTGATTGAATCGTTGAAATGTGGGATGAGAGAATTGAAGTATTAAGAGTTGGGAGTAAAGTGTAGTGTGAGTGGAGCGCTTGAAGGAGCTGTTTCATCGATTGTAAGTATTCAAATCGTTGTTTTTTCTCTCCTGTTAATCTATTTGATGGTGTGTGTGAATATGTTGAGATATCTTCTATCTCTTTATTGTGCACTAATACACATTGCTCTTCTCTATATTGTTTAACTAAATGAGTTATTTGCTCATACAATGATTCACAGTCTTCAAGTGATTGTATTTTAATCTGTTTTAAATTGTCAATATCTTCTTGAGAATATGAATAAATTCGAAGTGTATCTAAAGTTGGTTTAAATAGATATGATTGATACGCATAAAATTGTGTTAGTTGAAACATACTCATAATACTGGTTCAATTTAGTTGAAATTATGTTGTCATTTAAAGTAGTTACAATCAACAGATTTATAAATCTAGAATACATATAATATATAAAATATGGGAGTTGCTAAGAAAGTGTATGGTGGACTTGAAGGACTTTTAGGAGGAGGTCATTCTACAAAATCTAGTTCTTCATCTAAAGCAAATTTAAGAGTTATTGAAGGTGGTAAAAGCGATAAACTTGAAAACCTAGTTAATGAAAATTCTTCTTCAAAAGAAGGATTTGTATCAAAAGCACTAGAATATTTACCTCATTTAGTTACTGCATACGCTTTGTGGGAGTCTTACAAATCAATTTCTGATATGATGGGAGTGAATAATAATAATAATAATAATAATATAGAAAGCTCAATAACTCCAACTGATAAATCGGCTTCCATGTTTCAAGGTATGGCTATGAAAGGATTGCAATTAATAGTTGCTGGATATATGGCTGCTGGTGCATATGATAGACTACACGCTGCAAAAGAGTTTTATGAAAATGAAGCAATGCATGATTATGATTTGACTCATGAACATCTTAAAGGACTTGCATATGCTCTTGCCTATGGAGAACAACCTCCTGCAAATATTGATTATTTAAATCAAAACTTTATATATAACACAACACTTCGAGCATTGCAATTAGCGCGAGTTGATAAATTGGATCAAACTGCAATAGGAAGTAAACTCATTAGGAGTCTACTTGAAACTGGAGAAAAAATGAGTGAAGAAATTGGAGGAAGTCAAATGCGAGTTATTGAAAAAGTGAAGAAAAGCGCCAGAAAAAGTTCTAAAGCACAAGCAGCATAGTGAAACTAAATGTCTAAAATAATCATACAACTAATTTTAATTTACAAAAAAATAATGTGAGGGACGGGATTCGCAAGGTCACTTCACTAGCGTTTCGTTCGTTGGTTTTTTCAAAACAACTGCGTTCTCATCCCTAAAATCTAAATGATAATTTATAAAAATATAGTGTGAGGGACGGGATTCGTGCGGAACAATTTTCTTCGAAAATTCTTTGCACCGGAGGAACCAAGGTTCAAACCCTAATTTTAGAAATTATTACTTGTAAAATATAATGTGAGGGACGGGATTTGAACCCGCGAACTCTACGAGACACCCCCCTCAAGGGTGCGCCTTTGACCGGACTTGGCAACCCCCACATAAAAAATTAATATTTTGAGCCAAATCTATTTCAATACAAACAAATAAGTATTTAAAAATTATTGGAATATTATTGCTATGAACACACATATTGTTGAAGAAGGAATTACAATTCCACTTCAAACATCAAAAGAAATTGACTTCTCCAAAGATAATGTTCTCGTAACTAAAAAAATGGGAACATTTTACAATCCCATTATGAAACTGCATCGAGATGTCTCTTTACTTGTCATCAAACACTTCTTCTCTAATTTCACGCGCCCAATTAGTTTTTGCGACCCAATGGTTGCAAGTGGAATTCGCGAAGCGCGATATTTGCAACACTTTCCTCAATTATTCTCAAAACTTCATTTAGGAGATATTTCAGCAGATGCTCTTGAGAATTGTAAACACACATTTGAATTAAACGCAACTCCTCAAGAAAATATTACATTGTTTAATACCAAAGCGCAACAACTATTATATACTTCAAATTATGATTGCGTTGAAATTGACCCATTTGGAAGTCCTGCTCCATTTTTAGACGCAGCAATTTCTCAAACAAATCATAACGGATTATTATGTGTCACTGCAACAGATACTGCATCACTGTGTGGTGTATATCCCAAAAAAGCACTCAGACGCTACAATTTACACATTCACAAAACACTCTGTTTTGATGAATTAGGTCTTCGAGGACTTATAGCATATTGTCAAAAACAAGCTGGAAAATTTGATAAAGCACTACATGTAGAGGTGAGTTTTGTATATGGACACTTTTATCGAATATTTTTTCGAGTTGAAGAGAGTGCTCAACAATCATTGCACTTCATCAAAAATCATCAATACATATCATACGAGCGAGAGACTCAAAACATATCACAATTTGAATTTGATAAAACTGGGCGCATTGGTCCATTGTATATGGGTGAGTTGAATAATAAACAATTACTCTTTAAATGCATTGATGATATTGAACTCATTGAAGATGCAAAACAAACACTCAAATTACTCCAATCATTATATGACGAAGTTGAGAGTATAGGATATTACGATATTCACAAACTGCAAAGTTATTGTGGTATTGATGAAGGAGTGAAATTCACCACATTATTTGAACATCTCAACACTGAATATCATACATCATCTCTCTCTCACTGTTCAAAGAGAGGACTGAAAACAACACTAAGTTTTGAAGAATTAATCGAAAAAATTAAAAGTATTAAAGCAAGATAACTAGTAGATGTCTAATAACTTATCTACAATAGAAATATACTTTACTCTACTTGAAAAAACCTATAATTCAATATCAAAACACACAGAATTAAAACAATTAGATGAACAACAAAATAAAGTTGTTACAATTCTAGCTGAATTCATAGAAAGAAAAAGTGTGGATAATTTCATATTTCCAGAATTTATTAATAAATTTATGATTTACTATAATCGTTTATTTGGAGAGTTTTCTATAGAACTTAAAAAGGAATCTAGTGAAGACGAACTAAACGAAGAATTTAAAGTTTTTAAAGGAGATATTCTTGCAGAATTACAAAGAGTTTCAAAATTAATAAATAATTAGATTAATACTGCTCTCAATGACACAAAACAAATATAAATTACAATTGTCTGTTCAAGTTATGGGAATATTTTTCAAAGATAAAAAAACAATTAAACAAAATTACAAAGAAGCTCTAGAACTTGCAGTTCAAACATTTAAGAACTTTCCAAACCTAGAACTTGATTTTAGTAGTAGACAAGTTAACGAGATTATTATTCCTCGAATGAAAAATCTCATTAAAGCAGAATTAGCAAAAGACGCTGAAAATGGTCATAAAGGTCTCACAAATCCAGTAGTTGAATTAGCAAAAATAATTATTGATAAAAAGTCATGGAAAAGTACACAAGAATATAAAGAAAATATATGGCAACAGTTAAAGGTTCTAGTACTTGATAGATATAATAAATTAGATAACTAATTCAAGGATTAGAATAATCCTTCTTCTTTAATCCATTTCAAACCAATCAAATTGAATCTCTGTTGCATTACAAATGCTTCTCAATTCTTCTTCTAATTCTTCTTTAAAACTCTCTTTTTCACAAATAATTGTCATAAAAAACTCTTCACTATACGTATTTTTAATCGCTCGAACAATATGCTGGTGTTTTGAAATTGTAAGCTTAAGCTCCTCCAATACTTCTGGGTGTAGATATCCACATTTCATAATCATTGCATATTGTAAAAACCCAAGTTTTGAAAAATTAATCACCGGCTCAAATCTCTCAATTAGACCTTGATGTTTTAACTTTTCAATTCGATATTTCACAGTATCAGCTGAAACATTTAGCTTATCAGCCATATCTTTATATTGAATTCTTCCATCACTACTCAACAAATCTAAAAGTTCCTTGTCCTTCTCATCAATTTTAAAATTCATCTCAACATTTTTAATCGTTTGAAAATCATCTTGAATTGTATCTTGAAACACACTCTCGAGCAAAATCTCTCTTTGCGCTTCTTTAATTGGACTTGCAGATAAAATCGTATAATACTTAGCAAGAACCTCTGAGAATAATTCTAAAATTTCAGCAAGTTTTGCCTGAAACTCTTCAACACTTAATGCGTATAATTTAACAATTAAATCCCATCCTTCATTTGATTTCAACACCCACACTAAATACTTATTTCCAATTGTATTTTTAATGAATTGATCTTTTGAAATAGAATCTTCAAGTTTTAATTTTAACAAAATAATATACTCTTTGTACGCTTGTGAACCCTCATGAAGTTTTGGAACAAATTTGACAATCAAATTCTCTTTTACTAACCTCTTAATTCGATAATTAATAATCTCTCTCCCCAAATCAATGTCTTTTGAAATACTCGCACTAGTTTTTCGTCCATCATTTAGTAACTGTTTTAAAATTAACTTATCCTTACTCGTTAAAATTGATGGAAGAGTTGATGAGTGAGAAGGTTGAAAAATTTTTTTATCTTTCATATTCAAATTTAAGATATTGAAATTTATAAAAGTATCTTATATACAAACAGTGAGTAGTAAACAAAAAAATATAAAAGCTCCAATTCATTATCTCATATATAATGAACATACAACTCAATCAAATGATAGTATCAAGAATACTCCTCCTCTTTTACACAATTGCTCTGCTCATCTCTTTTTCATTCTCAGAAGTAGAATATGAAACACATAAGATGAGTCTGAATTTTTTCAACAATAAAACATCTGTAAGTGAGAGTTCTAATTCAAATAATAATGCGCCCACTGATTCATCTTTGAATTCTCAAGAGGTTGAGTATGCACAATTAACAACGCAAAATTCAAATCAATCGCCTCTGGGTGGACTCATTACAGCAAACACAGCTTCTAGTGTAGGACTTCTTGTTGGAATTATCATTATTGGTCTAATTATATATGTAGCAACTCATAAGTTTAAATAATTACTAAAGAAAGTACTAATTATGAGTAGAGTATGTTTGAGAGATTTATAGAACACAAATTAAAACTCAATGAGTTATTCTCAGTTTTTATTTATGTATTTTTTATGACATCATTTCTCTTCTCAATTGCTCTGTATTTTGAGATTTCATTTTATGCATTTTTGATTCTAATTGCAGTGACTTTGAGTTATCCATTCACTCAATTTTTAAAACATGATGATAACAAAGAATTATTTCACAAACAAAGCGAACTCTCACTTCTACAGCGGCATGCAAGAGAATTACTTGCAACATGGACCATTTTTCTCGCACTAGTATTTGGATTCTTCGTTGCCCTCTCATACGCTCAATTTGTTCCAACAAATTTGCAAGATTTCTCAATTGGGCTCACGGGGCTGTTGAATGAAACAGTTGAATTTCTTCCCCTTTTGATTAATAATTTAGGTATTTTTTTCTTAGCATTCCTCCTCTCATTTATAAGCATATCAGCTCTATTTTTTATTGTTCAATGGTGTGCATTACTCTTTGCACTAAAGATGTATCAACTTGGACAAGTTATGCCAATTTTGACTTTAACACTCTTATCACTGAGCTCAACACTGCTTGAAGTAGGAGGATATATTATAGCAGGATTTTGTGGAATTCTACTCTCACTTCGATTTGATATTCATAAAAAAAAATTCAAAACAAGTGTAGATAAACAACTGCTCAAAGATATTACAATTTTACTCAGCATAGGAATTGTATTTATTATAATAGGAGTTATTTTAGAAACAGTTTAAAATAAATATACTTTTTGTTTGATGTTAAACTCTTTTTTCTTAGAATATAAATTAATATCTATATTTATTTATCTAGTTAACAAAAAACATATTGTTTATAAATTAGGAATTCTTACATTTATAACATGAGTGAAAATAATAAGAAAAATAAAAATTTAAATCTCGTATTATCAATTATTTGTATCATTTCGCTAGCTGTAGCAGGAATTGCTGGATATAAATACTATACAACTAATAACTCTCTTAACACAGAGATTAGTAATTTAAATGAACAAATTAAGGCTCAAGATATTGAGAAAAGTAATTTATTGACACAACTAGAAATTAAAGAAAATGAGAGTATTGTTAATATTCAAAAAATTGATGCAATAATAGAATATCAAAAATATTATCAAAATGTTGAATATGAAGAGGTAGATAGTGAGAACGCTTATGAGAGATTATCTAATTGCTTGAGTTATGCGAATAATATAGAAAAACAGTTTTTAGATTATAGTAGGGATGAGGAAAAAGAACTTGAAATGTTTAATAAGATTAATAATGAAAATGATATATCTTGTGAAGACAATATTAATGATTTTGAACTTTTGTTAGGTGAGCTTAAAGAAGAAAGAGAAGAAATTGTAGTCTTAACTCGTAATTTGTGTGAAGGTCTTTTTGATGATAGTGTAACACAAAATGATTTTGAAAGAAATTATGAAACTCCTTTCATAGCTTTAGCAGAAGAGGTTGATGAAATAGAAAAAGATTATACAAAAAAGTTTAGTGAAACATATATAAGTTGTTTAGAATAAAAATTTGTTTATTTTTATATTAATATATTACCCACTTAGTTATTATTTCACTGTGTTTAATATTTTTCATTATTTTTATGATTCTGTTCCTAAAAAAGAAGACATACACTCTCCATATGTGTATAATATATCTTATTATGTTTACAATTTAAAATTAAAAAATAAAACATTTCACTCACGCACTAAATTAACGAAAATGGCGAGACCAAAGCAAGATAAAACGCGAGTGAATATCTCAATTAATACTCAATTAAACGATATTTTTAACAAGAAGAATATAAACAAAAGTGCTCTTATAGAGTCTCTACCCTACAAATATTTAACATCAGCACAGAATAAAACTCAAGTCTCAAGTCACACAACCCAAGACCCTAAAACAATGAGAACTCTCGGACTTGAACCGAGGACACCCAGATCTTCAGTCTGGTGCTCTACCAACTGAGCTAAGCTCTCATATATATAAATAAGTGTGAAATTGTTTATAAAATTTATCTTTTCTAGTCTTAAATTCTAGCCATACTTACTTATCAAAATATCTTCCTAATTCTGAAATTTTCCGCTTCTTTCGCTCCTCTTTTCGTCTTTTATGAATTGAATATAATATTTGTATGATTCCAATTACAAGCAGTGATACAACAAAAATAACTGAGAGCATTGCTACATAGTACGCTGCAAAATACAATGAAAAAAATAAAGTTACTGATGAAATGCACATTAATATGAATTTTAAACTAGAGCGTTTATTCAAATTATATCTGCCAATTAATTTCATATTCAAATCCTCACATACTATCAACTTATAAATATTTATAATTCTTAGTCTATACTCACTCCTTCCTCAAATAAGCCCTCAAACTCATCTACAAATTTACGCGCATAGTGCGTTGAGTTCAAAATAACAATATTTTCATCATTATAATACGCACCACTTGCTGATGGGTTTAATGAACCAAAAATCACAATTTCCTCATCAACAATAAATAATTTGTGATGCATTGTCGGTGTTGCATTCTCCTTTCTAATTTCAAATTGTCGAGACATATTTGTAATAATTGAACCTCTTGCATTAATCAATCGTGAATCAACTAATCCTCTCACTTCAATATCTTCTTGAGATTTAAACAGTAATACTTCTTCAACAGCATCAAGCGTTAATACAAATGTTGCAAAATAAATTGACTTTTGAGATGAGTTTAATATATTCACCAACTTATCATCACACTCCTCTTGTGGGCAAAACACTACTTCAAACTCACCTAAATTTTTTTGAGAAGAATTCTGTGAACCATTGATAATTATATATTGAGTAGTTGTGAAATTCCCGCTCAATTTATCCCCCCCAAAATCTCCACGTTTAAGTTGATTAAATTCTTCTAGTAATTCTTGTGCAACATCACTTGAATTTTCAATCTTCATAACAACATTTTCATTTCTCTTCAATCCAAATGATGTCGGATTTGCTGAACCTATTAATGAGTGTTTTGAGTCAATAACACAAAATTTTTCATGCATTAAATTTGTATACGAACCACTATTTCTAGAAGCATCATCAATAATTGAAATATTGTGCTCTTTCAATTCTTCAACACGTTCTCTATCACTATAACTCTCATCCATAATAATCTCAACTTGTACATTTCTATCATGCGCACTCTTAAATACTTCATTAAGTGTCTCATCATTTAAATCTTGTATCGCGCATTGAATTGATTTTTGCGACGCATTAAGCGTTGAGACAAACATATCAAAGCACGGATAACTCAAATCTCCACAAAACTCAAATGATATCTGCTCTGATGGTATTTCTATTTCTCTTAGTTGAACTATTTCTTCATTATCGAATTCTCCTCCTCTATTTTCATTTCCAACAATATCTTCAATCATATTTAACTCTAAAAATGTTTCAACATCTATAACAGAAGTGTATTCTAAAAATGAAATTATTACAATAAAAATAAGTACAGCAGAACTATATGGAATTTTTTTAATAGCACACCTATTAAACTTAAATAACATATTTACTTATTATGTATTGTAATTTATAAACATAGTTGATTTTTTTAAAGTAAATAAGATATAAATTATATTTATAAATTCTCAAATCACACAATTACTATGACAATTTCAAACACTCTCTATTCATATTTAACTCGCTCTCTCATTATTAAAACAACGCTCATTCTCACACTTCTTCTAACAGGAGCTATTTTGTATTTAGAAGAGCAACCTCCAAAAGAATACTCAATTTCTCAAATCTCAAATTTGTCACTCAAAACACCAATTCAAACAACTGGAACAATTCATCCGCTCTATACATCTTCCACATTTAGTGTTGTAAACATTCAAAACTCAACAAATTCAAGTGATTTAATACAAGCAATTATGCAAACAAATGCTTCAACATTTAACTCAAAAAATGAGTATATAATTAGAGGAGTTGTAAGAATGTATGAAGGAGAAAAGCAAATTGAAATTTATTCTATTCATGAATAAATATTTAGTCCATAATTAATTTATAACTTAACACCATTATAATCTAAGTTTCAATTATTTATTTATGATTTCATCACGCAAAGTTTGAGTTCTAAATCTTCGTGTTGAATCTTGAGATTTGTATTTTAAAGGAACAGGTTTAATTGTGTCTTCTTGTGAGAGTGTATATTGTTTTAAGTTTAAATCATAGCGAATTTCTTGTTTCATAATAATATTTCTAATAAATAAATACTTATAAATTACACTCTTCGAACTCTAATTACAGTTGTAATAAATAGATAGATTCATTCAATATTTTAATTACACTAATAATAATTTTAATTTTTAATATAAATTTCTCCACTATCAATGTAAATCGTTTTTTCAAGCACCATTTTATCAATAATTTTAGAACAATCAAGATGATATTTTTGGCACTCTTCTTCAATTCGCTCAATACTACAACTTGAATTTTTTAAACACTCTTTGACAATAAAACTTCGAATATAACGCGAACTTCCTACGAATTTACCTTGTTTACTTAATGATTGAACATTTGTTTTTTTTGCACTCAATACCAGTGCACCATAATCCATGAGTGCATTTGTCCACTCTCGCCCTTTTCCCTTTAGAACAAGGCTCTGTGCAACTTCTTCTAATTCTTTTTGACTCATATCCTCATTAGCAAATCCTTCATGAATTAAAATTCGTCTAATATTTGTATCAACCACTGCAATATCTTGATTATACGCAAATGCACAAATTGCTGAAGCAACATATGAACCAACTCCTCTGAGTTTCATTAACTCATCTTTTGAAGTTGGGTACTGCGAGTTATACTCCTCAATAATTTGCTCGCATGCTTTTTTAAAATTTAATACTCGAGAATTATATCCAAGACCTTGCCACTGCTGTAATAATTCCATGTTCGTTGCTTGAGCCACATCTTCAAACGTAGAGTATTCTTCAATCCACTCCTTAAAATATTTTTCTACTCGAGAAACTTGTGTTTGTGAGAGCATAATTTCTGAAATGTGAATATGGTATGGATTGGTTGTTTTTCGAAAATTCAAATCATGTCTACCATTCTCTTTATACCACTGTAGAATTTTTTGTTGAAACTCTTGAATACGTGAGGAGGAAAATTGATGTGAATTGTTCATATATACATTTGAGAAAAATACTACTTCTTAAATCTTTTGATTATTTATGAGTTCAAGTGTATAATTTAATTTAATAATTTTTCAAACTCACTATCTATTGGTGCCCATGCAAAAACTTTATCTTCTTCAGCGTCATACATAATAGGTTCCTCATATTTTCTTTTATTTCTCATTTCAAACCTTTTTCCCTCCAAACCAGCTAAAAGTAAAATTTTTGAGTTTTTATCTTGAAGTGACTTCTCAAAGTTTCTAACTGATGGCATTTGAGATAAAAAAGTCCTCTGAGATTCACTAAGTTTTTGTTGAAATATTTTAAAATCCCTATTTCTTCTCTTAAAATCAAATTCATATCCTTGGCCTATAAAACTACAACCATCAAGTCCCGTTGTATTAAAATGGTAATCAACTCTTACTATTTGGGCTTCATATAACACAAAGTCTCCTCTAAAATGTAATTGTCTCTCATCTGTCCCTTCTAAAAATCTATTTCGTATTAATTGATAACATTGTTGAGACAAAGAAGAATTAATCTCTCTCTCATTTCCAATTTCTGGATTTTGTAAGTATGTAAATGACCATAAATAAGAAGAATCTTGAATCAATATCATACTACTTAGAAGTAATAAACATTTTTAAAACTTTCTCTATAAATACTTTAAATACACAAATTCAAGTCTGACAAAGTCACACTTAATAACTAATAGATATAAGGAAAATGCTCCTTTAAATATTCAACCCCATATTGAATTTTAATCTCGCTCTCACTATACATCTCAAATAAAACATCTCCTCTCTTAACACTATCACCTACTTTTTTCTTCAAAATTAACCCAGCAGTTGGAGTCGTTGGAGCGCCTAAGATAAATGCAATTTTAGAAATATCTCTATTTTTAATTCCCTGAACAACACCATCATGTTGAGCAACAATTTCTTCTCCATAGCGTGGAAAATTTGGAAGTTCTTTATATCCTTGCATCCTTCGAAGTTGTTCAAACGATTCAAACCCTTTTCCCGACTCCAAAAGCTCAGTTGCATAAGCTTCTCCAAGTCCTTTTTTACAAATATGAGCAAGTTCAAATATCTCTCCTGTTAAGTATAACGCTTTCTTTTTCAAATCTTGTGGCGCTTCATCTGAATTACTCAATACTGCAAGCACATCAAGCGCTTCAAAATACGGACCTATCCCCGTACCAATTGGTGATGAGCCATTTGTGATTTCAACTTGAATTTCAAGACCAATTGCACTTCCAACAGTGATAAATCGCTTTTTTAGTCGCTTTGCTTTCTCTAGAGTTTTTACTTTTGTCTGATTCCCATAAGGAATATCTATGAGTACATGTGTTGAACCTGATGATTTTTTCTTAGACAAAATACTTGCAATCATTTGCCCTTCAGAGTCAATATGCAAAGGATGTTCAACACGAATTATTAAATCATCTGCAGGTGATAAATCAAGTGCTCCTCCCCATGCAATACATCCTCCAAGCTCTTCGACTTGATGATGCATATCTTCTAAACCCAACTCAACATTTGCTAAAACTTCCATTGTATCAGCAGTTCCAGCAGGAGATGTGATTGAGCGAGAAGAAGTTTTAGGAATCGTAAGTCCTGCTGCAATAATAAGTGGAATTGCAATCATCGTTGAGCGATTATTAGGAACTCCTCCTATACAGTGTTTATCTACAATGATTTTACGCTCAGGCGTTGCAAAATTTAAATGCATTCCACAATCAACCATTGCTTGTGTGAGTGCAATTGTCTCCTTATCATTCAACGCATGTGCTGAGCACGCTAAAACAAAATACGTTAATTCAATTTGTCCATACCGATTTGTTAAAATATCGTCTAAAATTTCTTGAAAATGGTGATACTCAAATCGAATTTGATTTTCAAATTTTAATCGAACGTGCTCAAGTGATTGAGGTTTTGGAGCAGGAAGTATCATTACTTTTTTTCTCATTGCACTTTTAGGTAATTTTTGAATTGCAAATTTATTTAAGCCAATATCATTATTTGAATACGTACAATTTACTTCTAAATCACAAATAATCTCACTGTTTTGTTCTTGACTTTTAATCAACACCTTATCTCCACTTTTCACTTTAATAGTTTGAGCAACTTCTTCACTACAAAACGCAAGCATATCATCTGCTTTTTGAATATCAACTCGTTTAATCGAAAACATATACTATACATATACAAAATGAATTTTTAAACAATGGTTATCTCTAAAAAGTTTAAACCTTAAATTCTCAATATTTAAGAGATGATAATCGTTTATTTAATAAATACATCTTTACTACAGTATTGTATGAGTCAATCAAATACCATTGAGAATTGGATTCACCAAGATGTACTATCAAACATTGAACAATTTTCTCAAACATTTCAAAACGCAACACCATATGAACATATCTCAATTCCACATTTTTTTAAAGAAGACATTGCTAAGCAAATAGAACAAGCTTTGATGAGTGTGGATTATGAAGAATTTAATACTGATTTGTATCACTTTTTCAAATCAAAAGATCTCAAACATATCTCTTCTCTTCCACAAATTCTCCAAGACTTACACACATTCATATTCTCAACAGAGTGTATTGAATTATTTCAAAAACTAACAAACACTTCAATTAATACTCAAAAACAAGGAGATCTTCACTCAATTTTACTCCAACACACTCACTATCTGCTCTGTCACGATGATCAAGTCGATGAGAGAAGTATTGCATTCATTATTAACCTCTCTCGAGATTTTACAAAAAAAGATGGAGGAGCACTAGAGATTTTTGCACATAACTCTCAACTTGAACCAACACAGTGTGAGAAAAGAATTATTCCAAAATTTAATCAACTCAATATGTTTAAAGTGAGTGAAATTTCATTTCATCAAATCAGTGAAGTTGAAGCAGTTGATAAAAATAGACTCTCAATTAGTGGGTGGTATTACAAATGATCTCAACAATTCAAAAGCTCTACAACCAAAAAGAATTCTTTGAGCAAGCTCAGGCATTTTTCAATCAAGAAGGATTTATTCAACTTCAACAATTTTTCGAAGAATCTAATGACTTAAATACATTTACAACTCAAATGATTAAATCAAACAATTATTCTATGTTCTACAACCCACTCATTGAACAAAAACACCTCTTTAATGAAACAAATACTCCTTCAAGTTTGCTTGCTTCTATTGAATATTTTAAATCAAAAACATTTGAACAATACATTGAAGAACTCGTGGGATTCTCTCTAACGCTTCAAAGAGTTGAAATTTCAAAATTTACGCACAAATGTTTTGAACTCTTGCATGATTCAAAAGTTGCAGACTCTATGCTCATTGATGTCTACTACTTCATTACTCAAGATGAATTTGAATCAGAATATGGAGGAGATAAAGTCTATACAACATATAATGAAGAATTATTTTATATCACACCTCAACATAACACACTCACATGTGTCTTTCGAGATGATGAAATGAGGCAATATACAAAATATATCAACTCTCTTGCAAAAGAAAAACAATACATTCAAATCAAATGTGTCTATGAAATTCAAGGAAGTTTAGACGAAGAACTTATGTAGATAAACATAATTTTTCTCAATCTTGCGTAATTAAGTTTATTAATAAAATCTCATTTATATTGTATATGTATTCAATCCCTAAAGTGTTTTCAGGCAAATATTATGCCTCTATGTGTATTCAATCAATGGAAGAGTATGCACTTAAGGAGCGAAAAAATATTGATAAACGATGGGATTCTTCAACGCAAGCAAAAAAAAATCAAGAAGGAAAAGAAATTATTCTCAATAAACGAAAAGATTTAGAAATGCAAAAAATTCGCCACATCAATAAAAAAGCATTTGAAGTGTTGCAAAAAATAACTAAAAGATTTCCAAAACCACAAACAATGCCTCCTATTTATCAAGAATTACTCAACACCTCAACTACATCGTTTAAAGAATACGAATCAGCACTCAAACACATTCGCTCAATTCAAAATGGAATAGATATGCTCTGCTCACAATATTTGAGAAAAATACAATACTCAAAAGGACACGATGCACTCAAATTTCAGTTCAAAAAATTTATGGGAAAATTTAACTCATACTTTACAAAAGAAGAGCAAACATTTCAAACACTCCAAGACACCTCTCACTTTTTATCAAAACTTCCAACATTTAAAGACATTTTTACAACTGCAATTGCGGGGTTTCCAAATGTTGGGAAATCAACACTAATGAAAAATGTAACAAAGAGTAATGTCGAAATTCAAAATTACCCCTTTACAACAAAAGGACTCTTATTTGGATATTTGTATCACAACGAAGTTCCACTCATTCAATTTATTGACACCCCTGGACTTTTAGGACGAACAAAGTCTAACGCAATAGAGCAACGAGCGCAAATTATTATTCAAAATTATGCAAATCAACTCGTTTTTGTCATTGATCTTACAACAAGTTGTGGATATACAATAAATGAGCAAATCAAATTATTAAAAGAAACAATAAAACTTGAAAAGCCAATTATTATCTACTTCTCTAAAACAGATTTATATGAAGAAGATGAAGACGAGGAATTTGAGAGAGTTTCAAAACAATTTAAAAAAATCCCACAATACACAAATTATGAAGAACTCAAAGCATATGTTTTAGAAAAACAAAAAGAAGAGCAAAAGCTCAATGTTAAATCAATTAGACATATTAAAATGTAGTATGAGTTTAACATTTCCCATTCTTCATTAAAAATTATTGCTCATAATATCTTACTCTACATTAAATTTCTTTACAAACGTGTTTCCAAATTCACTTGCAACAATAATCTTATTAACTCCTTGATTTAAATCTTGTTCTAATTCAACTTTAATCGTATCTTGTATTCCCAATACTCGAATCGAAGCCCCAGTATCTGCATTAGTAATTGTTGGATTTGCAATATATTCTCCTCCCACAAAAAATGATAATGATTGAGTATCTAATTCTGAATTTCCAATATTTTTAAGATATGTTGTTGTAATATTTGAATTTGTATCATAAGCTGTATAAATAATTGAGAGTTGAGTGTCTAGCCTATCTGATATTGAGTCTTGCTTTGTTTTTAAACTACTTTGAGTTTGATTAGAAAATTGTTGAAACGCAACAATAAGACCAATTGAAATTCCAAGTACTGCAATAAATAAAATAAGTGTTGATATAGCATCTCCAGCTCCTTTCTTGTAAATCCTGCTTGTTCTCATTACTATCATTTTGTTCTTATTTTTTATAAACATTCGTTATTAGTACAAAGAGACTCTATTTTTGTTATCTACTCCCACATTTGTATCTATTATTTCTAAATATTTATTATTCATTTTCAATTTAAGATACTTCAAGAGTTTCAATTTGGCGCAAACCTAAATCATGAATTACTTGAAGAGAATAATTTCCATCATTTAATGTAATAGAATAATTAATTTGCATTCGTGAAGAAGGTTCTAATAATTCAACTTCAAAAGAAGCGTCATCAACTCTAGTAGGAGTAACATTACTTAAAAATGTTTCATCTAAAAAATAACTTAACTCACTTGAGCTAATATCAATACTTCCTGTATTTTCAATAATAAATTCCAAATTTTCAGTTGTTGTATTATACGTGATATTGTTTAGTTGATATGAAATTTGAGAAGTCTTAATCAGATCATTTTGACGCTCTTCAAATCGCTCTTGTGAATCAATAACAAAACTCTGATATGATATCATCATTGTTACAGAAATAATAACAATAAATGTTAAAATAATAAAACTTGCAATGACTCCTGCAGCTGCTTGTTTTGAATACATTATATGTTCTAAAGTCACTATCTTTATAAATATTTTTTACACAATCAAAATTACTACGAATTTAAAATAACTCATTGTCTACTCCTCAACCTCACAATATTTAAAAACTACGTTTCTATACTACTAATATGACAACAATTCGCTACGCTCATTTAGCTGATATTCATCTAGGTTCATTTCGAGAAAAAAAACTTAAAACACTTCATATCAATCAATTCATCAAAGCAATTGATACCATTCTTGAATCAAATATTGATTTTGTACTCATCGCAGGAGATATTTTCAACGTTGCACTTCCACCTCTTGAATATATTGAAATCATTATTGAGCAAATTCAGCGTATGCAACAAAAAGGAATTCAAACCTATGTCATTGGAGGATCACATGATTACTCACTCACACACAAAAGTTTCATTGACATTTTAGATAAAACAAATATTTGGACAAATGTCTCACAATATGAACTCACTGACACTCAATCAATCCAATTAACACCAACTACTATTACGATTAAAAACACACCTATTCAACTTTGCGGAATTACTGGTAAGAAAAATGCTCTGGATAATACAATTTATTCAAATCTTCAAAACAAACAAACTAATCCTTCTGCGACTAATAATAATAATAATAATAATTTGCCATACTCTATTTTTCTCTTCCATACAACAATCACACAACTTCTCACTCCCAACATGCAACAACTCTTAACAAAACAATTCTCAACAACTCAACTTCCTCAAGGATTTAATTACTACGCAGGAGGCCATATTCATATTCCAAATTCAATAACAACACAACAAGAACAAATTATTGCATATTGTGGACCTTTATTTCCAAACTCATTTGCAGAGTTTAAACTCAAACACTCAGGATTTAATATTGTAGAATTTGACGCTCAAACTCATAAGCAAACCCTTGAATATGTCCCACTTGAACTCCCTTCAATTCATCATATTTCAATTGACTGTTCAAATCAATCTCTTCAGGAATGTTATGATACAATTACTCAAACTATTCACTCCTACACACAAAATGATTCAACACATTTTGAAAATGCAATCGTATTATTTGAACTCTCTGGAGAATTAAATGAAATATCATCTTCAATTGACACTTCCCAATTTGTTGATATGTTTTATGATTTAAACGCATACATTGTGTTAAAAAATACAACAAAGTTAACAACCAAAAAACACAACGCCACATCTCGACACACAAACGAATTCTCAACAACTCAAGAATTAGAAGAAAACATTGTTAAACAAATTATTGAGAATTCAACAAAGCAAGACAATGAACAAGACACTACAAATCCACTTTATAGTTCCGATTTTAAAATAGAACTTGCAAAACAACTACTTAAAATCAATCCCAATAAAGAAGAAGATGAGACTAATTATCATTTTGAAGAGCGAGTCTATTCAGAAGTGAGAGAGATTCTCAACACACCAAATAAGAAAAAATAGTATGAAACAATATAAATTATAGATGCGATTCAATGTTCTATCATAGACTTTATAAAACTTGATTTGTAAGTTATGGTATGATTACAAAAAAATTTACAAACGAGCGCTATTGTATTTCTCTGCGAGTTGTTGTAGAAGGAACAATTGAGAGCGTTGATGTTATTGGAAGTTTATACAAACAACTTCAAGATGTTCTCTCAAATGAAGTCCATTTTGAAACTCTAGTCAAAGAAGGGAAAATTGGTCTCATCTCAGTCTCAATTACTAAACAAAACAGTAAAAGTATTGCTCAATGCCAAATTCCAACAAGTCTTGATTTTAAAACAACATGTCTACTTGCAGCAAAGTGTGAGCAAATTACGAAAATAGGACACACACATGGAAAAGTTGAAGTTACAAATATTGCACATTCACACCAAGAACTTGAAGCAGCAATTGCAAATCGCGCAAAAGAATTAGAACAACAATTCTCAAATCAAGATGCAACAAATTCGTCTCAATCAAACACTCAAATTCACAGTAATAAAAAAGATAATAATGAAGAGACAAAAAGTGTGATTGAAATTGCTCCAAATTGTTACTCAACTCCTGAGTGCATGGAATATATTACAACACATTCTACTCCAAAAATCATTCTCGTAGAAGGACGCTCAGATGTGAAAACACTCGCTCATTTTGGATATAAAAATGTTATTTCTACAAATGGCTCATATATGAGTATTTTACAGCTCAAAGATAAAAACTGGTTTCAAAGTGCCCAATTCTATGCATGCTTAGATGGAGACAGTTCTGCTAAAAAACTCATCACCCAATACACAGATCACTTCCCAATTCAACACCGCATATTCGCTCCACGAGGAAGAGAAGTGAGCTCACTCAATTATAAACAAGTTGAAAAACTCATCTCCAAATTAAACTATTCTTCTGCTCCTGAAAAAAATGATTCTAAACCAGATAAACAAGCTGAAGATAAAACAAAAACTAATTCTAAAACACAAATGGTAAAGGAGAAACAAGACAAAACGAAAAGTAAATCACTTGATAACACCAATATTAATATTGAAGATAATTCTAATTCTTCTCTATATGATACAGCAAAAAATATTGTTATAGAAAAACAACACTTTACAAAATATGAATATGTTGCACTTGAAAATTATATTGAACTCTTAAAAGATAATGCACGAATTGTTGGATTTGACTCAACAATGGGTCTATTATTTGATGAACCTATTTCAAAATTAAAATCAATTGATTACACAAATTGCTCTATTCTCCTTCTCAACGGATTATTTGAGAATTCTTTGTATTCAAAAATAAAACACATTGACACTCTCTATTGTGTCATTGCAAGAGGATTTAGCGACTCGTATAATAATTTACTCACTATTACATTTAAAGAATTTGAAGAATCAAGTTTTGAATAAATAAATTTTAAATAACTTTCTCAACTATTGAATTATTTATTTATTTCATCATCTTTTTAAATCAATTCTTATTAATTAAAATATATGTTTAATGAAGAGCGCGTATTTATTGATTTAAATAGACTCCCTGTAATTATAGGACAAAATGGTTCTGTAAAAGAGAAACTTCAAGATCAATTTGAAGTAACAATGGAGATAGATTCTAAAAGTGGAGAGATTATTATAAGTGGAGATGACTCTGCAAAGCGTTATGTGCTCTCACTTGTTCTTCAAGCAATTAATTATGGATTTTCACCAGAGCATGCAATAATACTAGAAGATGAATATAATGTATTAGACGTTATTGATGTAAAAGGTCAAGTTCGTGATCAACATCGACTCAAAGTTGTGATGGGTAGAATTATTGGACAAGATGGGCGAACGAGACAACTCATTGAAGAAATCACAAATTGCCATGTCACTGTAAAAGATAACTTTGTTGGAGTTATTGGTAAATTTGAAAATGTGCAACTTGTTCATGAAGCACTTCAAATGCTTATTAAAGGAGCCAGTCACAAAAGTTTTTATAGTTATTTAGAGAGAAATAAGGTCTCTCAATTTGATTTGTAATATTCATTAATATTTAGTTCTATTATTAAATATTATTTTTAAAAATTCATAATAAAATAAGTGTATAATAGAATATAGTGTGTAAATAGGTGAAATATATGTCCCATCTACACACTATATGTTTGAGGAGAAATATTTTTAAATGAAAAACATCTAAAAATAAAATGGTACAACTTAAATTTACCGTAGAATTTAAAGGAGTTGCATTTGATAGAATAGGTGCATTTTTGAGATATGTAGGAATTGAACATGAATTAGTCAGAAGTAGAGTAAGCGCTGATTTTGTTGATATGCACTTTCTTCCATCTCAACCAACTAAAAGCCCTTTTGCTGATTATATGCAAGATGTTGTAGGACCTTCTGAAATGAGAGATTCTGCATATTTTTGGGGAGGTATATTTCCTGAGAGTTTAAGAAAAACGAATTTAACTCCAAGAGATTTTGCTAATACATTAAGTATTGCATATTCACACATGCCTGATTTATATGAACCTGCAATAGAAAAAGCTCCTGCAATACTTGAAGCGTTTCACGAAGCATATCAAAGTTTAAGTGAAGGAATTAAAGATAAATATAGACTGTTACACTAAAATTATTATTTTGTTTAATAATTCAAGTTTTCGCGAGAAAACTTAGAACAATTAGATGTCCAGCTCATCTACAAATTTAGAATTTTCAATTATAAAATCTTTTCGAGGCTCTACTTTATCTCCCATAAGCATCGTGAAAATCTCATCTGCTTCAATTACATCATCAATTGTCACACGCTTTAAGTGTCTACTCTCAGGTGCAAGAGTGGTTTCCCATAACTGATCAGGATTCATTTCACCTAAACCTTTATATCGTTGAATTTCAAACTTCTCATTTGGATGTTCTTTTCTATATTGAGTTAGCTCATCTTCGTTTTGCAACCAGATTTTCTTTTGACCTTTTTTAATTCCATACAACGGAGGCATTGCAATGTACACGTGACCTTTTAATATTAATTCTCTAAAATGTCTAAAGAGGAGTGTTAAAATAAGTGTTGCAATGTGTGATCCATCAACATCAGCATCCGCCATAATAATGATTTTATGATACCTAAGTTTTTCATAATCAACTTGCTCTCCAAATCCCATTCCCAATGCTGTAATAAATGTTTTAATCTCTTCATTTTCAAGCATTTTTGCAAGTCTTGCTTTTTCAACATTAAGTGGCTTTCCACGAAGTGGTAGAATTGCTTGTGTTGCTCGATCTCGTCCTTGTTTTGCTGAACCACCTGCTGAGTCTCCTTCTACAATAAATAATTCTGTTGTTGAAGGATCTCTATTTGAACAATCTGCAAGTTTTCCAGGCATTGAGGAGAAGTCAAGTGCTGATTTTCTTCGAACAAGATCTCTTGCTTTTTTTGCAGCTTCTCTTGCTTTGTTTGCGTTTAGAGATTTTTCAATAATTGCTTGGGCTGACTTTGGATTTTCATCTAAATAAGAATATAATTTTTCAAAAAATACGTTTTGTACAATTCCTTGAACTTCAGGATTTCCAAGTTTATCTTTTGTTTGTCCCTCAAATTGAGGCTCGGGGACCCGAACTGAGACAATTGCACAAATTCCTTCACGAATATCTTCTCCTGTTAAATTTACTTTTTTATCCGCAGCCTTTCCATTTACATTTAAATAATCTTTAATCGCCTTTGTAATTGCAAGTCGAAATCCACTCAAATGCGTTCCACCTCCTGGTGTTGTTACATTGTTGACAAATCCTTCAATGGTTTCGTTAAATGAGTTTGTATATGTTAGAGCAATATCAACTTCTACATCATCTCGCTCACCACTCACTGAAATTGTATCTTTAATAATTTTTTTTGAATTTTGAGTAATTTCATCAACATATTCAGCAATTCCTCCTTCAAAATGAAATACTTCTTCAATTGTCTCTTCAGGTCTTTTATCTGTAAATGTAATGGTCACATTTGGATTTAAAAACGCGAATTCTCTATACTTTTTTCGCATTGTTTTGTAATCAAATTCAATTGAAGGGAAGATTGAATCATCAGGCATAAATGTCACACGAGTTCCACTTTGACGAGTTGTTCCAATTTCTTCTAACCCTTTTTTTGCTTTTTGGGCTTCGAATTCAAGTAAATATTCCTTTCCATTTTTATAAATTTCAACTTTCATCCATTTTGATAACGCATTTACAACACTTGAACCAACGCCGTGTAATCCTCCTGAAACTTTATATGAACCTTTATCAAACTTTCCACCTGCGTGCAGAACTGTAAAAATAACTTCAGCAGCTGTTTTTCCCTTAGAGTGCATATCAACAGGAACTCCACGCCCATTATCCCCAACAGTTACAGAATTATCTTCGTGAATTACAATATCAATTTTATCACAATGCCCTGCAAGTGCTTCATCCATTGCATTATCAACTAATTCTTTTACTAAATGATGAAGCCCAGCGATTCCCGTTCCTCCAATATACATACCAGGTCGTTTTCTCACCGCTTCAAGACCTTCTAAAACTTTAATATTTTTTGCTCCATAATCCTCTGACATACTCTATTTTCTCATTTTTTTGTTTTAAATCTTTGTCACTTAAGGAGAAGATACAGAGATACTTTTTAATAAACGCATGTTTATTTTTTCTTAATCTCAAAATAATAATAACTGAAAAACACACCTACTGCTCCAATAATTCCTGTAAATGTTGCAATAATTATTGACATTGTCAAATCCATAATTAATTCATTATAAATTGTTGAAAATTATAAATGTTGTGATTTTACTTCACTGTTACACTTTTTGCTAAATTTCGTGGTCTATCGGGATTATTTCCCCTCAATACTGCGCTGTGAAATGCAAGGAGTTGAACATATAATATTGCATCAATTAATTCTATATATTCTTGGAAGAGTTCATTTTTTGCAGAAAAAATCTCAATACTATATGGTGTGAATAGTTTTGCTCCTCGAGTTTGACACTCAATTGCGTTTGTATGTGATGATTCCCCAAGCATAATTATAGGAGTGTGTTCTTCAATAAGTGCTAAACTTCCATGTTTTAATTCTCCTCCTGCAAATCCACTTGCGTTTTGATAACTAATTTCTTTAAGTTTTAAAGCACCTTCAAGTGCAAGTGAGAAAAACTCAGATTTTCCAATAAAAAATATATTGTTATGATCTATTATTTGCAGAGCATCATAATAAATTAACTCTGTATTCATAGACAAATAAAGCGAAATATACTCTCCAATTTCTTTAAATATTTTTTTATATTGCTCAATGTTATTGTTATTTGAAGTACTTTGAGCAGTTATTGTTTGTTTATTTTCTCTGAGCATCATATCAATGATGAAACTTACTCCAATTTGATGCATAAATGCTTTTGTTGATGCAACTGCTTTTTCGACTCCACAATGCAAATAAATTGAATGTTGTGCGAGTCTATCAAGAGTTGAATGAGGTGTGTTTGTAATTGTTATGAGTGTATTTGTTTTATCTCGAAGAATATTTTTAAGAGGTGTGATACAATCACCAGTTTCTCCTGATTGTGAAATTGTAATAATTAAAGCATTTGTCATTGAATTAACATAATTCTCACTCTCACTAGCAACGAGCACATGTGATAAAATATTGTGTTTGAGTAAAATTGAGTGCATATATAGCGCTGAGTAGTAAGAAGAACCTGCTGCTAGGAAAAATACTTGATCTTGTTTTTGGGCATATTCAATAAATTGGTGCATTGATGCTATATTGTCTTGAGTTATGAGATTTGAAAACTGAATTTGTTCATATATTTCTTTTTCCATGTCATATGTGAATTTTTTATTAATATTTGAAGAATTTGAGTGTGAGCCTATATTTGAGTTTGAAGTATTTTGTACATATTCTTCATCTCCATATTCTCTTTGACATTCAACAAATAAATTACTAAAAGATGAAGTATGGAATTCATCAATGATTAATTTTGTAATATTTTGAGATGATTGTATAAAAAATTGATTATTTTCTCGAGTCAAATACCAGTACTCATCATCTTCCATTGAGTAGTATTTTGAGCAACATTTTTGAATAATTGCATAATCTGAACAAAGAACACATTCATGATATTCATTTATTCCAATGAGAAGTGGATTTACATATTTATACGCAACACATTCATTTCTTCGAGCTAAAACATATGAAAACTCTCCTCTCAATAATTTGTTAATATTGCGTGAAATCTCTAAAAGTGTAATATTTGAAGTACTATTTTTTGATTTGAAGTGTTGAGATAGAGCAACAATTATTTCTGTGTCAGTTTGAGACGTAAATAAATAATCTTGTAAATATACTGCTTTGATTTCATCAGCATTTTCAATAATTCCATTCATCACAACGTAAAACTCATTATTTGAGCAAGAATGAGGATGAGCATTTTCTCTCAACACTCTTCCATGAGTTGCCCAGCGAGTATGTCCAAGTTCACAATAAGATTGTGTGTGTTCTAAATATTGATATGAAGATATATCAATAACACCTTTATCTTTTTCACAAATAATCTCATTTGGTGTGAATGAGCAAAACCCATATGAATCGTATCCTCGATATTCTAATAATTGTAATTGCTTTAATGAGTCTAGAGGAGTTTTTAATTCTCCAAAACGTGCAATTATTCCGCACATTTTCTCAACTCTCCTTTTTTAATTGTATTTTTATTTTGTTTTTGATATGTAATATTGATTCGTTTCATGCTATTGAATTATAGAGATGTTATTCTTTATAAGTGCCTTTAAAAATATTATATAAGTACTAAAAGAAAATTAATAATAGATATATTTATAATCTTGTGATTATTATAAGATGATATGAAGATAGTTAAACGAGGAAGTACAGGAGAGAATTATTCGTTGCAAACGAAGCAACTCAAGCCACAACAAATTGCATTATTGAAAAATGAAGTAGTTCAAAAGATATTGAAATCAATTAAACATACTGAAAAATATCCTAAACAAATTGCAAAAGAGTTGAAAATTCATGAGCAAAATATTTATTATTATATTAAAAAATTAGAACAATATAATATTATAGTTCTTCACAGAACTGAAAATATTAATGGAACGTCTGCTCAATATTATAAATTATCTTCTCCTTCATTTTTTGTTCAATTTGATGAATTTGAAAAAGGTCGAGTTGATAAGGAGAAAGTCTCACCCTATTTTGATAATTTTATTGTTGATGGGAAATTAAACGCAATTATCGTTGTTGGGAGTCCTGAGCCGCATGGACCTGATAATGCAATGGCAAAAGATGGGTATTTTGGAATGAGTTTTTGTTTATTTTTAGGAAGTTATCTCTCATCACTTGATAATTTACAAGTCAAACTTGATACACAAATTACAAAGCAAGAACTGGAAGAGAATAATATTATCTCAATTGGAGGATTTATTGTTAACTCAATTACTGAGAAATTAAATAAAAAATCTCCAATTATGATGACAAAACACAAAACAATATTTTCAAATATTTCAAACACAGAGTATAATGATACCAATATTGGTGTAGTTTCAAAGTTTAAAAATCCATATAATTCTAAACGAGAAGTACTGCTCATCTCAGGTATTGGAAAAAAAGGAACGCAAACAGGAGTACTCTCATTTCTGCATCATTTTGAACAAATTGAAAAAGGAAATACGCTGAACTCAAAATATTCATCAAACATATTTCAAGGAAAAGATTATTATTCACAAAATGAGATTAGTAAAATAGATGTGTTGGAATAAATTTAAATAACTATATAAATTTGTATTATTAATGAGTAGTTACATTAAGAAATTTCACTTAACTCCAAAACAAAAACCTCTTCAACCAATAGATAATATAGAGGAGACATCTACTGGGAATAAATCTGTATGTACTGAATGTGAACATTGTTTAATATTTGATGGAGATATTTATTATTGTACTGCTGGAAGTGTTACTAGAATCTCCCAAAATCCAATAACCGGACTTGAAGGAAGGATTTTTCAACCTCTAGATGAAAATATTTTCCCTTATCATTTCAGTATAGATGAATTACCTTTTCCAATGTGTAGTGCTTTTAATGAAGATGGGAATTGTGAAATGTATTCATTAGGAAGTCCTACTAAAATTGAATGTTCTGATGAACCTGATACTAATATAGCAGTTGAATTAGATGCATACTTACGTGCATATGAAAAACAAAAAAAATAGTATTTCTATATATAATTAAAAATAATTATCCGTTGTAGATCATCTCAATTTCTGTGATAATATTCATTACTTCTGTTCGTGTGAATGAGTCCATTTTATACATGGCTGTGAATTGTTCTAAATCTTCTTGAACTTTAATCAATTCATCACTTTTCAAATCATTCTTTTTTAAAAATAAAATTATTTTTTTGAGCTCTTCTCGAGGTTTAGAACTTAAATCATCAACTAATGATTCTAACGTTTCAACAAAGTATTCAATCTCATCATTCATTTTTATTTTTTTGTTCTTCAACAAGTTCTTGTGTTTTTCGTATTACTTCACAACTATCACTCACAGCAGTCGTTGCTATTTTTAAGAGTTGTGGAGTATTTGCTCTAATTTGAACTTCAACACAGTGTGGTTGTTTTATAATTTCAATATTGAGCTCTTTAGGCTTAAAATTGTAATCTTCACTTTGCAACAAATCATATAATACCTCATTATACGTTGTTTCAAATTGAAGTGTTGCTGTTGCTCTCATCTTGCTTTAATTACTCGAGAAACCTCGGGTTTCATCTTCTCAAATATTTTAGCGTCACAAAATGGACATCGTACTCTTCTTCCTCGAATATTCTCGGGTATTTCTTTTTTACAGTTGAAACATTTATATACTACCATTTTTTTAACCTACCACATTTATTTTATTATTTAATACGGCTTATATGCTTTACCGACAAATACTTTTTCACATGATGAACACTTCCATATTCCATATGCCACTCTTCTTACTTTCCCTTCTTTACCACAATAGGGACATTTATGTTTAGCCCGAGAAGTTGATTCAACAGTATTCACTTTCTTTCGAAGCATATTACCGTATCGTACACCAAATCTTCCAGCTGAATTTGCTACTTTTTTTGCCATTATATAATAAAAATGAAAAATACTTTATAAATATTATGTGAAAATATTTTCTCAAGATATTTATAAATGATTGTCTATACTTATACTCTATGTTTTGGTATCTATGTATATGATAAGTTATCTTAGTTTTTTATTAACAATTTCTAATGATGCGACAAATTTATCCCGAATATCTTTTGAATAATTGTTGTATTTCTCAATACTCTCAAATAGCAACCAACTATCTCTTGATATATTTTCTTCAATGTCTAATAAACTCTCATACGCTTGAGTTGTAATAAGCGTATTTTGTCTTAAACCCCCAAATTCTTTAATTCCTTGAGCAATGAAATGAGATAGTGCTTGCACATAAGCCATATCTTCGTCATGTTTCTTTGCAGTGATATAATGAAGTCTAAGTTTCATTTCAAAAAACATTTCATCAAAAAAATTAAGTATTTTATCACTTGCTCTTACGTTTATAAGTACCATATTTAATCCTTTTATTCCATTTTTTCCCGAGTTTGGACCAAATAAAGGATGAGTTGCTATAATGTGACAATTATTAGGAACATATTGTTTCATAATCTCAATTGGAATTTCTTTAACTGAACATACATCAAACACACACGCGTCTTGTTGTAGGTAAGGTAGTATTTTTTGCATTGTTTCTTCAAAATATTGAACAACTACTGCATTACATACAAACTCACATGAACATACTTCTTCAAAACTCTTTTGCTCAGCTCCTGCTCTTTGAGCATCAATTGATACATCTCTTCTTGAATACACTATAATTTCATCAAAAAATGGCTTCAAATGTGGTACGAAGAAATGAATAAAATCACCATAGCCTACAATTCCTAATCTTCTCATATCTTAATTATCTTTTTAACATTTAATTAATTTATGTATATCAACCTCTTTCCAATTCTTAAAATATTGATATGTTTTTACTCCAACTTCTTGCTCTATTTTTTCAATATGTTTAAAATCCTCTTCCCCATAATTGATTGCGCAGCATTTTTTAATTCCAGCTCTGAGTCCTGCTTCAATTCCTGATGATGCATCATCAAAGAGTATTACTTCATCTTTGTTTAAACCAAGTAATTCAAGACCTCTAAGCCACGCATCGGGAAATGGTTTTCTCTTCTCATACTCTTCTCTCCCAAATCCTTGAATTTCAATATTACAGCTTTTAAGTATTCTTTGAACATGTTCTGTTGTTCCACCTGAACATACAACACATTGCAAGTTGTTCTTTTTACACTCTTCATAAAATTCTCTAAATCCTTCAATCACTCTCACTCCGTTTTCATTCTCTATTTGAGTTCTTTGAGTATGAGCTTTTTGATATAATTCTTCACTTGAAATTTCAAGAAGGAGTTGTTTAATAACATCATCAAATAATTCTTGAGAACTTAATGACTTGTACGTTGTGTCCCATAATTGTTGTGTTAAATCAAATCCATACTCTTTGAGAACTTGTTTTGAACTCTCATATCGTGAGTGTTCTGAGTCAACAATTGTTCCATCAAAATCAAATAATATTCCTTTAATCATTTTTTGTTGTGTTTATTTTTCTCTATGTATAAATTATATAAATTATTTTGTTTGTTTACTTTACTCTAATTGGAGTATTTTTTTTCTTCTTTTGAATTTTTCTAAACAATTCTAGGACAATATCTTCAACGTCTAATTCTTGTGTGTTTTCAATGACAATGAAGTGATGTTCTTCATGACCTTCTTCTTCAGCCTCATAAAAACACACATTCAAACTCTCAACTTCTAAATTATCTTTTATTTTCATCTCAGTATATTGTCTTTTTGTATACTCTTCTCTCAATTCTTGTAAGTCTCTATTAATGATTATAATGATGTCAATAAAATCAGGAGAGAGCAGATGGGTAAAATGTCCTTCAAATATTATATATTGAGATTGAGCGTACTCTTTTTCAATATAATTAAGACATTGTTTGATATCAAAGTCAAATGTTTGAAGATCTTGTTGCTCTTCAATTTTGAATTGTTTCGCAATATCGTTTGCATGAATGCATTGAAATTGTAGTTTTTGTGCAAGTTGTGTTGCTATTGTTGTCTTTCCAACTCCCACTGACCCTGAAATTGCAATTCTCATTTATTAATATTTAAATTGTGCGGATTTATAAAAATGTGTATCGCTGTGGGTGTGAAATTATGTGAATTATTCTAAAAAAATTATATGTTTTAGATTTTAATATTTAAATATTAATTTAAGCGAGCATCAGGAACTACTCCGCATTGTCTGTAAAATTCTGATTCTGGAAGAATTTCTGAGTATTGTTTAAAATCAGGCAGTTCTCCTCGTTGTTGTAATTCTTTGACTTCTAAATCAACGAGTTCTAAAATTAATGATTGAATATCATCTTCTGTTACTGCGTCTTGACTTGCACCTCTTCCTGGCTGAGCTGTGTTTGATTGTATCCTTACCTCACCTTTTTCAATAGATTCAAGTAACTCTCTATTCTCATCACTGAGTTGATTTTTTACTCTATTGGATATAATTAATTCTCTGTTTTGAATAGCATCTATAAAAGATTGAGGGTCTTCAGGGTCAATATTAACATCTTCTCCTAGTATAGAACTTCCTCCAAGACTTCCCAACGCAACTGTTCCTCCTATTTTTATTGCAGGCATACTTGAGAGAAATTTAGATATTTTTATTGCTCCTCTTACTAATTTTGCCCCATCTTGTATTGTACTTTTCAAACAAGCTGCTGTTTTTCCAATACCTGCAATGGTTCCAAAACCTGTAAAACTTAGTGCAATCCCAGATAAAAAGCAAGCTCCTTTTTTAACTGCATATCCTGTTGCTGCAGTTCCTGCTGCTGTTGCTCCAGCTCCTATAAGTATTTGATTGTAACTCAATCCTTCTGCGTTATATCTTAATACGACATACGACTTTTCAGTTGTTGTGATTTCTCTTGTATATGTATCTCTAACATATTTTATGAATTGATTAATCTCGCCCAACTCAGAACCGAAATTTTCAATAACTTCATCCTCAAATTGTAAATCCTCAATTCTTGGAAAATCTTGCTCAGTAAGCTCTTCATCTGCTGTTATATAAAATATATTAGATAAATCCCTATATGATAAATCATCTTCATTATCCTCAGGATCAGTATTCTCACTCATCCACTCTCCAATTTCTCTATACTGATATGCTTCTTGTTGATCATTATCTTCAAATTCAACTTCTGCACAAATGAAACAATACGACCCTTCACGTTGCGTAAAATCCAAAAAATCTAACTCTCCAGAACCATAACGCTCATAACATCTTCGTGATGCTTGTGCAAAACGCTCTTGTACATATTCTTTATCTGTGGATGTAAACGTTAATTTATCAGTCTTACAAAATCGCCCAAGTTCTGAAAATAAGTTTCTTGACTCAGTCACTTTAGCAGCAGCATTCAATGCATCTCCTCTTAGTGCGTCATATGTTTGTAAAAACCCTCTACACGCAATATCTTGAGCAGAGCTAACAATTGCTTCTTGATTTGAACTAATCATACTTGCAGATAATAACCAAATAATTATAGCAAGAATTAGTATAACTAAAAATCTCATTGAAAATAATTGAGCCTGTTTATATTTATTGTTATTATATTGTATCATTTTTATTATTATTTTCTAATTAAAAATACCTCTTCATTATCAATTGAGGAAATTGTCTCTAATCTAAATCCGCTTGATTCAACTATTTCAAAAAATTCTTCTCTTGTAAAAGTAAAGGGGATTTCTTCTAAAACAATATCTCCATTGCTATTTTTATTTGGAAAAATAAATGTTTCATCAATATATATACTCTCATCATTTTCATTTTTATATAATTCTTGAAATTGATAACTCGTAGAAAAGGGAGATAAAACATACACTTGTTCATCATTGTGATTTTGTAATGTTTGAAAAATTGGTTTTTTTGGATTTTTTGTTGTAAAATAGAGAGTTTGCTCATTTCCTACAACATTATCTCTCACTGTGAGTTGAATTTCTCTATTTTCAATTTGTTTTTTGATATCATTAATAGATAATGATTGAGAGTCGTATATTGATAACATAACTTGCTCAAATGAAGGAGTATATTCTAAACTCTCTATTGTTGAACCTGATTCAAACTCAAATTGTAATGTATTTATACTTTCTCTTTCCTCAAAATTATTAAGTGCTCTTGAATCTTCTTGATATTCTTTAAAAGGATTAAAATGTAAATTATTTTCTATTCCTTGTGTTGTAGAAGTTTTAAATTGAAGAGTTGTCAGTCTATTTATTACATCATACTCATCTGTTGTTCTTCTAACCCCCATATTAAATATTATTTCATTTATATTTGTGTCTAAATATTGTGTATTGAGTATATATTCTTCTCCATTTATTTCTACCGGCTCGTTATTCTCTCCTGCTTGATTATTTTCACTCACTTTTGTGAATAAATCTTCAAACGAATATACTACGTCTGTAGTATCTCTTCGAGATGAATCTTTTATTGTTGAGGGTAAAAATATATTAAATGTTGGATTAATTACATCTGTGAAAAAATTTTCATTAATTTGTGTTTGATAAACTTCTAAATTCTCACATCCTCCTAATAGTCCAAATGTTATTGTTCCACCAACTCGGCTTAAAAATGAACAATCAACGTCTTGAAGAGACGTTCTTGAATCTTCTAATTGACGATTTCCAATAGAGAGTGTTATTTCTCCTCGTTGATTTCTTATCACATTAAATTGAGAATTATCTTTGACTTTGTAAAAACCTTTATTTTCTTCTCGTTGAAGAGGAACATAAAATATATATTCTATTCGTTGTTTTCCATTTTCTTGGGTTTTATATTCATATACTCTTGAACATACATCTTCTTCATCAACTCCAACTTCCTCGAATTGTTCCTTTTCTACTTCACTTGTCTTACAATCTTGTGAAGAAATATAATTTCGCTTAAATATCTTTGGTTTAGTTTCATCATTTTCTCTACTCTCAATATTTTGAACAATATCTTCAACTTCAACTTTTTCAAAGAAATCAAAGAATTCAAACTCTGTAGAGTACACGATTGGATCTTGTTCTTGAGTAATTTCACCATGTTCAATTTTAAGAACTGATATTGAATCAATACTTTCATAAAAATTTTTACAAAAATTTTTAAAATTAGTTTTCATTGAAGCTAAACTATCTCCATTAAGTTTATGAATGTTATCATTAAATATTGTATCAAGTGGAGGGTTTTGTTCTAGTTCACTGCAAAAGTTTCTTCCTCCATCAAACTCAGAACCACACTGATATGAGGATTTACTGCCACTCCAGTAAATATTATTTCTCACTGTTTTTTTTTCACTTTCTCCATTTTTTAGTTCTTGGGTGTAAGAAGCACTACATGAGAATCCTTTTGAATTAAACGAATTGTCCTCATCTGTATTCTCTTGTGGTTTATCACACGTTCCCATAACATTTAATCGAGCATTATTGTTTTTCAACACTCCAAATCTATTCCCGTTCTCTCTATAAAATCCAATATCGTATAAATCTGCATCTGATGCGAGATCTTCATTAAATATTTCATTTATCCACCCAGCGTCTGGTTCAATTTTCAAAGCACTGCCTTCATTAATTCCATAAAATACATAATATCCACTTAAAAAACTTCCAGTTGATCCTGTTGTTAAAGAATTCTCAGCTGCTATATTTGGAACTAAAAAAATCATTTCAATACTATTAGAATTATCTGTTCTTGCTGTATTTACTCCCATCTCAATGAGTGAAAAATCTGGTAATTTCTCTTCCAATGTGATGGTATTAAATCTAAAATCACTATCTATACGCTTATTTTCGTCTAGTAGTGTCAAAAAATCATCATATGTGATGAGACTAATTTTATCTGTTTCAATAGTAATAACATAGTTATTTTTATCTTCAATAAGTACTTGTGGGGTCGACAAATATTGTAATTTAAATGGCTCAAGGCATTGAGAGTCTAAATTAGCATAATTATCATATGTGTAATCAATATAATTCTTTATAGAATATGAAGCGTCTAAAGCAACTGCTCTATTATAATCTTCATATATAAACATTTGATAAATTGGAATTGCTATTGCAACTATTGCAAATAATCCTATTGTTAACTCAATTAAAAAAGATATGGGCAAATCCTCTACACCTTTTTTTGAACTATTATACTTATCAAATGATTTACTCATTACTCTATATGTATATATTAAGTTTAAATATATTTTTTGTCATTATAATAAAATTATACTTCTAAATATGTGATGTGTTATATACAGCCAAACTTTTTATTTTATTAAAAAAATAATTTGTTTTCTACGACTGAGTCCTTTATTTCGTATGGAAACTGTTTTGGTGTAAAATTAAGAGCTTATTTTTTATATATACAATATTATTTTTTGTATAAATAATCTTTAATAATTTCAAAATTAAATGTCTCTTTATGTCTTGTTGTTGTGTGAATAACTATAATTTCATTTTTTTGAATTGATTTAATAGAATATACTTCTCCTTTAATTTGAATAATGTCTCCTATGTTTAAATTATATATTGCAATAAGTAGTGAGTGTCTAAATAAATCTCTGCTCTCAAGTTTATTTCTTCCCATAATTTTTTTAGAGTGATTATATGAAGCAAAAAAATTATTATTTATAATTCTCTTGAGTTTATGAATTTCATTTATATTTGCAAGATAAATATCAAACCCTTCTGGAGTTTCATCTAATTTATTTATTAACAATGTACACTTACGCAAAATATATTTGAGCTTGAAGTAAGCAATATCATAATCAGATATTTTTATTTCTTCATATTTTATTTGTTTGTTTGAAAAAATCATTTGTGAGTATTTGTTTTCTTCTAATAAATATTCTTGTTCTCTCTCACTCAACTTTCTCAACACATCTTCTTTTGAAAACATATAAAGTCTAAATTGAACTCTACATTCATAATAATCCTCAGACATTTTTTTACTTTGAGGAGACATTTTTTGTTCCATTTCAATTTCCACTTGAAACGAATCTTTAATTTTTACCATATTATAATTATAAGTATTTTATATTTTATATATATATGTATTTATAAATACCACTACTAAAAGTAACAAATAAAAATAATTATAAAAATTCAATAAATACTCTACATAATAAAAAAACAAATCAGCAAATGTTTAGTAAGGTAAATTAAATAATGCATAAATCATAAATCATAAATCATAAATCATAAATCGTAGTATATAAAATAACGTAAAAATACGAGGTTAGAAATTGAACAAAGAAAGGAAATAGTAATTGAGTTCAGCAAAAAAAATAGTATTTATATGAAAACAAAAACTCCAAACTTTTTAATATAACTAAAAATAATGTTTACAATATTAATATAAAATTTAATATAATTTTTAATTTATTATTTCTTCTGCAAACCTACTCATTTTTTAAAATATATTCAATATTTGACAAATCCTGTAAATAAATTAGAATTAATCTATAATATTTATATACACAATTTAGACAAAACTTAGACATCTTTTAGAAATATATTATATCTATTTATTTGTATTATAAATGTTGAATCTTTTAAAACAGTTGTTTTAACACTTTAAATCTTTATTTTTATTCAGTTTTTTTGTTCAGTTTAGACGTAACTTAGACAAATATTAGACAAGTTTATTTTTATTTTAGACAATTATTAAACTTTTTTTAGAATAATTGATAAAAAAAAAGCGATAAATTTAATTTTTTTAGGTTTCCACACGAAATTAAGGTCATATACTATATTATCTCACATCATAATTTTGCAATCTCAAATCACAAGTGTACTGCATTTAATATTAGTATATTGTATTGTTAAAAAAATTGTAAATATACTATTTTAAGAAATATGACTAGTTCTAATTGATAATTTTATTTTGAACTTATTTGATTTTTTTAAGTACATTTATAAATACTAACCTCTTATAATTAGTAAATAGATTTATACTGTAAATATATATTAGTATGTCAATATATAATTTATGTTGTTTAAGTGTGATGTTATATAAAATATTATGTAACAGCTGTGATTATGTAGACTCTTTACGATTATGGAATTGATGTACACAATACTATGAATATTATAGTATAGACTTTTTTGAAAAATGAGAGAAGTCGAATTAAAGGTTAGAAATATAAACAAACAAGAGATAATTGATACAATTACACAACTTGGTGCAGTTAGAATTTTTGGAGGGAAAGTTATAGATTTTAGATTTGATACTCCTGATAGAGATTTGTCAAGGCAAGGTAAGGCGCTGAGAATTAGACAAAAGGGTTCTCATGTATATTTGAATTTGAAAGGGAAGAAGAAATCAAAAGAGAGTATTATTGGACGAGATGAAATTGGAGTTAAGATTTCAAATTTTAGAACTATGCAAAATATTCTTCATGAACTTGGTTATATTAAAATATTTGAATTAATTAAATATAGAACTCAATATAGATATAAAGATATTACATTTGATATTGATGAATACGCAGGGCTTGACCCAATTTTGGAGATTGAGAGTGATTCATATGAGAAAGTGAGAGAATATATTGATATTTTAGGAATTCAAGAGGAAGATATTGGACGAGTGTATATTCGAGAAATCTTGGAAGCTAAGCGAACAATTTCTACTAAAGAGTTTTTAGACTCCAAATATAAGAAAAATTCACATTATCACAATCTTAATAACAACAAATCAGATAAATTACCACACAAGGAGTTTACAAACTCAAAAAATCAAAAAGATGTGCGTGATAAACTCTAGTTATAACTTTGTTATGAATATAGGGTTGTAAGTATATTTAATTTTTTAATTTAGAATTTGTGTTTTTCATTTACTTTTATTTTTACTTATTTACTAAAATGGTTGTGTTATTACGTTAACTGAAACTATACATTTAAAATATGATTTTTTGTATGTATGATTATGGTTTTAAAAATTAATTCTATATCTAGTGGTTCTTCTGGAAATTGCTATATTATGGAGAATGGATGTGGAAATCAAGTATATTATTATTTAGTCGATTGTGGAATTTCATATAATACTTTGAGAGATTTTTGTATTGAACACTTAGTTAATATGGACTTAATTACTCATATATTTATTACACATGAACATAGTGATCATATAAAAGGTTTGAAATATGTATTGAAGAATCATCCGCATATTACTGTTGTATTATCAAAGCGTATTAAAGAGAATGTGTTTAAGGATATAAACAATATGAATAATACAAGAAATTTAATTAATAATAATGCAGTTAATAATATTAGTAAGAGTAGTCAAAATGACTATAGAGTAGAGTATATCTCAATAAATACTCCTTTTTTAGTTCACAATATTGAGGTATATCCTTTTGAGACATCTCATGATTGCATCAACCCATTAAATTTTATATTTAAAGATGTTAATTCCCAAAGAAGAATTGGCTTTTTTACAGATTTGGGAGAATTTACAATGTATCATGTACAACTTGCTAAATTGTGTTCAATTGTTGTGGTTGAGTCAAATTATGATGAACATTTAGCAATTACTTCGCGTATGCATCAAAATTATATTGGTCGTTTATTGAGTTCAAAAGGACATCTATCAAATCTGCAAGCACAAGAGTTTATTTCATTATTTGCTCGAGAACATCAAATAATTTTACTTGCTCATATTTCTGAAAATGTGAACTCGTATGAGCGAGTATTTACTCTTGTTGATACAATGCTTACAAAATTATCTCAAATTAATATTATGTTTCATGTTTGTTTTCAAAATTCTTACGGAGAATGGGTTGAATAAAATTGTAGTAATCATGAAATTTACTAGTAATTGAGTAAGAAACAATTCAGTTCTAGCATAATTTTTTTTAATATTGATGTTCAACTGCTGACTTTTTTTGAAAATTCATATTTTCAACTTATATTTGAAATTATTTTTTCCTGCTCTTTTTTACTCTCATTTATTATGAATTGAATTAACTGCTTTGCAAAATCATAATTTATATTGTTATCTTGACAAAGTGTTTTAACTTTTTCTAACACTTCTTTTTTCTTCCTTTATTGATAAATGTTTAGATTATGTTTTAATTTATATTCAACTACACACTTGATTGTATCAAATCGAGAAAATAATAATTCAAAGATTTGAGCATCTATTTTGTCTATTTGTTCTCTACATTCTAATAAATTCATACTACCAAAGAATAATAATTGATTTAAATGTGTTTATTACATAGAATAGACTTAATAATTTAATAAACCTAGTAATTTTCTAGTTTTACAAAATAAAAATCGCTCTAAATTTAGAAAAATAAACCTAAATATTTTAAAAGAATGATTCTTATATATTACTATATTAAAAATGAGTCAAGATAATAACGAGCAATTTGAAAATGTGCATTGGGCTGATAATTCTGCTCAACGTGTATTAGAACAATTTCCAAATGAAGATATATATACTGTTGCAAGTGGAATTACGCCAAGTGGGTATATTCATATTGGTAATTTTAGAGAAGTCATTACAACTGAATTTGTACGAAGAGCTTTAGTTGATAAGGGAGTTAAAACAAAATTTTTGTATTCGTGGGATAGTTATGATGCGTTTCGTAAGGTTCCAAAAGATGTTCCTCAAGAATGGGAGAAGTATTTGAGAATGCCTGATGGAGCTGTTCCAAATCCATTTGATACACCAGAGAAGTCATATGCAGAATTTTTTATGAAAACATTTGAGAGTGAAGTTGGAGCGTTTAATTTTCCAATTGAATTCCAAAATCAATATGAGATACAACAAAGTGGAGTGTATGCAGATTCAATACGAGAGATGTTGAATAATAAACATATTATTATTGAGGAGTTGAATAAATACAGAGGAGAAGATCAACAACTAAATGAAAGTTGGTGGCCAATTGATGTGTATGATGATGAAACGCAAAAAGATACTAATGAGGTACTGAGTTTTGATGGGAAATATACACTCACGTATAAAATTAGAGAAGAAGGGGATTTGAACGGAGCTGAGAAGCAGGTTAATTTTAAAGAGAATCCTCGAGTAAAACTGAGATGGAAAGCTGATTGGCCAATGCGGTGGAATTACTTTAAAGTGTGTTTTGAGCCCGGTGGAAAAGACCATTCAACTCCAGGGAGTTCATATACTGTTGGACGAGAGATTATTAAAAGAATATTTAACAGAGATGCTCCTGTGTATACGATGTATGATTTTGTATTATTAAAAGGAGTTGGTGGAAAAATTTCATCTTCAAAAGGAGGTGCATTGCGTGTGAGAGATGTTTTAGATATTTATACTCCTGAGATGGTATTATTTATTTTTGCAGGGACTCGACCTAACGCTGAGATTCATTTGAGTTTTGATCAAGATGTTATTAAATTATATGAAGATTTCGATAAACTTGAGCGATTATATTTTGGACTTGAAGAAGAGAAGAATGAAAAGCAACGCGTGAATAAACTGCGTCAATATGAATTATCACTACCTAATGGAGTGGGTGTTCCAACATCACTTCCGCTTCAGCCACAATTTCGTCATTTAAGTGTATTAGCTCAATCATTTAATTTTGATTATCAAAAAGTTGAAGCATATTATAAGAGTGAGATTAAGACCGAGTATGATAAGAGACGATTAAAAGAGCGCTTTGAGTGTGTTAAAAATTGGATAAGAAAGTATGCACCTGCAGAGTTTACATTTGAAATTAAATCAACATTGGGTGAGATTACTAATGAGGAGATGAGCGTTGTTGAATATTTACGTGAAGCTCTTGAGCACTCAAATACAATAGAAGATATTGTTCCATATTTTAAATCTGTAAAAGAGAGATTAGGTATGGATATGAAAGTATTTTTCACTTATGCATATTATGTATTGATTGGAAAAAAGAAAGGTCCAAAATTGAGTTCATTTTTACTTGATAACAAAAATACGTTTTTGAAATTACTCAATTCTTCATATACGATTAATGATGAGAAATATTCTCTCAATAATACAACTGTTTTGCAACACAGTGATTTCTCATCTTTGCAACTTAAAACAGGGTTAGTTATTGGAGTTCAGAGTCATCCCCAAGCAGATAATTTAATGATTGTGAGAGTGAGAGTGAGTCGAGATGGTGAAGCTGAAGATGTAAGACAAATAGTTTTTGGTGCAGATAATAATTACTCAAAAGAAGAGTTAATTAATAAAAAAATTGTTGTATTAACAAATGTAAAGCATACTAAATTCAAAGGAGTTGAGAGTCAAGGTATGATCATTGCAGGTTATGATGATTTAAAAAATACATTTGGTATAGTGTTTTCACAATTAGCAGTTGGTGAGTGTTTGAAAATTAAATATTCTTCTGGAGAAGAGGAAGTTGCGCAATCATCAGAGGAAATTAAAAAAGAATTTTTCTTGCAAGTTGCATTGAGAGGAGTTGATGGAAAGATGTATTATAATGATATTCTCATTGAAGGAGTAGTTATTGATAGAAATATATCAGGAAAGATTATATAATTATACATTTTTATTTTATTTTATTTTATTTTATTTTTTTATAATATTTCATATTATGTTTCACTTTTTCTAGTTATATATTAACTTTACCCTTAGAGAATATTTAAAAATTTAGAATTATTAGTAATATTAAAATATGTATATGCAAGTATTTGAATTGATGAGAGTATATGGACTTAGAGCATTTATCACATTCATTGTACTTGTTGTGATGAATTGGTTACTTACAAGTTTACTTGTAACAATTTTAATTATTCAAGTGGGAATATTTGTTGGATTGTATCATATATATTGTAGATGTAATTATAATTGCAATTGGTAATGATTGTTATTATTAAAATATATTAATGTTCTTATTCTTCAACACATCTAAAGTTTTAAAAACTCATGATAATATATTGAAGTATGATTGAATTTATTCAAAACAATGTTGAGTTTTTGATTTTTATTGCTCTGTTGAGTTTATTTTTATATATTAAGCGAAACAATTTAGCTGTTATTGGAAGTTTCCCTCTTCTCTACATGCTTCAGTATAAAACAACGTGGGGGTTGAGGCAAATGGATGCGTGGGCAAAGAAACAGCCACGATTTTGGAAATATGTTGCGTATGTGAGTGTGGGACTTGGAATTGTTGGAACTATTGTGATGATTCCGTTTATGATTTGGCAGTTGATGTTTATTTTTGATCAAGGGCTTGATAGTGGAGGAGGACTGGTATTGCCAATTAATACTGGAGAGGAGCAGGACTTGACAAATCCAAGTGGGCTGATTTTTTATGTTCCGTTTTGGTATTGGATTGTTGCAATTTTATTTATTGCAACGGTGCACGAATTTGGTCATGGTGTAATAGCTGAGCGTTTTAAGGTGAAGATTAAATCATCAGGATTTGCATTTGCAGGAATTATTGCGCCAATTTTACCCGCTGCGTTTGTTGAGCCAGATATGGAAGATTTGGGAAAAAAACCGCATTGGCAACAAATTGCAGTACTAGGAGCTGGTCCTCTTGCTAATGTGTTTTTTGCAGCTGTGTTTCTACTCATTATTGTAGGAGTTGGAATGTATGCAAATACTGTGTATGAAGATCAAGGAGTGTCGTTTCAAAATGTTTCATCAATTTCTCCTTTGAATAATGTGACAAATTTAGATAGTGGAATTATTAATACATTATATGTAGGTAATGAAACATATAAAGGTCAAGAAATTTTCACATATTTTATGACAAATTTAACCAATTCAACTGAGTTGATACTTACACTCTCAGACACAGATATGAATCAAACTTCAAATGTTTCTTTTATTCCTGTTTATGATGTTGAGCAAGAAAGAGCAGTTGTTGGAATTAATGGTGTTGCTTTGGAGCGAGTTCCAATGAGTGGGAAAGAAATGCAAGCATCACTTATTGAAGGTTCAAGTGAGTGGTTGTTTTGGTTATTTTTACTTAACTTTGGAATTGGAATTATGAATTTATTGCCACTTTGGATTACAGATGGTGGACAAATTACGCGAGTGATGTTGAATAAATATATGAGTGAAGAGCGGGCAATGATTGGAGTTCATTTAATTTCATTTATTTCATTGATACTCATTATTGTAACAATTAGTCCTTCACTTATTCCATTTGTTGGATAAGTATATTGTGCATATTTTATAATTATATTTTATCTTTTTTTTAGCAATATTGTTTTTATTTTTACAAAGTTTAGTTTTAATTATGATTAATACTTTCTTTTTTTATTTTTGTTTTACGTTAATCTTTTTTTGACATAGAATACTTTATTTATTTAGATTAAAATTGTTCTTTATATGAATGTTAAAAATTATTTAAAGCACCATTTTAAACTTAGTTTTCATTAATTTGACAAAACCTTTATATATATAGTTCTATTAGTATATAGTATTCATGGCAAAACAAAAAGGAATCACATTGCCATCTGGTCAAGGAGGTTTGATCGGTGGGGTAGCTGAATCATATAAAACTAATTATGATTTCTCCCCAAAATTTGTAATTGTGTTCTCACTACTTGTGGTGTTGTTTGTTTTTCTACTCTTTAGACTTTCTTAATTATTAGAAGTTGATAGTGTAGAAAACAAGTTTAATATTGGAAATAAAATGATGGAAAATAATACTCAATTCATATTAGAGAAAATAAATAATAGAGGGATGATGTTACAATGATTCCAGGAGTAAATCCTCGACAGATGAAGGCGATGATGAAGCAAATGGGAATGTCTCAAAATACTCTTGAAGCGACTCAAGTAATTATTAAGACACCAACTACATCGTATGTATTTGATGCTCCTCAAGTTGAGAAAATTTCAATGCAAGGACAAGTTTCATTTCAAGTTCAAGGTGAGTTTCGAGAGGTTGAAGAGAAAGCTCAAATTTCAATTTCACAAGATGATATTTCAATGGTTGCTGAGCAAGCTCATGTGAGTCAAGAGAGAGCAAAACAAGCGCTTGAAGAAGTAAATGGTGATATTGCACAAGCAATAGTAAAATTATCAGAATAAATGCAGTTATTGGTAATTGTGTTTATAGAGTAAAATTATAAAAAATAAATTGTTAAAAATGGAAGAGGTTTATTCAGATGTTAGATTATTACAACGAGATTTAAATACACTTGAGCATATGATATATGTTTCGTGCAAGTTTACAAAAACAACAGAGATGCTACAAAAAGTAATGGAGCAGATGGTTGCAACGTATGAACATTTTTTTGGAATTGCGTATCAAGTATTATTAAGCGAGGATTCGACAATTTCAGATATGCCAAATAAAATTCAATTTTTAACTCAAGTACTTGTTGAGCGAGGAATTGTTGCTGATTTGTCTGAGTATTATTTATTGAAAAAATTATTAATTAGTGATTTTGAAACAATGGGAGAATATAGACGAAATTTGAGTATTATTGCATTTTTAGACGGGGAGGAGTATGTGATTACAATTGCAAAATTACTTGATTTCTACGAAAATATTAAGCGAGCAAGTTCATGTTTAACACAAGGACAATTTTAATTTTATTTATTTTGAGTTACATTTATCTATATTGGTAAAAAATAAAGAGTATGGAGTTATTTTCAATTCGTTCTTTGTATGATGCGTTTGTAAGGGCGTATAGGGGTAGAGAGAAAACTAAAGAAGTAATTAAGTACCAATTTGATTTAGAGAGTAATTTAGTTCATTTGCAACGAAGATTATTGAGTTTTGAATATAAACATTTTCCATATAGACATTTTATTGTTAGTGATTCTAAAAAACGCTTTATTAGTGCGCCTTCGTTTGAGGATCATATTCTTCATCATATATTGTACGAGTATTTATATGATATATTTAGTCCGATATTTATATTTCACTCGTTCGCTAATTTGAAGCATAAAGGCTCACATAAGGCTATTAAAAGTCTTAGAAATCAATTATATAAATTTGATTTTTTTATGAAAATGGATATTACTAAATATTTTCAATCAATTGATAAGGAGATTTTATTTTCTCAAATTCAAAGGAGAGTAAGTGATAAAATGGCTCTATATTATATTTTAAAAGTTATTGAGAGTTATGAAGATACGACAATTTCTAATCCATTTACAAACAATTCAACTGGCATTCCTATTGGAAATGTTACTTCTCAACTTTTTGCAAACATTTATTTGCATGATTTGGACTTTTATATTGAGCATACAATAAAGCCAAGGATGAGACAAAAAGGAAAAGACATTTTCTATATTCGCTATGTTGATGATTTTATTTTCCTTACCCAATCATTAGAGGATACTCTTCTATTGCGAGATGAAATTTTATCGTTTTTACAACAGCGATTAAAACTAAGCGTTTCTTCAAAAAAACTAATTATTAATAGAATAACAAATGGTATATCATTTTTAGGATATACGCTTATTAATGGAAGAATTAAGGTTAAAAATGACACATTAAGAAGATTTAGACGCAAGATTTCTTCGTATGATGAAGAGCGTAAAATACGAGCATTGATGAGTTTTAAAGGCCACTGTGATATTGCAAATCCTCATTTGATTCAAACATTAGCTCAAAATTCACTCTCAATTAGAGATACAAATATTTTTAAACCACAAAATTTTAAATGTTCATTAAATGAACTCCCACACAAAAAATGTCAAAAAATAATTTTAGTCTAAAGCAAGCCATCTCCCCAGTCATCTCAGTAATACTATTACTCTCAATCACAGTCATTATCTCTTTAGGACTATATCAATTTTTAACAAATTATGTCCAAGACACACAACGCACAGTTGAGAATAACGCTATTTTAGACTCTTTACAAATTCGCTCCATATTTACAGACTCTGATCAAAGTATCATTCAAACTCCATTTGAACAAATCAACATCTCCAAAGTCATTTATGAAGGAGTTGAGTGTACAAACAATAGTGGAGTTGTGAGTGGAAAACCTTTAAGAGTAAATATGAGCAGTTGCGCACAAGCAAGTGGACAATCCAGTGGAACTTTGACAATTGAAACCGATGAGGGAGTCATTCAACAACAAATTCGTATAGAAGACACAACAAGTTCTTCAACAAGCACCAGTTCTTCAAGCGTTGATTGTTCTACAATTCCAGGGGATTGGATTGAAGTTCCCGGGAATAGCTACTTTGGAACAGACAATTTTTGCGTTATGCAATTTGAAGCCAAAGATGTATCAGGAGTTGCGACATCACAACCTTCTTCAACACCATGGGTGAGTATTGACTTTCCAACTGCACGCAGTGCTTGCACTGATTTAAACACTCAGCATAGTAGTTTAGAGGGAACATTTAAGATGATTACCAATCGTGAGTGGATGACAATAGCGAGGAATGCAGAACAACAAAGCACAAATTGGGATAGTGGAACAGTTGGTAGTGGGAGTATGTATAGAGGACATAGTGATAACAACCCTTCTAATGCATTATCAGTCAGCGACACGGGAGATTATTACGATGGCACTGGCAATTCAGCACCCAGTATTGAGCGCAGAGTATTAGAATTAAGCAATGGTGAAGTTATATGGGATTTGGGAGGAAATGTTAGGGAGTGGGTTGATATGTTAGAAGATGGCTCAAGTTTCAATGGAAATGCATGTTCAGGAGCAAGTTTAAGTTGGAGTAGTTACTTTGGTAACGATGGCGAAAACGAATGTAATTTTAACTCACCATATTCAAAAGATAGTGCTGCTGATACTCGTTACGAAATGGGCCCTTTGGGAGATTACAATGCTGATGAAGGAGTTGGGCAAATTTACTCACGAGATTTTACAGGGCGTGCCTTGCTTCGGGGTGGGCTCTGGCTCTCTGGTGCACGCGCAGGGGCCTTCGCTGCGTACTTGTTCGGTGCTCCTTCGTCTTCGGACGCGGGCGTTGGCTTTCGCTGCTCGTATGAGCCTTGAACCAATGAACATTGAGCGGCTGTAATGCTACAGGATATGTGGAGTGTGAATGCGTGGATGTGTGGTAGCGAGCTAGATGCGAGCGGAACAAAAAATTTGAGAAACTAAAACATAATGAAAATGATAGGTGCGAACGTGAAGCGTTCGCTTTAAAATTAAATGTTACCAAAATAATAAAAAATGAGTAAAAAATTAAGTGTTTTAGAACTACCAATATATAAAGAGTATTTTGAAATATTTAAAGAGATTTTGGAAGTGTTAGAATCACTGCGCTCATCAAACTCACAACATATAATTTTATTAACAGAGACTTACAAAACTACAATTCAAATATTTCCTCAATTAAATGCTGGGTATAATTATTGGGGAACTAAAGGAAAATTACAAATCTATAATAAAGTGAGAATGTTGATTTCTCAATTACAAAGTCAATTGTATATTCTTCATTATTTAAATATAATTGAACACGATTATTTTGAGCCATTGGAAAATTCAATTCGCTATGTTGGTGCATTAATTAAAAAAATAGAGGGTTTACCTAATGAACACTAATTTAAATTCTCAAAAACCTAAAAACTCATTTATGTTATACAATGAAGTATATAATTTATATATTATACTTTTTTCTCTTCTTAATAGATTTCCAAAAAGTCAAAAATTCACTCTAAGACAGCAAATAGATTCAACATTTCTTGATCTATTAGTATGTGTTTGGCAGTATCAAGTTTCCCAACAAGAAAATAAGGGTAATTATATTAAAAAAATGATATATCTATTTGATAAAGGAAAAATGCTTTTACGGTTGAGTTCAGATTTAAATATCTTGCCACATCATCACTACTTATCATTATATGATAAATTTGAAACCATAGGAAGATTAATAGGTGGTTTGTCCAAAAAATTATAATTTAATACTGAGCAGTGTATAAATAATTACATATTTCTCTACAAGATATAATATTTGATCAAAGCAAAATAAAGTGCGTGCCTTGCTTCGCGGTGGGAAACTGGAACAATGGTGCAAACGCAGGAGCCTTCACTGCGAACTTGAACAATGCTCCTTCGAATACGAACACGAACATTGGCTTTCGCTGCTCTGGCTAGTAACTCTTCATTTTCGAATATGTGTCATTATACAATGCACTAAGAAATCAGCGTTACAGTTTTGGTCGTACCTTATGTAATTAAGGTTAATCTATAAAGCACATTAATAGATATGTCTATTAATTTTTATTAATTTTCAGTTGATTTTTAACTTAACTGTAGTACAAATGAGTTATATAATAAGTTTTAGTAGTTTTCGTATGGGAAAAATTATTGTAGTATCATCTGGAAAGGGTGGTGTTGGAAAGACAACAACGTGTATTAATCTAGCTTCTGCTCTAGCGCATAAGGGTTTAAATGTTATTTTAGTTGATGGAAATTTAACGACTCCAAACATTGGTCTACATTTAGGACTTACAAAATTTCCAACGACGTATAATGATGTGTTGAGAGGAAATGCGAGTTTGGAAGACTCAATTTATGTGCATCCACTTGGATTTAAAATATTGCCCGGAAGTTTATCAATGCGATCATTTTCAGAAGTCAATTCACGAAATTTGAAGAAGAGTCTATTAGATTTGAGAGATATGTTTGATGTCGTATTAGTTGATTCAGCAGCAGGACTTGGAAATGAAGCAATTTCTGTGATTAAACAAGCAGATGAGTTATTAATTGTGACAAATCCTGAGCTTCCAGCAATTACTGATGCGTTTAAAATTATTAATCATGCAAAAGAGATTGGAATTCCTGTAAAAGGAGTTGTACTCAATAAAGTTGAAGCGAGAGGACATGATTTAGGAAATCGAGCAATTGAGAGTTTGCTTGAGACTCCAATTTCAATTTCAATTGATAATCATAAAGATATGAGACAAGCGTTGTATCAAAAAACTCCATTTGTTCACATGAAACCAAAACACCACGTGACTCGAAAATATCACTCTTTAGCGCATAAAGTACATACAGGAGATTATCAAGCTAAGATTGAAGAATTAGAAGCTGAAAATTCGTTTTTGAAATCTATTCTTCGTGGAATGGGATTCAATTAGTTGAAGAAAATCAACAATTTTCTTGTATTTTTTTATTTTACATATTGAAAGATTTTTATTTGTTATTTAGTTTATTCTTACAAAAATTTATATTATATTAAAAGTGGTAACGTTTATGAGGAGAGTCGTGTTGTTTAGATTTCACAAGGAGCCTGAAATTTGTTTAAATAGATTAGAGCTAATTAGAAAATACAATCCTTATGTTAAAATTTATGGAATCTATGGAGGTGAAGATGGAGATATAGACTTATTTAAGAGTTTGAGAGAGTATTTAGAACATATTTATATAATACCAGTTGATATGTGGAAATGGAGATTTTTTGATTTAGCAATAAAAGATTGGTTTTTAAACTATGGTCATGCTCTTGACTTTGATATTATCCATATAATTGAGTGGGATTTATTGTACTTTAATTCATTAGATTCAATTTTTTTACACATAAACAGAGATGAAAATGCAATTCCTTGTTTAGAGTTGATGAGTAATGTTGAGATAAAATGGGATTGGGTTGTAGAAGAGTCATACTATGAAGAGTGGGTTCAGTTGAAGGAGTATTTGAAGAATAATTTAAATTACTCTTCTACTTATTACGCATCATTAGGTCCTGGATTGAGTTTATGTTACAATTTCTTACAAAAATATTGCGAAATAGAGGATTTGTATTTGACTAATGATGAAGTGAAAATTCCTAATTTTTCAGCTGCGTTAGGATTTGAAAATAAAGCGTTTTTTGATTTTAAATGGTTTGATGAAGACAACACATACAAATACTTTAATTGCAAAAACCAAGAAATTAGTATAACACGTATTGAGCAAGAATTATTAAACAAAAATGGAAGAAGAATGTTTCATCCTTATAGAAAATTGCTTGAAATTTAGCATTTTAGGATTAACTTAGTATTAATTTACCCACCAGAACACATAATTATATAAATTTCAAAAATAAAGTTATAATAGATGCTTTGGGAGAAAAAAACTAAAAAACATATTCGCGAAGATTCTAAAGAGAGAGGGTATTTGTATTTGCGCGTGTCTGAATATCAACGAGATGGAAGAACGTTGATGAGAAAGCCTAAACATTTAGGAGATGGAAGTGCTTATCAAAATAGGAATAAATATATTGTTAAGCGAGATATTTATTTAGGAAAGATCAAAGAATTGACTCCTCATTCATTTCTATCATTTCAAGATTATATTATCACACAATTGCAAAAGGAGAGTGATTATTTGTATTATATTTTAAATTATTCATTTGAAGAAATCTTGTTTGATTTCATTTCATATTTACAAGAAATTTACAATATTCCATTTCAAATTTCATATCACGATATTGTCAATCAAGAACGAAAAACATCGCAAGAACATACTCAAAGATATAAAACACAAACATTTGCTTTGAAAACAGGTGGATTTTTTAATATTATTTTATTTGGGCGAGTGTTTAATTTTGAACCTAAGAAGCGAGATGATATTTCTTCTAAAGATTTTGAGCATTTTTCAAACAGATGTATTGATGCAGGTGTATTTGATGAATATATTCAAATGGTGTTATACTTGAAATTAATTAATACAGGTTCAATCGAGAGTATTGAAGAAGAATTATACCAACTTGATATTGAGAAAATTCAACAACTCAAACAAAAACAAATATCATTTGTTGATTTTATAAAAAACGAAAGATAGCATTAATTTTTTTTATCACTTTTCACAAATACGCAATATTTATATATTTTCACGTACTATAATAAGTAATATGTTAGGAAATAGAATAAAAACTGTATTATTGTTGACATTTTTAGCAGTATTGTGTTTAGGTATTGGTTCATTATTTGGAACAACAGGTTTAATTATTGGACTCTTGATTGCCTTTGCAATTAATTTTGGATCATTTTGGTTCTCAGATAAAATTGTCTTAAAAATGCATAAAGCAAAAGAGGTGAAATCTGGTAAGTTGTATGATATTACAAGAGAGCTTGCAAACAGAGCAAAGCTTCCTATGCCAAAAGTATATTTAATTGAGGCGAATTATCCAAACGCGTTCGCAACAGGAAGGAGCCCAAAAAAAGCAGCAGTTGCTGCAACATCTCATTTACTCAATATTATGAGTGATGATGAAATCAGAGGAGTCATGGCGCATGAACTCACACACGTGAAAAATAGAGATACACTTATTCAAACAATTGCAGTGGGTATTGCTACAGGAATTGCATTTGTTGCAGAAATGTTTCAGTGGATGGCGATTTTTGGATTTGGAGATGAAGAAGGAGGAATTGGAAGTATGCTTAGTATGCTTGCTCTAGCAATTGTTGCACCAATTGTAGCAATGATTATTCAAATGGCAATTTCAAGGCAGAGAGAATTTATGGCTGATGCTGGGGCTGCGAAGATGACTGGAACATCAAGTGGGTTAATTTCAGCGCTTGAAAAACTTGAGCAAACACACGTGAGATCAACACACGCAACAAGTCAATCTATGGCTTCAATGTATATTTATAATCCGTTTAAGAAGATGGCTCTCTCAGGCATGTTTTCAACACATCCTCCAACACAAAAGAGAATTGATGCACTAAGAAAATTCAAATCTTAGTTTTCATTTTTCAATACTTTTTATTATTTTCACATTTTTAGATGTTTATTTTAGGAAATCTTTAAATACTTTCAATGCTAAAGTTTATTATGACAGGTTTATACCAACATCCAGATGTTGTATTAGCAGATGATGCTAACAAAGCTTACTTAGTTGCAGAACAATTATATCAACTTAGACAAAAACCAACGATAATGAGAATTCCAAGTAATAGAAAAGGTTCCATAAAAGAAGCTATTTCAACTAGAGGAGGAAGAGATATATTTTTTTTGGGTTTTAAGACAAAAACTCCTTTTGGATGGGCTTCAGGATGGGAAAGAGACTATGATTTTGGCCCTAATGAATTTACAAGTTCTCCAATTATGTATTTTGAAGATTCTGAGTATTTAGGTTCATTACCTAGAAGATTTAATTCGTTTTTAGGAGAGAGAATTGAATTTAGTAATGAACTTAAACAGTCTCTTGAAAGACTTGAAGATAGAATTGGAAAACCTCAGAATTGGTGGAATTTTGGAGGAGATAGAACTGCACATATTTGTGTTCAAGATGAAGTAAATCAGATATTTAGAGAGGTAAAAAACCAACTAGGAAATGAGAGAATTATTATTCCACATAGAAGACATCCTAAAGTTGCGTAGTTTCTTCTCAATAACACTACAAATTCTTATAAATTATCCTCTAATACTTAATATATGCAAAATACTGTGAGAAGAGCACAAAACCCAAAGCGAATTTTTTTAGATTTGATTTTTTCAATTATTATTCCTTCATTTTTGTTAACACGAGGAGAGAATTATATCCCAGTTGATCCAGTAGCTCTATTTTTGATTGCACTTACATTTCCAACAGGGTATGGATTGTATGATTTAATTGCAAAACGATATATTAATATTATCTCAATTTTGGGATTTATTAATACATTATTGAGTGGAGTAGTTATTATTTTTAGCACACCAAAATGGTTTATTGTGTTTAAAGAAGCAGCATTTCCTCTTCTCATTGGTATATTTTTATTACTTTATAGACAAAGTGTTATTGAGTTTATGAATGTAGTTTTAGCAGATATATTTGATATGAACAAAGTGCAAACTAAACTCTCTAAGCGTCAACTGCAAGAGTGGCACTCAACAATTGCGCAACGGCTAACATATCCTTTTTTTTTATCAGCTCTGTTAAATTTAACAATTACCTATTATATTATCCAATCACCAGTTGGAACTGAGGCGTTTAATGAGGAGATGGGACAATTGATTGTGTGGGGGTTTTTGGGAATTGCTCTGCCAACAATGATTGCAACATTTATTATATTATATTTAGCAGTTACATCATTGATGAAGATGACAAAACTCTCATTTGAAGAATTAATGCTCAGTGAAGAGGAGATGAAGAAGAATCAACAAAAAATTAAAGAATTAGATTAATAAAAATTAATAATATGTTAGTTTTTTAAAATATAACTTTCAATTATAATACAAATATTTTTTAAATATGATTGTTTTTATGTAATTATGAATTCAAACACACGAAGATTATCTACACAAGAACTCGCTTCATTTTGTCGAAAAAAAGGATTAATTTATCAATCAAGTGAATTGTACGGAGGAGTTTCAGGAGTGTGGGATTATGGACATATTGGAACATTGCTTAAAAAAAATTTTGAGAATGAGTGGAGAAAATATTTCAAATCGTTGCATTCAAATTTTTATGAAATTGAAACAGGACAAATTATGCATGAGCGAGTATTTAAAGCAAGTGGACACTTAGAACATTTTTATGACCCTATTGTTGAAATTGAAGGAGAAGATGAAACATATCGAGCAGATCATTTGATTGAAGAAAAACTAGGACAGCGATCTGAAGAATTATCTATAGATGAGATGAGAGCAATAATTGTTGAGAAAAAATTGCTTGGAGAGATAGATTATTCTAAAGTGAGTGTAAATAAATTAAATATGATGTTTGATGTGCAAATGGGGCCTAAGCGAGGGACAAGAGCATATTTACGACCTGAGACTGCTCAAAGTCCATTTATCAATTTTAAAACGCAATTTGAACTTCAACGAAAAAAATTACCAATGGGATTACTGCTTTTAGGAAGAGTATTTAGAAATGAAATTTCTCCACGAAATCTTGTTTTAAGAACAAGAGAACTTGAACAAGCAGAACTTCAAATATTTTTTAATCCAAATACTCTGAATGAAAAACATGATTTATTTAATGAAATTATGGCTCTTGAACTTCCAGTAAAATTAGTAAAATCAACAAATGGGAGTGAGTTTGAATATAAGTCAGTTGAAGAATTACTCAACTATGGAATTCATGAGATGTATGTGTATTATATGGCAAGAGTATTTTTATTTTATAGAGGTGTTTTAAAATTAGATGCAAATTTGAGATTTTTAGAATTAAATGAAAAAGAGCGAGCGTTTTACAACAAGATGCATTTTGATATTGAGATAAAAATGCACTCAACTCAAAAATGGACAGAGATTGGTGGTGTGCATTATCGAACAAATCACGACTTATCCTCACATGAAAAAGAATCGGGTGTTTCAATGACAATTCAAGATGAAGCTAGGCAAGAAAAAGTTCTTCCTCATGTGTTAGAATTAAGTTTTGGAGTTGGAAGACATTTGTATGCAATTATTGATCAAACAACAGTTGTTAATCAAGAGAATAATCAAACAATGATGCAAATGACTCCACGACTCTCACCAATTAGTATTGCAATTTTACCGTTAATGAACAAAGAACCTTTAACAACATTGGCTTATAAATTGAAAAATAATTTTGTAGAAGAAGATATTGAAACAGTCATTGAAACGAGCGGTTCTGTTGGAAAGCGATATGCTCGCCAGGATGAAATTGGAACACCATATTGTTTAACAATTGATTACGAAACAATTGAAGAAGGAGAAAATAAAGATACAATTACTATTCGAAATCGAGATACTACAGAGCAGAAGAGAGTGCATACAGAAGAAGTAGTAGAAATTGTGAGAAAATTATTGAAAGACAAAATATCATTTGAAGAATTATAATGATATAAATTTAAAATATAATATATTTCATAAAAACTATATCTTATTAAATTAAAATTCTACTTTGTTGCTTCCTAATATTTATAAATTTCTTCAACATATTATTAGTATGCCAATTGTAATTAGATGTCCTCATTGTCAAGAATTTCAAATGTCGACTGCTCAAAAAATTGTTAAATGTATTAACTGTCAAAAATCATCCCAAAGAGAAAAAATGAGAATTTTTTTTCAAAGTGATTCTCCTCAAGCATGCTCAGAAGTTGTGAAACGATTGAAAGAAGAACACTTTAGAGTTCACGGTAATTTTGGAGAAGATGATTTTTTTAACTATAAAATTGAATAAACTTTATTAAATAATTTGTTTTAGATAATGTTATAATGTTTGAATTAAATACAGTTGTCTTCGCATTTTCTTTAACTCTTTTAGCAGGTCTTGCAACAGGAATAGGTGGAGCGCTTGCATTTTTTGCAAAACAAACGAATACTAAATTTTTATCAATTGCTCTAGGTTTCTCAGCAGGAGTCATGATTTATGTTTCATTTGTTGAAATTCTCTTTAAAGGAACTGATTTACTATCAAACTCTTTGGGTACAGAGTATGGAAATGTCATTGCAACTGTTTCGTTTTTTACAGGTATTTTTATAATTGCAATTATTGATAAATTGGTGCCATCATTTGAAAATCCTCATGAATTACATACTATTGAAGAAGTAGATTTTGCAATCTCTGATAAACATTTAAAGAAAAAATATAAAAAATTATATGGAGTGGGAGTATTTACAGCTATAGCAATAGCAATTCACAATTTTCCAGAAGGTCTTGCAACATTTGCATCTGCGTTAAGTGATCCAACGTTAGGTGTTGCAATTGCTATAGCTATTGCAATTCATAATATTCCAGAAGGAATCGCTGTAGCAGTTCCTATTTATTATGCAACAGGAAGTCGAAAAAAAGCGTTTTTATTTTCTTTCTTATCAGGACTTGCTGAACCATTTGGAGCTTTAGTTGGTTATTTATTCTTGCTACACTTTTTCAATGATGTAGTACTAGGTGTGTTATTTGCAGGAGTTGCTGGAATTATGATTTTTATCTCACTAGATGAATTATTACCTGCTGCTCAAAAATTTGGTCATCATCACGCATCAATTTATGGATTAATCTGTGGAATGATTGTAATGGCTGTAAGTTTATTATTATTTATGTAATAATTATTTTTTTAGTTTTCTAGTTTTTCAAGTGCATGCAAAGCATACTTTTTCACAGCATGTTTTATTTTTGTGTGTTCTTCTATTTCTTCTCTGCTCATCCATACCCACTCTTTACTCTCACCTTTTCCAGGTTTTATAATATCACTAAACACTTTTGCAATAAAGACAAAATCAATATGTTGATGGGAGGGATTAATGAAATGAACGTTACAAAATTCTCCTACATTTGTCTCATACGAGTCATCATCAAATTGTTCTAGTCTTGAATTTGTTAGAATTTCAATATCAAGCCCACACTCTTCTTTTACTTCTCTCGTAGCGGTTTCAACGGGTAATTCATCGTGATTTGAATTTGTAAAAATGTGACCTCCAGGAGGGAGGAGAAGGTCTAATTTTTTATGTTGATGAAGTAATACTTTATTATTATATACAATATAAACTGATGATGTGAAGTGTCTTGTTATCTCAACCATAATTGAATAAAATTAAAACAATATATAAATAATTTGAATCTGTTGAGAAAATGAATATATAATGAGAGTATTATATTTCACTAGACGTAGTAATAGCTGTAAAATTGTTCACTTCTTTTACCTTTTACGTTAAAATAAACTTATTTAAATATGATTTAATTTAAAGATATAGAATTATGAATTATTGTAATAATAGGTATTATCTTAAATTTTTTTCTCTTTTTTCAATCGTACTAATTTTATTTTTGCCTTCTACATTTTCAGCGAATTGGTTTGATACAAATTATGAATTGCGAGAGCAAATTAATATTACAACTGGCTCAGAAGATCCATTTAATGGATATGAAAATTATACGGTGAGAATTATAAAAGATACAACTGACAGTTCATTATTTTTACCTTCAAACGATGATGTGCGTGTGGTATATTGGAATGGAACGCATAATAGAGAATTAGATAGACAAATTAAGGATAACGCCACAGCAAACACACAAATTATTTTTAGACTTCAAGAAGATATTGCAACAAGCTCAACAGTGAGTGATTATTATTTGTATTATTCTAATCCTAGTGCCACCAATCCACCTGAGAATTATTCTAATGTGTATTTGTGGTATGATGATGCATCTGTTGATCGTGAGAGTGATTATACACAAGGACGAGTTGATAACTCAGTTCATGGTGGAAATTGGGGCGATTCTATTTCTTGGAATTCAGGAGGATATTACTCATTTGATACAGGAGATAATTTTGGTGATTCATTTCGACCAACAGGGCTTGATGAGCGAGATGTTTATATTGAATATGAACATTATCAAACTAATGCTTATTCTATTGATATGACATCAGGTCCTATGACACGATGGGCTGGAAGTGGAGCTCCTGGAAGTGAGACCGCAACTGATATGTATTATTATGAAATGGGAGAGAGTTTAATTGAAACTGGAAGTTATGATACACACGATGATGTCACACGAGATGGAAGAGCAGGAAGTGTGGCACTTGCTGATGGGACGCTTGGTTTTTTTCCAACAGAGGCTTGGATTAGACTTGGTCTTGCAACATGGGGAGGTGGTACAAGTGTTGGTATAAACACATATTATCAAAATGAAAGTGGAGGTTGGGGAGGATATAGACAATCAGGAACAGATACTGATTCTGCAAGAAATACCAACTCAGGACAATTTGGTTTTTGGCTCCAACAAGATGCAGGACGAGTTGATAATATTATTGCAAGGCGATATATTGAGCCTGAGCCAAATTTTTTATTATCAAGCCCTTTGAATTATTCAAGTAAGTATGATATTCAAATTACAAATGCTTCAACAACAAATGTTAATATTGTTGAGAGAAATTCTATGTTAAACGTTACAGCAGTTGTTTCGTGTTCAGAGAGTTTTTTAAACACGTGTGGAGATACGACACTTACACTTGAGTACAATGATTCTGCAACATCGTTTAGCTCAGTTTCTACAACAGATACAACCCCTTTGTGGACTGCTCAGATAAATCCTCAAAATTGTATCGTGAATGCAACACAAACGTGTGAGGTATCATGGCTTGTAAATGTCACAGGATTAGTGGACTCATCACATATTTTACAAGTGAATGCTCTGAGTAATGAGTCATCAGTGAGCTCTATTAATTCAAGTGAAATTGATGTTCTCATATCAGGAGATTTTGCAATGTCGTTTAATATTAGCTCATATACATTCCCTTTATTTACACAAGGAACGGGGAAGAGAAATGTGTCAATTGATATTGAAGCGGTGCTTGGTGATAATACAAATATTCAATTATCGTGTGAGAGTGGAGATTGTTCTCAATTTACACAAAATTTTACAAATGGAATTTCACTCAATCAAGGAGAGTCATCAAGTGTGAATTTCACATGCTTAGACTCATCAGCTGGAGAATACTCTGCAGTTTTCAATGTAACTTCAGATGAGTATAATTCTTCTTCAAAATTAACTCTCAATTGTGAAGTTGAAAAGGTGTTTGGTCCAGTTGAAGGATCATTTACAAATCCATTGAATGGAACAATTACCAATGTTGCTCAAGATAATTTGTATACAGTGAGTGTGGAGATTGATTGCACAGGAGAGTGTGGAACAATACGCGCGTTACTTGTTGAAAATCGAGGAAAAACGGGACTTACTTCTTCAGATCCTGCAGATAGTGGTTGGCAAATTGCACAAGATTATCCTTATTTTGAATCGGGAGTATATTGGATTCAAACTGAGCAAATGTCATCTCCTGAGCAAATTTATGTTGATATGGAATATGATGGAGGTGGTTGGATGCTCATTGGTCGAGGACGAGATGGATGGTCGTTTTCAAATACTCAACAAGGAACATTTTCAGATGTAGCTGGAACTCCTAATGGAACTTCGGCTTTTTCTCCTGCGCATTATAGCGCAACATTTGTAGACGAATTGTTAAACTCAACTTCTGTTTCAAATCTTGTGGATGGAGTTCGAGTGAGAAGAGCTACAACAACAGATGGTTCAACATTTCAAGAAGGAATTTGGGAGTTTGATACACTCACAAGTTGGAGTTGGGATTTTGATCAAACAGGCGGAATTGCTCTGAGTGATTATACGCTTGATGGAGTAAGTTATGGGGCTCAAGATACACGAGATGCACGCTCAAGTGCTACTGACACTACAAGAATGAGAACTGCTCAAGATGGCGAGCACAATAATGTTCAAGGATTTCAATTTGGAGATAATGAGTGTGCAGGAACAAATACTCCTGAGAATTATTTGTGGGAGTATATTTCAGAGTGTAATGCATTGCCATTTACACAAGTATTTGTGAATCCACATTATCGTGAAAATAGCAATGGGAGAGTATCATCAGTTTCTTCACGAACACCTGTGTATATGCTCAATCAAAATCCTCAAAATTGTAGTGTTGTTAATGATGGTTCATGCTCTTTCTCATTTGATATCAATTCAACTGGTTCACTGGATGAGAGATATAATTTGAGTGTAGTATTTGTGAGTAATATTACACGAATTAACATTTCGCAAGCAGGAATTATTACACTTAATATTACAAATGTTGTTCCTCCAACAATCACACTTGAATTACCAACTAATAACTCAAAACTCTTTCCTGGAAGAGTGGTCAATTTCACGTTTTATGTCACATCATCAACTACAAACAATACATGTGATGTGTTTTTGAATTCAGTACTTGAAACATCACTTCCCTGTCAAAATGCACAGAACACTTCAACTTCAATTAATATTTCATCACAAGGGAATAATGATTGGTATGTGAATGTGACAGATGAGACATTTTTGCAAGCACAATCTAACACATTCTCATTCATCTCAATTTTTGAACAACATAAGCGAGCAGTAAAGCGTGTTGCGTTTGATTCAACTACTTTATATGTTAATAATGTTATTGTTGAAAATTTACGTAATTTTTTAGATAATGTCACTAATTATGAATTTATTGATACTACATTTTTATCAGGTTCATATTCTCCATCTTTTCCTACAATAATTCCTATTTCAGGAGTTGATTATACAGGAGAGTTAATTCAATGGAGCACATCAACTGGAATAAATACTTCAATTAATTATTCAGTTGTGGGAACTGGAAATTATAGTGTTATTGATTTATTTATTGTAGGAGTAGAATAATCAAATTTAGTTACATTGATTTTAAATAATTTACATTTTGTTCTTCAACTTCTCTGATGATTCCTGCTTTTACATCTTCTTTCTCATCCAATCTTCCGCCTGGTAGATCCCATACTCCTCCATCTCCTTTATAATTTGAGCGTTTGAGGAAGAGTGCAGTTTTATCTTGAGAATTAATAAGCACAATTTTTGACCAATTATTGTCATGTTATTAGTAATTAAGTTATTTTAGTAATATATTGTTTAAATAAACTAAATGAATAAGTTTTATAATAGTGGAAAACATATCAAATTCACATGGCAACACGTGAAGAAAAAATCGAAACTTATGCTCAAGCAATTTTAGAAGAAATTGGGCATAAAAAAGTACATAATGAATTATTAGAGGGAATTGTGAAACACTTAGGGTCAGCAGTACACGATGCAGATGCAGAATTAGTTGCAGGAACAGATCCAAGTGAAGTTAAAACAATTAAAGATAACTTTTTGAAAGATAAACTAGAACTTGATAATGTTTCAGAAGAGAAATTAGATGAAGCAATTGATGAGGCAATTGAATTATATGGGAGATCTCATAAGAGAAAATATAGAGCTATTATTTATTACTTACTTGCTCAAAAATTTAAAAAAGAGCATTTATTTGTGTAGATATGTTTATTAATTACATACTACTTTTTGAGTTCTGTTTAAACAATTTAAAAAACAATTGCATCTGATTACTTCAAATTCTATTTTTGAGTTTTTTATTCTATTCATTATTATTACATCTGCAATTATTATTGGGGTTGAAACATATGATATTGAAAATTCTTTTATCAATGCTTTAAAAAATTTAGATTATGTAATAACATTTATTTTCTTAGTAGAAATCACAGCGCGATTTTTATCATATGATAAATATAGAGATTTTTTTAAATCGGGATGGAACATATTTGATTTAATTATTGTATCAATTTCATTAATTCCTCTTCCTAGCTCAGATTATGTCTTACTTGCAAGACTCTTGAGAATAGTTAGGATTTTGCGAATTATTCAAGTACTGCCTGAGTTAAAATTATTAATTTCATCATTAATTAGATCACTTCCAAATATTTTTTATATTTCAATATTACTTTTAATTATTATTTATATTTACGCTGCAATTGGAAATGCATTATTTGAAACTATTAATCCTGAGCTTTGGGGTAATATTGGAATTTCAATGCTCACTTTATTTAATTTGATGACATTTGATGCTTGGGCAGAAGTTTTGCATGAGGTGTTAGATGTTTATCCTTATGCGTGGATTTATTTTATATCGTACGCATTTTTTACTGTATTTACGTTTCTTAACTTATTTATTGGTGCAATTTTGTCAGGAATTGAGCGAGAAATTGAGAAAGATAAAGAAAAATCACGAAAAGAGCAAAGTGAAGAAATTAAATATATGAAAAAGAAATTAAATTTAATTGAAAATAAAATTGATGTGCTTGTTGAGCAATCTAGTAAAACATCAAAAAAACAATAATGTATAGATAATAACATTTTTAAATAATGAGTTTATAATTAAGTTATGTTAAAACAGTATAATCAATTTATCCATTGCAGAAGTGATGTAGCTTCTGCGTGTCTTCCTATATGTTAATATTATGGATTTTATTGTTTTTAGCGTTTTTGAATCTCCCCATTGGGGTGTTTAAATTTTTAATTAAAAATATTTTTAGTAATGAGTAGAGAAGATTATAATTGTTTGACAAGAAAATTTATTTATATCATAGAGTCAACAAATATTATAAAATTAACAGTATTAAATCAATTAATGAGGCAAATAATAAATACGAGACACTTACTTTGTGCGTTCTTGTACTTTTTATTTGAGCGAGAGTAAACATTATAACTAAAAGAAAACAGGTATTAAAAAATGGCAAATAATAAGCAGCAATTAGCAATTAGTGTGAAAAAAGAGGAGAATATCTCTGAGTGGTATAGTGAAGTGATTCAAAAAGCAGACTTGATGGATTACTCAAAAGTGAGTGGGTGTATTGTCTATAAACCTCGAAGTTATGAAATTTGGGAAGAAATTCAAAAACATTTGAATACTAATATTAAACAATCAGGTGTTAAGAATTGTTACTTTCCTTTATTTATTCCAGAGAGTTTAATGTTTAAAGAAAAAGATCATGTGGAAGGGTTTGCTCCTGAAGTTGCGTGGGTTGATTATGGGGGAGACACCAAACTTGGTGAGCGTTTAGCAATTAGACCTTCGAGTGAGACGATTATGTATGATAGTTATGCAAAATGGATTCAATCATATCGAGATTTACCACTTAGGCTCAATCAATGGAATAGTGTTGTGAGATGGGAGTTTAAACACCCAACTCCGTTTATGAGAGGACGAGAGTTTTTATGGCAAGAAGGTCATACTGCGTACGCAACACAACAAGAAGCAGTTGATGAAGCACATGAAATTTTGGAGTATTACAGGCAAGTATATGAAGAGTTACTTGCAATTCCTGTTACACTTGGAAGAAAATCAAAGGCCGAAACATTTCCAGGGGCTGATTTTTCCTTAACAGCTGAGCCATTTAACGCTGATGATGGAAAAGTAATTCAAGGATGCACTTCACATCATTTGGGTCAAAATTTTTCAAAAGCATTTGATATTACGTATCTTGATAAAAATCAAAAAAAACAATATGTGTGGCAAAATTCATGGGGTCTCTCAACTCGAACACTTGGAGCGATGGTGTTTATTCATGGTGATAATCGAGGAATTATTCAACCTCCTCGAGTAGCATGTGAGCAAGTTGTGATTGTTCCACTTTTATTTAAAGGAAAAGAGGAGAGTATATTAGATAAAGCAAATGAGCTTCAAGTACAATTACAAGGACTTAGAGTTCATGTTGATTCACGAAGAGAATATTCTCCAGGGTTTAAATTTAATGAATGGGAGCTTGCAGGAGTGCCACTGAGAATTGAAATTGGTCCACGAGATTTGGAAAATAACACTTGTGTACTTGTGAGGAGAGATACGAATGAGAAAATAGAGATGAAACTAGATGATGTGAACTATGAATCTATTCACAATCAATTAGAACAAATTCACTATTCATTGTTTGCTTTGCAAGTTGAAAAACAACAATCAAAAACAGTTGAAGTAGACAATTTTAAAGAGTTTGAAGAATATATTAAACAAGGGTTTAGATGTTTAGTTCCGTTTAAAGAAGATGAACAATTAGAGGATGAGATTAAAGAAAAAACAGGAGCAAAGACTAGTTGTTTGCCATTTTCTCATAAAGACACTAACTTAGACGGTAAGAAGTGTTTTTATAGTGGAGAAGATGCCACTTGTTATGTATATTTTTCAAAATCTCATTAAACATTACTATTTTTTTCTTAACATGAGTTAATTTCAAAATTTTCTTACTTTTTAGTGACATTTATAAATATTTATGTATTATACAATTTAATGAATGTACAAACTTCTCTAGGTTCTCAAAATCCTCGACTTGAACAAGTACTATCTACCCTACAACAAAAGAGTTGTTCCAATATACCTCCTGAGTTTTCTTCATCTCTTTCTTCTCGTCAAATAGATGGTATTAGAAATCTATTAGAACTTGCACATGGCGGAATTGAGAGGAAAAGTGGAGGATGGTACTTAGAAGAACATATAGCTGCAATAGGAGAAATAGCACTACAGTTAAGTTTACCTCCCTACGCAGTTGTTTTAACATTATTGCATGATTTTGTAGAAGATAATGATAATGCTTTGTACCCTAGAAAATTTGTACCAAACTCTAAACTTAGAAATTTCGGTAAATTGGAGCAACAGTTATTTCCAAATGAAGAAGGAGTTGACTTTACAAAATTGGATAAAAGAGTGATTATGAGTGGTGTAACACTTGCAACAAAGCCAGATGAGGTGGAAGTTAGAGAATTTAATTTTGGAAACAATTTTTTAAATTCAGATAAGAGATTTGCAGCAAAAATGATGAGAGCACTGCAAAAATCACCCTATGAAGGTTATGAACATTTTGAAGATGGGACTAAAATTACTCCAACATCTCGATTTTATACAGAACTCACATTATTATTTGATATGTTTTTGAACTCAAATTTTGATGAAAAACCTAATCAAAGTCTATCGAGACAAAAGAAGGTCAGTTTTAATAAAAATAAAATTAGAAACGCTCAAAGACTCGTATACTATGTCCCTTTATTAGATTCTAAAATTAGAGAATATTCTATACTTGGTCACTGTTGTATGGATAACTTAAATTATGAGAATGTGATAGGAGAGATGGTATTTCCAAGAGTATTAGATGGAATTAGAAGATATGGAAATAAATTCACAAATAATTCAAAAGAATTAATTAAGGATTTCAATGATTATGTAAATACTAGAAGTTAAAAATTAATAATATTCAACTTCTGCTTCTTCAATGAGTTGTTGAATGAATTGTGATTGTAATTGTTGAATTTGCTCTTGCTCTAATTGATTTCTAATTTGTGCTTCAACTTGACTAAAAGGAGGAGTTTGATTTCCCATTTGCTGTTCATATTGTGTATATGCTAGTTGTACTTCTTCATCACTTACTTCAACTGAGCTAGTGTCGATGTTTTCTTCTAAAAATCTATCAATTACAATTCGTTGTTTAAAATCTTGAAGTGTTTGCTCATATGAAATTCCTTGTTGTTCTAAATCATTTCTCAAATCTTGAGTTGTGAATCCTTGTTCTGATAAAAGTTGTTCAAGCTCTGCTTCTGCTTCTTCATTAGTCACTGCTTCAACATCATTTTGAGTTTGTTGTAATAAAATAGTGTTTGTAACAAGTTGCTGAACTGCTTGTTCTTGACTTACTTGTTGACCTTGAGTGGATAATTGTTGTTGAATTTGACTTACTTCTTGAGCTGTAATTTCTTCTCCATTCACACTTGCAACAACTTCATTACCACTAGATTCATTGTTTTGAGAACTTAAAGGAGACTCATCATTCATAGCTGTTTGATCATTTTTTGAACTTAAAAAATCTATATTCATTGCAATTAAAAATACTGCTATAATAATAACAATTCCAACTCCAATAATGGTGAATAAAATTTGAGGATTATATTCTTTCTCAGTTTTAGTCTCTTTGTTTTTAGCAGTATGAGGAGTTGTTTTTCTCTCATGTGCTTTTGTATCCTTGTGCTTTGCATGATGTGTTTTATGACTCTCATCTTTATTTTTGTTGTGATGAGCTGATTTTGGAGATTTTTTCTCGCTCTCTTTATGTTTTGATGTTGTCTTCTTAGATTCAACCATATGTTTTTAATTGTATTGGTTTTTTTAAATTTTTTTCATTTTAGATTAAACAACACAATATCTATGACATAAAATTAAATATGTGATTTTATTAGAACTATCTGTGGACATTTATATATGTCTAATATGTGAAGACTTTATGAGTTTAGAGAAAAGATGTGAAGACTTTATGAGTTTAGAGAAAAGATTACGAAACTGGGGATTGGTTGTTGAAGAACTTAAGACAAAACAATTACCTACAACGAATACAGGTATTTATATTCATCCAGAATTATTAATCGAAAATGGCTACTATGGGGATCTTTATGGAGTTGTTAATGGCAGAGAAGTGGGACTTTCAAGAAGACGAGTTGGAATAATAGAAGGAGGAGGGAATGAGTTTTATTCTCCTGCATTTACCAGATATAGTAATTATGGTGAAAATTGTTTGGATATAAATGCAGTAAAGTCTGATGAGAGAGTTGTTGATTTATTTAAAAAGTCAGGATTTGGATTACCAGTATCTTACGTTATAACCCCAGATATTGAAACCATTAAGCGATTACATTCTCTAAGATATGAATTTGAGAAAAAAAGACGCACGTTTCCAAAAATTATAATGATTCCTTGGAACACAAAACCTTTGTTGATTACAAAGAATTCGAAATGTAAATCATCAAAAAATAGAAGAGATAGAACTCCTAGAGTATATGAAGTTGTAGATTGATTAAAACTCTAGTTCTTCTCCTATTTTAGGAATAATGACTTCTGATTGAAACTCATCTTTGTGCCTTATACTCCATTGTTGAACTGCTTCTAGTGCTTCTAAATCTCCGTGTTGCAGAAGAACATGTTTTGCATTAATATTTTTCATGACTCTATGTATTCCGTCTTGACCAATGTGGGCCGAGAAATCAAATTTTCTCACATGAGCATGAACTTTAAAGCGTTGATGATTGTAGTAAAATAAATGGTCTTCAAAAATACTTCTTCCATTTGTTCCTAGTGCTTGAAATCCACTTAAAATAATATAATTATCCTTTTGTTGCACCATTTTCTCAGCATATGCTACCACAGGTCCTCCTTGAAGCATACCTGAAGTTGTTAAAATGACAACTCCTTTTTGTTTAGCAATTTTTGCTCTTTGAGAGGGGTGCTTTACAATATTTACACGATTGAACATATCTTCTAAAACATCTTTATTTAATACATTTGGATCAGGTGATTGTGCAACTAATTTTGCAAGTGTTCGCGCCATTCCATCTAAATAAATTGGAATATTGGAGTCAAGTTTTTCAAGTAAAATAAGAATCTCTTGTGAACGCCCAACTCCAAATACTGGCAAGAGTACTGAACCGCCTCCTGCTATTCCTTCCTGAATTGATTTTAAGAACCCTTCTTGAGAATCAATTTTATCTGGATGCATTCGATTTCCATACGTATTTTCACTAATGAATACATCAATTGGTTTATCAAATTCAAGTTTATCTAGTTTTGATGGTTCCATTAAGAGTGTCTCATCAGTATTAATATCTGCTCCATATAATACTCGTTTTCCTTCCAGCTCTAGAAGAATTGAAGCACTTCCAGGAATGTGTCCAGCGTTGATGTATTGAAATTTAACTTGTTTATCAGGTGTTTCATACCATTTTGAGAAACGAACGAATTTTAAATCATCTTTCACAGCGCGCACATCACGAATAGAATACGCGGGGTGGAGATGTCTTAACTTTTCTAAATGATATCCATCTTCTAATAATAAATTTGTAATGTCCCATGTCATTTTTGTACAATAAATAGGACACTTTAATTGTTTATGTTCAAGCATTGGAAGTGCTCCACAATGATCCATATGAGCGTGTGAGAGAAATATTGCATCAACTTCACTCACTTTGTCTAAATATTTAGGATATTCAACTCCTTTGTGAATAAATTTAACCCCAGCGTCTAATAAATATCTTTTATTATTAGAAATAATCTCAATACAACTCTTTCCAACTTCTTGTGCAGCTCCATGAAATATAATCTTCATAGTAGTAATTTTAAAATTAATGATTAAAATATTTTGTTACTATTTTAAAGAGGAGTTTATATGACTGACATAGTCAATTTAAATCAAAATATCCTACTTCTACAAATCTTTTTTCATAGGTTTTTCTTACAACTTCTTCTCTTCCTTTATCGTATTCAACTCTAGATCTATCTAATAAACTATAATCTGCTAGAAACAGTCTCCTATTAAATATAGATACTTCTTCAGCAATTTTTAATTCTTTTTCTAAATTAGAGTTATTATTTGGACATAATAAAGAACACTGAAAAAATATCCATGCACATGGATTTTCTATTGAACGTAATTTATTCATTCTTTGACTTAAACTATTAGATTCTACATTATATTTACTTTCTTCTTCTCTTTCTGTTTTTAGTTCAGGATAAATACCCGCACCTTGGAGCTGATTATATAATCTAACAATCTCATGTCTAAGTCTCATATTTAAATTTAGATCATCGTCGACTCTTATATCGTTAAATGGTTCAAAACTGATAAAAACATTTCTTGGAGTCCCTTTTCTTCCATCAAAGTCTCTACTCATATCAAACGGCATACTACTAAGGAGTAATAATTATTTATAAATATTACCTTAACAAATACTATAAATAATTTTTCTCTGTAATGCGTATTTTCATGTATCTTTCAAGTATTCGGGACATTATAAATTAAAAAAACAACTTTGAAGGGAATACACATCTTTAAAAAGTTTTTGGTTTAGAATGAAGTAGATTAGTATATTGTAAAATGGCGAATGAAAATGTAAGAAAGTGTCCTGAGTGTGGGAGCACAAATTTGTATGATAATAAAGATAAGGGTGAAATTATTTGTCGTTCTTGTGGATTGGTAATTGATGGAAGAAACATTTCACTTGGTAAAGAGTGGAGAGATTTTGAGGAGAGTGAAGGATCTGAGATGCGAAGAACTGGTGCTCCGACAACATATACGAAATTTGATATGGGTCTTGGAACATCAATTGGTTCAGAGAGTGATTCATTCTCACTTGATAAGAAGCAAAGATATAAATTGCAACGATTAAAGCGGTGGCAAAAGCGACTCTCAACTGTTATGGAGAAGAATTTGAAAATTGCTCTAGGAGAGCTGAGACGACTTGCTTCATATTTGAATTTGCCAACAGCAATTGAAGAAGAGTCTGGAAAAATTTATACAGAAGCAGTTCAAAAAAATCTTGTAAGGGGACGATCTATTGAGAGTGTCGTTGCAGGGGTAGTGTATGCAGCGTGTCGAAGACAAAATATCCCTCGAACACTTGATGAGATTAGTGAAGCGAGTGGAATTGATAAAAAAGAAATTGGAAGATCTTACAGGTATATTACAAGAGAGTTAAAAATTAAAATTTTACCTTCAAATCCTGTTGATTATATCTCACGATTTGCAAGTGTGTTAAATTACGGTCCAGAGACTCAATCTCGAGGGGTTGAGATTTTATCAAAAGCTCTGACACTTGATTTAACATCAGGAAGAGGTCCTATTGGAATTGCAGCAGCAGCACTCTATATTGCAGGTTTATTAGAAGGTGAGCGAAGAACACAAAGAGATATTTCAGAAGTGAGTGGAGTGACTGAAGTGACAATTCGAAATAGATATAAAGAAATTATTACAAAACTTGGCCTTGAAGATGAAATTAAAAAAATAAAAGCTAAAAAAGAAGATACACAAGAAGGAACAGAAAGCTTTTAAAATTAAGACAAATATATATATATAATAAAATGAAACAACAAATTTTTTTTCCAGTATTTATGCGCTCGTTGTTACTTTTCATGTTCATTTCCTTGTTTCCAATTACGAGTTTTGCAATTGAGGAGTACTCACAAGACTCATATGATTTTATTATTCCTCAAGAGCGAATTAGTACTATTTCAACAACAACAGAGTTTGAAGAATTTACATTTGTCCTTAAAAACACACAAGATAGTGAGAAAACATTTAATTTGAGTGTTTTAGAAGAAAATTCAAATTGGCAAATAGAATTTGATGAAACGACTATAACTCTTGCTTCTCAGGAAAGTGAAGAGATTAGTTTTAGAGTGTATTTACCTTCAAGTTTAGGATATAGCAGAATTGTGGATTCTGATGGACTGAGTAAATTTGTATTAGATGATGAGTATTTTGGAGTGTTTAATTTTCCCCTTGAAGTAACTCTTGAAGATGGATCTGAGAGATTAGAAGTTGTATATAGACTTGAAGTGTATTCTCCAACAACTCTTCCGATTGATTTTACAATTGATCCTTCAAGTTTAGTGTTATCTCCAGAGTTTCCTTTTTCAGTGAGAGTTAGTGCAAATAATATTGATGAGAATAGAAATGTTGACGCTCAAGTTGATGTTACAATTAATGGAGAAGAATTAGATTCAAAAGTACTCAGATTTACAAAACTTAGAGACACTATTGATAGTTCATTTCAAATTCCACCAACATTTGCTCCAGGAGTGTATGATTCACAAATCTCAATTCAACTTGATCAAGAAGAAGGAAGAAGTCAAGTTTGGCAGCTTAATGAAGAGATTGAAATTTTAGACTATGAAAATTTACAGCAAACTCAAGAAAATCGATTTTCAATTTGGTCGTTTGATACTGTATTTTTAGTTGAAAATATTGGAAATGTTGAGACTGATTTTCAATACTCAGATTCTTATAGATGGTATGAGAGAATATTTTTGACTACAAATATGCAATATACTCGAAGTGATTCTGAATATGAGTTCACCTCTTTACTTCAACCAGGAGAAGAAAAAGAGTTGTATGTTTCGTTTAGATATGGAATTATAATTGTAATATTACTCATTGCAGCAATTATTATTGGAATTAGAACGTATTTGCAGTATAAAAATCCTCTTGAAGTTGATGTGTTCATTGAAAATGTGAAACGAGTGAAGCACGAGGGAATTAAGAGTTTTAAAATAAAAATTGGATTTGAAAATATTAGACGTGAAGAAATTGACACACTTAAAGTGATATTTAAGATGCCTTCATACTTGCATGTAAGAGACGAGTCATTTTCAATTACACCTCCAACAAAAGTATTGAAAGGTTCAAATACGTATAAAATGATGTGGGAGTTTAAGCGTTTTGAAAAAGGAGATTCACGAATTTTAGGATTTGAGCTTGTTAATTCAAAAGGAATTTTAGGAGACATTCACTTTCAAGATGTAGAATTTGAAGTAACGATTAAAGGAAAGACAAGTAAATATTATGTAGATGTTGATACAATTTATGGGTGATTGAAATGATGAGACAACAACATGTTTCAACATTATTTTTTAACAAGAATGCTGCATTGACTACTCAAAAAATAGTAGTGTTTATATTAGTTTTATTTGTATTTATTTTTTTAGCTCGACCTGCAGGAGAAGTTGTGAGCACGTATAATTTGTTTGGAGAAGACCAATTAGAACAAGCTTGTAAAACTGAAGGATATAGACAGTTTTCTACGAATGTTTATTGTGAGAAAGAAAGAGAAAGTGAAATCAATGATCCTGATAATTTTGCGTATTTTTGTAGTGAAGAAGCTACTACTTCTAATGGTGATCAAGAGAGGAGAGATGAGCAACAAATTGAGCGTTATGAGCGAATTGCTCAAGATTTAGAAGATGAAGAAAATTGCAAGGAAGTTGGAGATGAAGGGTGTTCGTGTGTTATGAATGCGTTTTTATATCAACAAAATGAGGCTCATAGAATTCTTGATGAAGGAGAAGGTTCAGATGATGAGGAAGAATGTGGAATTTTATGTGGAAATTCATATCAAGCAGGAGAGGAATTTGAGGAAAAACAAAATTCTTTATTAAGTTCAGATGAAGATAGTTACTATAGTTTAGATAGTTACACTTCTTCAGATTCAGCTATATTAAATATTCCATTTACAGAAGATGATATTGAAGGAAATGAGATAATTCTTGCACATTTAGAGGAGCAATATAATTCAAGACAAAAAGCACAACAATTTATAGCAAAAACTAATCAAATATCAAAAGAGCTAAATACAGATCCTCGGTTTTTAATTTCAATTATGGCGTTTGAGACTGGTGATGAATTTGGTTCTTGCACTCAGAATCCTCAGAGTAGTGCAACTGGCTTAATACAGTTTTTAGAATCAACAGCAAATGGACTTGGGACATCAACTTCTCAATTATGTCAAATGGATGAACTGGAACAGTTGGATTATGTTAAGCAATATTTTCAGAGTTGTTCTAATTGTAGAAATAATTTAGATAAAATTGAGAAAGTATATACTGCAGTATTTTATGGAAGAGCAAGAGATGATTTAGATTCTGTTTTATACCGAGAGGGAAGTTCTGAATATAGAGTTAATGATGGACTTGACACTAGATTTGGTAATAATGATGGGGCAATTACAGTTAAAGAAGTTGCTCTACCTGTCAAACAAAAGTATCAGAAATATTTTGGAAGTGAATTAACAAATGAAGGAACTTCTGAAGATATAAGTCCTGATTTATTATCAATTTTAAATAAAGAAAATCCAACACTTAGTAAAGATTTAAGAGACGCTCAAGTTTCAGATTCATCGTTTAATAGATTAAATTATGAAATCGGGTCAAACACAGTTAGAAAATATGGATTAAATCCAGACTTAGAATTAAGACTTCAAACAACAGCAGAAGAAACAGGAGTTAATGTTTACATATATAGTGGAGGTCAACCTTCTCAGGGAAGACAAAGAATTGGTTCACACCGTCATGACTTTGGAAATGCAGCAGATTTGTATATAACTTATAATGGTGAGAAAGTATGTAATGGAAATCCTAAATTCGATGAGTTTGTCAGGGTTGCATTTAGAAATGGAATTCAAGCCGGAGGTTCAAGTCCAAGTTATATGGGTAATTGTAATATGCACTTAGATATTGTTGGAACAAGACTTGGAGGTGGTGTCTATTGGAGTTCAACTCAAAACTTTGTGGATGCACTAACTCAAGGAATTAATGAGAGAGAATCAACTTCTTAATTCTCTACTTTAATATCAATACACACGCGATATTTTCGAGGAGATGCTTGTCCAACTTTTCGAATTGAGAGAATGTTTAATTTTTTGTTATGTTCCTCACCAATTTGAATGATTTCATCAGTAATACTTGCATTAAGCTGTTTTTCAATTTCTTCTTCCATCATAAAATCATAGAGATGGATGACCGCTTGCGGGTTTGTGAGTGTAAGGACATGTGGGAGAAATTCTTTAGCTGTTTTTGGAAGAGGCATGTACACTTCATCATATTTGTATATTTGCTTAATTGATTTATAAGGTTGTGTGAGGAGTTGATAGAGATAGTTTTTCTCAAGTTGTGTTGAGACTAAGTATATTGCTGAATTGTACAAAATTGTAAATGTAATAGAGAAAGGGTTAAATACTAAATAATATAATACATTTTCTCTTTCTTTTTGTGAGATTGTATCAAGATTAATTGTTAGATGTTGAGATTCTTGCTTTGATTGCTTAAACAATTCAAATAAAGTGTTATTGAATAAAGAGTTATCATCTTTATGAATATCGTGGTGGTTTGTATGTGGAGGGCCATTTATGCTTGGATTATATTGCAGTGCATCAATATTAAAAAATGAATATGTTAAATAATTTAATGATTTAAGAATTGATTTGTCATAAAAAGGAATTGAATGTTCTTTACATGTAGCTAGAATGCGTTTGAATATATCACTTTGTTTTAGATTATTTTTATTGTGCTCAAGATTTTTTAATGCATATGTGTGAGCATGTGGATTTAATTCAATTGATGTTATTCGAGAAATATTAGGCTTATGTTTTGAGATGACAAATGTGTAAGGTCCAGCTCCTGAAAATAGCACTAATTGATTTGTTTGTGGTTGTACGTATTTTGCAAGAATTTCACGCTCAGTTGAGAGTTTTGTTGAGAAATATGTAGAATTTATGTCTAATTCTATCATTACTCCATTTTCTCTGTATTGAGTCGTTGTAGTTTGTTCTCCTGCGAGAATTTCAAAAGATTGTGTTCGAAATTCTCCTTCATGAATGCTTGCTTTTTTCACAACAGTTAATATGTGAGAATTAAGATCAAGAAGTGTTTGTGCTATGAGTGTTTCATACGTAACTAATTCTTCGCGAATTTCTAGAATTGCAATTGTTCCAACGATTTCAAATCCTCGTGGAATGAGGCGCTCTAAATTGGGCGGAATTTTTGCTTCAAGAGATTTTTTGAGTGTTGAAAAAGAGTTTGTTATATGTTTCATCTATAGTAATGAGTTGAGATTTATTTTTAAATATTCATTACAATTTGAGTATTATTCAATTAAAAAATGAGAAATGTAATTTAATTAATGAGAAAAATTATTATATTAATATTTACCAATAGTGTCAATCATATCAACATGTGACATTACAGCTCCTCTACAACAATATTTTTTAATTTTTAGAGAGTCTAGTGCTTCTTTTTTACTTTTACCTTCTTCAATGAGCTTTTGATATGGTTCCCACGAAGAACCAATAACATTTCCACATGAAAAACATCTTACAGGAATTATCATACTATAGTTAATATAAAATACTTTATAAAGGTTTTTGAAAATAGTGATACTAGGTGTTTATATATAAATAATTGAGAAAATCAACTAATTTTCAAATGTTAAATTTAATAACAATTATTTTTACTATTAAAATGTACTTCAAATTAATTAAGTTTAAAAATAAGTAATCTTTAAATTACTTTTAATTCAATATTCAATCCTGTTGGAATTGGTACTTTCATAATCATTCTCACAACACGATCATTAATTTGAACATCCATTAATCGTTTATGAATTCGCATTTGATATCTCTCAAATGAGGCTTTTCCGTCTCCACAAGGAGACTTTCTTGCAGTAACCTTCAACTTCTTTGTTGGCATTGGAATTGGTCCTTTAAGAGTAACTCCTAATTTTTCACAAATAGCTGAAATTTCTTCTACAAAATTGTTCAAGTTAGTGATATTATCACCAACGAGCTTAATACGTAAATATTGTTGTTGTGCCATTTTAATTTAATTATACTTTAAGTGGTTTCTCAACAACTTCCATACATTGTCCAGCCGCAACAGTTTTACCACTATCTCTAATTGCAAATCGAGCGAGTTGAGGCAATTTATCTCTTGTCTCAATTACAACAGGTCTTAAAGGTGTGAACTTAACAATTGCTGCATCTCCGTTTTTAATAAAATCAGGGTTGTCTTGTACTTCAGGAGATAACTTTTTAGTAATCTCTGTCACTCTACATGATACTTGAGCAGTGTGAATGTGAAATACTGGTGAATATCCAACAGTAATTACACTTGGGTGGTTTAGAACCATTAATTGGCCGCTGAATTCCTGAGCAAGTGTTGGTGGCTCTTGAGGAGTTCCAATTACATCTCCTTTTGCTAAATCTCCTTTGTTAAATCCTTTTACTGAGAACCCAACATTATATCCAGGAGGAGCTTCTTTTACTTTCTCATGGTGCATTTCTACATCTTTTACTTCACCAGCAAGTCCTGTTCCTGTTTTTGCAGGCACAGCTACTACTTTCATGTTTGGCTTTAAAATTCCTGTTTCAACTTTTCCAACAGGTACAAGCCCAATTCCTTTAATTGCGTATACATCTTGCAAAGGAACTCTTAGAGGCAAATCAGTTGGTCTATTTGCAGGCTCATATGAATTTAATAATTCAAGTAATGTTCCTTGAGTATACCAACTCATGTTTTCAGATTTATTCACCACATTATCACCTTGCAGTGCTGAGATTGGAATGAATCTTACTGATTTAAATCCTAATTTTCCAACTAATGCGTTCACATCAGTTTTGATTTCATTAAATCGTGTTTCTGAATACTCTCTCATATCCATTTTGTTTACAGCAACAATTAATTGATCAATTCCAAACACTTTGGATAAATACGCGTGCTCTTTAGTTTGTGCGTTCACACCATCTGTACAAGCAACAACTAATACTGCTGCATCTGCTTGGGAAACACCTGTAATCATATTCTTAATGAAATCAGCGTGACCCGGTGCATCAATAATTGTGAATTCATATTTGTCTGATTCAAATTTTTTATGTGAGAGATCAATTGTTACCCCTCTTTTTCTTTCTTCTCCCAAATTATCCATAACATAGGCAAATTCAAATCCTGCTTTACCATTAGCAGCTGCTTCTTCTTTTAGTTTTCTCATAGTTTGTTCATCAACACCACCAGCGTCAAACAACAATCTTCCAACTGTTGTTGATTTACCATGGTCTACGTGTCCAATAAATACTACATTAAAGTGTTCTTTAGCCATTTTTTTATGCAACAGAGATTGCTCTCTATACTAAATGATAAATGAGAAGAGTTTTATAAATATTTCTACATTCTATACGTGTAGTCGTGTGACATATGCGCCACCTCAATTTTCTTTGAAAATTGTAAAACTCCTCTGCTGGAGTTATATTGTTTAAACTATGATGAGTTCTGAGATGATTGTATCTCATTTTAAATACTTCTAAATCATTATTACAAAATGAGTTGGGAGTTCAGATTTTTGGATTAATTTATCTAAAAATTGAGTTACAACAGATGTTGTAACCGACTTCATATGTAAAATTTCTAAACAATATCGAGTTGCATCATCAATCACTGCTATAATTTTACTTTCTTCACTAAATTCACTATCATCAATATGCCATAGAGAATTCGCATATTTATGTTCAAAACGAACGTATTTAGTACGAGATGAACGATTATGCTCAGTTCTCGTGAGATTATTTCGTTTAAGAACTTCATTTACAGTATCTTGATGAATATCAAGATTTAAACATTGTTTGATTTTCAAAGCCCCGT
>CAZULG010000002.1:42539-170142 GCA_964621065.1 uncultured Methanosarcinales archaeon | reverse complement strand
ATTTAGGCGATTATTCCACAACGTGGAGTGTAACAACAGAAGAGTCAAGTGTAGTATTTGATCCTTCTTGCGCCTTTAAAGATGATAAGACTGGGTGTGAGTCTTATTATCTTACAGACACTGTTGATGGCATAAATGTAGTGCATGATACTATTTTAGGTCTCTATTGGGAACAAAGTCCAAGTACAACTGAAAGAACCTGGTCAAATTCAAAAACTCATTGTTCAAATTTAGGTTCAGGTTGGCGATTACCTACACTCGTTGAGTTGGAAGCATCACTTGTAGATGTTGGAAGAGCATCAGATCCTTATATTGTTGGAGGAAGTGGAGGAAGTAACTTATTTGACAATGTACAATCGAGTAATTATTGGACTGACACACGATCTAGTAGTTCCTTTGCGTACTCTGTCCATTTCTACCATGGTTATTCCTCTGCTCTTTATGTTACTAATAGTCATTACGCGTTGTGTGTGAAGACTGCTTCTTGATGCTTTGGAAATTTGATGATTTGAAAATTTGATGAGCAAAATAAGATTTTTGCGAAAAAAAACTCAAAATGGCACGATATACGCATTTAAAAATATATAAAGATAATTTTTCATTATTTTTACAATTCAATAAATATTTACCTACAATGTCTAAAAAATATAAGTATACGATAGGGAATGAAATACAACAGCTATTGTTACAAAATTTTAGACTCATTATTCAAATTAATAGAGACTCAAGTAGTTGTGTGAAACAAGAAACTATTGAGAAGTTAATCATAAATATTGAGGAATTGCTTATATTGTTTAGAAGTTTATCATTTCTTAGAGAATTATCACGCAATTCATATTTAGAATTTTCTGCACTAGGACTTGAAATTGTTAAGCAAGCTGAGGGTTGGTTAAAGTATTTAAGTAAGAAAAATTTGTAATTATAGCATAATTATAATTTTTTTTAATAAGTAAATTTCATACAATATATGCCCTGAGTTTATATGAATATAAGTAAACCTTGATTTATATAAAGAGAGGTTTAGAGCAGTCTGCATTTTGGCTCTATTGCTCTATAGTAATAGAATTAACTTATAAGTCCAAGATGAAATAGTTCCAATGCGTACAATGTCAATTTCAACAATGGTAATTCCAATGCTAATGATGTAACTAATAGTAATTACGCGTTGTGTGTGATACTGCACAGTAAAAAGGTTTAAGATAATGTTTACAATACAAGATGTGTATAATGCGTATTTACAATGTAGAAGAGGAAAAAAATCTTCAAATTTGTTTGAATTTGAAATGAATTTAGAGAGAAATATTTTTTCAATATATGAAGAATTGCAATCAAATTCGTATTATATTCATAATTCTTTTGTATTTGTATTAACATATCCAAAAGTGCGAGAAATTTGGGCAGTTGATATTCGTGATAGAATTGTACATCATTTAGTCATTTCCTATTTAGAACAATACTATGAACATAAAACACAGCTCAAATTTAGCGCCAATTTTTTACAACATTCTCATGCGTGTAGAAAAGGTAAAGGTTCACACAAATTACTTAGAGAAGTTAAAGAGTTATATCGCACTCATAAATACTATTTACAATTAGATATATCTTCATTTTTTGTCTCAATTGATAGAACAATTCTTTTCTCAATACTTGAACAAGATTTCTCACAAGTTGAATTTGAGGGCAAAACTGAACTATTTGAACTGTTGAGAAGAATTATCTTCCACAAATACACTCAACACTATACAACTACAAAAAATGCTCACTTGCTTAAAACAATTCCAACATTTAAATCTCTTATAGAAGCTGAGAAGCATAATTGTGGTCTGCCTATTGGAAATTTAACATCTCAATTTTTTGCAAATGTGTATTTAAATACACTTGATTATTATATCACTCAAGAACTTGGATATGATGCGTATTGTAGATATATGGATGATTTTGTACTTTTTACAAATACACGAGAAGAACTTGAAGCATTAATTGAGTCAATTAATTCGTTTTTGAGTACTACACTTCATCTTGAACTTGCAAGTGGAAAAATTCGTCTTCGCTCTACAAGTGAGTATCTTGATTTCATAGGTTATATTATTCATAATAATTATACTCTTGTGAGAAAAAAATCTGTAAAAGAGTGTAGAAGAAGACTTTATGAAGTCCTCTCAAAAAATCAGTATTTAGATATTAAAACTCAAAAGCTAGTTATGAACTCTTTTAATTCATATTTAGGGCATTTTAAATATGCAAATACCTACAAATTAACTCAATCACTATACAAAAAAATGGATCTTAATAATTATTTCACACTTACAACACGCACAGATGATGAAGGCAATCAAGTCAGTGCAATTACACGAACACACAAGCAGGAACAATTCAAAAATTTTTCTGAGCAATATGAGTATTTTGTGAATAAATACTCAAACACCATTATTCTCATTCAAATGGGTTCATTTTATAGAATATTTGACTCACAAGCAGTGTTTTTGCAACAACAGCTTGGACTTAAACTCTTTGTATGGAAGGAGCGTATTTGTTGTGGATTTCCTATTTCAAATAAGAATATGATAGCAAAGGTTAAGGATTTAGGGCATAATTATGCAGTCGTAGTTGAGAAAGATATGTTAGCAAATGGTCTCAAAGAGCGTATTGAGAGTGATGTTTTTGAAAACGCAAAGAGTTTTTCTCACACATTTGATACTCAAGAACTATTGAATAATATATCTAAGTCCTCTCATAACTACAATTTTATAGAAGAAATCACAACTATACTGCGTGAGCTTGATTCACTCTCACCTTATGAAGTATATTGCAAACTTCACACAATACGAAAAACGATGAACTCTACTGAGACTAACATTAAGTAATACAAAACATTTAAATACTACTCCTCTGATCAGTTAATATGAATATTAAATTAAAAGTAGCAGTAACAATCATTGCAGTGATTTTGGTATCTTCACTTGTGTATGGATTCACATTTTCACAAAGTGCATGGCACGCAACCCAACAGCATTCCTATGAGGGAGGGTTAGGTCAAGAGCGAGTTGGAGGAGAATTTATAGAAGATGCGAGTGAGTGTGGTGGAAGTGGTACAATGTATGATACGATAACTAACTTATGCTGGGAGAAAAGTCCCGGAACAAGTACTCATACACATAGTAATGCTCAAAGTCATTGTAGTGGTGTAGCTACTGCAGGAGGAGGGTGGCGATTACCTGAAAAAGCAGAGTTGATGACATTGTTGTATCACGATGGGACTGGTTCAACTGATACTCGTTTAAACTCCATAGGATTTAGTGGAATTCAAGATGGTTATTATTGGTCTAATACATTGTATGCACTTATAAGTTCCTTTGCGTACCCTGTCGGTTTCGGCGATGGTAATTCCATTGCTGTTGATGTAACTAATAGTTATTACGCGTTGTGTGTGAAGACTGCTCCTTGATGCTTTGAAAATTTGGTGATTTGAATATTTGATGAGCAAAATAAGATTTTTGCGAATAATCTTTTTTGAACAATACAATTACTGATTAGAAAAATGAGCGTATTTGATTTACCAATTTATAAAAATCACAGTGAAGTAATATTTCTCTTAATTGAAGAATTAAACACATTGTCACAAAACACTACAAAGCATAAATCAATCATAGAACAGCATACTTACACGCCATATCCATATTTCCAAAACTTAACGCAGGATATAATTATTGGTCATTAAAAGAGAAATTAAAAATCTATAATAAAGCAAGAGCAGATTTATCATCTTTGCAAGTTGAATTATATATTTTAAAAAAACTAGAAATGAAGAGGCAGCCCAAAAGAATTTTTTATAAATTATGAGTTTTCTTTTTGTGCTAATGTGTGCAAAGAATTTTTGGAATCATAAATGAGTGCATATTCAATGTGTTGATAATATAACTCTGAGTGCGGAATATTTCTCAAAATTCCATTCATTCCACTCTCTCCTGCTGTGTAGATTAAGACACTTCCTTCATTAAACATTCGTTGAAGTAGTGATTGATGGTATGAAATATATTTGAAATTTTTAGTATAAATTTCGTGTGTACTAATTGTCGTAAGTCCTCCGATGAGAATAATTTTATCTTCAAACAATTGATACGTATAATTATGTTTGAGAATGTGTCTTGTGATAATACTCAATAACCCTAGTATTACTCCTATAATAATTGCAACTGTAATGAATTGATGAATTTCCTCTGGTGCGTAATTACTTGATATAATATAAGCTACAATAAAAAAAAGAGAATATTTGAGAAATGAAATATAAATAGGTAAAATAAATGAAATACTCGGCTTGAGCGTCATTAGAGGTTGTGGAGCAGATTGAATAATTGTTTGAACTCTTGATTGTGAGAGTTGATTGTGTGAGCTTTTTACAACAGATGAGAGTATGATTGGAAGATTTGAAGTTATTGGTATTTTAACAAGAATTGGATCTTTTGAGCCTCCTGTAAATACTTGTATATTGAATAGTTTGAAAATTGCATAAGAGAAAATATTTCTAATGTTTGTTGTATTTGTAATTTTTGAATATGGAACTACTTTGTGAGATTTACTAAAAAAATAATTGTGTGTGATATGAAGATTTGTAGGAAGAAGATTATAATGAGTTTTTTTGAGTTTAAATATTGAAATTGAAGCAGAGAGCGAGAAGATGGTAAATAGTACAGTTACTCCTGCAAAAATTGCTGAGATAATAACATTATTTGGTTGATACGTAATTATTGCACTAACAAATGTCAAGAGTGTGATTATAATTAAAAAAGTTAAAGAGACAATATTAGGAGTAATTTTAGGTTGTTGTTGATAGACTACGTGTTGCTTTTGATCTGCATTCATATCAGTAGTAATTCTTTGAAAAATAGTGTCTGCTTCTTTGATATTTTCAAGTATTGGATATATTGCTTGTTGATTAGAACCTTGAGTAGGTTGAAAAGAGCTGAGTCCAAAAATATTAATCTCAATTGAACTTACACCTAGGAGTCGTTGAGTAAATGATTGTTTTTTCTCAATACTTGTAATTTGATCAATTCTATATGTTTGTGATTGTTTGGATAGAAAATTTCTTGAAATTATAATCTCGTTATCAGACGTAATTTTATACTCTGTTACAAGAACACGAATAATATTTCCAACAATCCCAACAATACCTCCAAATAGTGCAATACCAAAAATTCCTGCAATAGCACCAAGTCCTGCTAGAATTTGAGTTGTTGTTAAATAGACACTAGCAATGAAGAGTCCAACTATTCCCAGAATGGTGAGTGTGATGAGTCCTACTCCTAGTGAGAGAAATTGGATGAGCAGAGTTGGTTTTATTATCATTGGACGCTCTTTGGCTTGATAGTCTTGCTCGTTGATTGAATTAGATTTGTTTTCCATTTTTATTTCTTGTATTAGTTAACTCCTTTTGATTGAAGAATTGATTGTATTTTATTGTTAATCTCCTCTCCATTATTGATATATTTAATTGTCAAATTTGAAGATGAACCAGCAGTTTCAATAATAATTGTTGAAACACCAAGTACTCTGTCAATAAATGTTTGTGAATAACTAGAGTTTGTAATTCTTTGATATGAGACAGTGTGTTTTTGAACTGTTAAAAATCCATCAAAATATTCAATTTGTGAATTATAAAATCTATATACAATATTTGAATAATACTTGTATTGAAAATAGAGTGAGAGAAGGATAATTGCTCCAAGGATAAGGAAGATGATTAGTAAACTAACAATTGCACCCGTTGCTCCTGATATTATTGATCCAATAAGTGAGAGTCCTCCAATAGGCAGAGCAAATAGTGCAAAGATAGCTACTCCTATAAAAGAGCTCAACATTGCAATTTTCACATTTGGCTTAATTTCAAGCTCAATATTTTTTGATTGTTGGCTTGATTGGTCTCTTTGAGTTGTGGTGTTTGACTCAGTGTTTGAATAATTTTGAATTTGTTCAGACTCATCTTTTGCTTTGGAGTGTTTGTTGATGAATGTGTATATCTCATCAATATTGCTAATATGTTTTAGTGAAATGTCAGCCCCACTGCTTCCACTTGTGAAGAGTTGCAATGTTCCAACACCAAAAAGTTTGTCTAAAAAAAACCCTACTCGAGATTGAACATCAGTGATTTGAGTTGTAGGAATTGTAACAATTGTTTTTGCAAGAAATGAGTAAGAATACTTAATATGTTGAGGTGTGATAATATAAGTTGTATATTTAAATCTAATAATTTGTTTGAGTGTGGAGAATATTGTAAGGATGAGAAGAATTCCTCCTCCTAGAAGTATAAAATTTCTAAATTGGGAGAATTGAGTTGTTGTAAATAGAATTAGTGCTGTAACTCCAAAGATAATTATTGAAATAAATATGAGAGAAAAAAATGCTTCAATAACAACTCGTGAGAGTTTGGGGCTTGTAATTATTTTATTCATATTCTTAATTGAGATTTTAGGTTTTATATAATTTTCCTCTTTTAAATTAAAATTTTCAAATAAAAATTTTTCAAATTAGAGTATTTATTAATTAAAACTTAAACTCTATTATTGAGCATTATCTGGAGTTATAACTTCAAAATTATAGCATATTTTTTTAAACGAATTTTCTAATATATTCTTATGAATGTTTTTTTTAAACACACTTTGAAGAGTAACAAAATCATCAATGTGTTTACTTTGTTTATTTTATCGCTTATCATAGTTCAAACACTGAGTGCTTCATCATACGCTGTGTATCCAGATTTGAGACTAGATGGGAATTTGGGTCTTGAAAATGATGAATTAAATATTACAGGAGATGTATGTTATAATTGTATTGTAACGGTATTTATCAATGATGAACGATTCACAGAAGAGAAATTCCAATCAGACTTAAGAGTAATTAATTGGGAAGATGCATCAGACTCATTTGATTTTGTTGCAAATGAGAGATTTCAGATTAATTTTTCATCTGAGGATAATTTTAATATTAGTGTATTTGGTCAAGATGAACAATCATATTCAGCTGGAGAGTTAAGTGAGGAGTATGTGTTTGACTCAATTGATTATGATAATTCAGAAATTATTGTAAGAGAATCACAAAGAGTATTTGGAACAAATCCAAAATCAGTGTTTTTTGATGATTCACTCAGAGAATTTTCAATTGGTGGTATTACAACAGATGATTTACTCTCAGGAGATAATACTATTCGAGTTGTTGCATCAGCAGATGAATTTGAAGGAGCTGAGCAAGATATTGAAGAAGAGTTTACAATTACTATTGATAAATATCCTATTAAATTTGAAGTTGAAGAGAGTGATTCATTAATTGCAAATCTTGAAGGTTCAAACATTGTTGGAAGTGTTTCAAATGTGGAGGATTATGATTCAGTTGGGTTTGCATATTTAGTTAATGGACCCGGAGAGATTATTTCAAATACAGGTCTAATGAGAGATTTTGACGTGAATGAGTCAACTGGTGAGTTTAATATTTCGATTTCAAGTGATGAGTATAGAGAAGGAAATAATACACTTGATTTAATTGCGTATGAGAGTGAAAACAAAGGGAATTTTGTAGGGTTTAACAGATATGAAGTATATCGAGATACGACTCCTCCTGAAATTTCAATTGGAAGTGTTGATATATTTGAATCAGGCTCACGACTTGTTGCGCGATTTGATGGCTCAGAAATTGGTAATCAAATATTTACAGGATATTCTACAATTCGAGTAAATGTAAGTGTTGATGCACAAGATTTGGAGTGGGAGTATGATTCATCTCCAAGAAGTGAAGTTGTGGTAAATGGTTCAGTTGAGTTAGATATTCGAGCAAAACAAGCAGATAATCTTGTTCGAGATATATCGGGTGAATTGTCTGAAGGTGCAACTATTGATGAAGTCGTTGAAGAGTTAGAAGTGAAGAGAGAATATGTTGAACAAGTTAAACAAGCATACGAGAAATTATTAGAAGATGGTGTTCGAAGAAATTCTCAGTGGTATGAGCAAGTGGCAACTCAATATGGAATTGGATACGATTTAATTTTAACAGCTACAGATAGAGGAGGAAATACTGCAACTGAGTCAATTACTGTGTTGTATAATGATGAAGATCCTGAGTTAGTTGTGGATGAGATGAATCCTTCTTCATTTTTTCAAGAGAGTGGCCGAGGAGAGGCGTTTAATTCATGGGCGACACTGAGGGGAAGAACCAATCAGCCAAATGTTGATGTTTCATTTATTGTTATTGGAGAGGATGATTTTGTAGATACAGATAATGGGAATCGAAGAAGAATGAGTTGTGATGACGCGTATGAGTATTATGAGAGAGGTATTTGGAGAAATTATGATTCAAGCAATATTGATGAAGCATTTGAAGATGAAGAATCTGAGTTCTCATACGCACTTCAATTTGCAGATGTTATTGAATTTATTCGTGGAGAGTTAAATTTTAAAAGTGATGATGAAGGACGATTTGGAAGTAGTTCTGCGCTTCAAAGTGTGGCTGAAGGTGAGATTATGTCACTTAGAACAAGTATTGATCCAGATAAATCAACAAATACACATGATAATAGAATTTGTGTGATGATGAGAAATGAATATGGGCGTGTTAATATGCAAGAATTTGATGTAACATATCAAGGAGGAAATACAGATTGGAATATTGATTCAGTAACATTTAATAAAAATTCAATAAATCCATACGAAATTGAAGCAGAACCTGAGAATTCACGATATAGAACATCACTTGTCATTGAGATGGACTATGTAGGTCAATTTGGAGAGGAAGATGATATTCAAATTAGAGGTGTTCAAGTGAGAAAACGAGGAGGAGAGCCTAGAAATATTCGAGTTGCATCTTCAGAGGTCACATATTTTTATGAAGGACAAACTCAAAAACTCAATTTATATGTTCCACTTGAATTTTCAAAACGAGGAATTGAAGTGGATGATTATCCGAATTCAGAAGATTTAACTCTTGAAATTATTCCACGAGCGAGTGTAAGCGGGTATGATATTGATGTGAGAAATCCAGAATTTACTCAAGTGAGTATTGATTATGATAAAAATTTACTCACAGATTGGTTGACTCCTGAGATGATTGATGCTGGAATTGATTTTTTAAATACATCTGTAGAATTGACAGATCAGCTTAGAGGAATTGCTCGAAAATTAGTGCCTGTTGGATATATTAGTTGTGCAGGTGCTCGAGTGTGGCACTCAATTCAAACTGCAGGATTGAGTGATGATGATCCAGCAGATAGAGAGGCACTTGAAGATGCACAAGAACAATTATATTTGGTGTGTGATAGAACATTTTGCACTGCAAGTCCTGCTGAGTGTGGGCCAGATAGATCCGGAAATAGTAATACACTTATGCCTCTAAATGAAGAAGGAGAAGTTCAAGTTCCAGAAGATTTAGAAGACTTAAATACATATGGTGCAGATGAGAGTAAAAAGACTTTAAGGACGTTTGAGCGACTTGATGTTGGAAGCCAATGTGTAACTCCTGAGGGGAAGCTTGGAAGAGAGGCGTCTGCTACTGTAAAAGAATTTGAAGAAACAGAGTCATTACTTTATGAAGCAAAAGATGCAACTTCTGAGAAGAGAATTCCACGACGATGTGTTCCATACACATATGATCAAGCAGTGATTAATGATGGGATGAAATCGTGTGAAGAATTAGGAAGTGCAGAGGAGAGAGTTGAGTGTAAAAATGATTTGTACGGGAATGAAGATAATATTCAAGGATTAGATGTAAATTCTGTTCAAAATTCATGTTATGACCCAAATCCTCCTCACTATGACCATACAAGGACATTGTATCAGCCAGCGATGGATCCAAGTGATAATATCTTAGAGTCAGTTGCAAGTGGCTGTATTCCTGAGACGTATCAACATTTAAACCAGTTATATAAAATTCAAAATAATATTATTGATTGTTTAGAAGATGTAAAAACGGGAACTGTTGAGGGAACATATTGTGAGCGTTTAGTAAGTGTTTCGTTGTGTGACGCAGTTACTGGAATTGTGTTTAGATTTAGTGAGAGAAGAAATCAACAAAGAGAACCTAGAGGAGATATTGATGCTAGTTTATTTGGAGGACTTGCTCAAAGCCAATCATCAGCAGAACTTTTAGATGATAGGTATGAAGGACAGAATTATTATTCAGATGGAAAAATTCAAACAGAGAATATTGCAAGTAGTCTATGTGTGTTTGCAATTAACAAGGATTTCACTCAACTTGAGAAAAGTTTAATTGGTGATTTGGACAGAGAAGTAGAAATTGCGCCACAATATACTCAAACAATGCCACAAGTTAGATTTGATGGATATAATCCGCTGAAAGGTGAAATAACTACTGCGTATCAATTTACCCACAATGGAATTTCAGGAGGAAGTGCAGTGAAATTTACATATGAGTTGATATGTGATAGTTCTCAAGAAAATGGAGAATATTGTCCTGAAGGTGTGACAACTGCTCAAGAAATTGATTCATCAACATATAGACCTATTCAAAAATCTGTGCCTGCAGCAGGTCAGTCACAAGAAGCAATAGGAATTCGTGATGAATCTGCTCAATATGTATTTAATGTATTAAAAACAACAGTTGAGTATACAATTAATGATGAGAAAAAAACGTATGAGCATGAAGAAGTTATTCAAAGAGGTCCTGCTGATAATTTAGGTAGTGGTCCATATAGTGATTGTTCATTTAGTGTGAGTGCCGGTGTGGCAGGAGGCGGAATTACATGTGGAAGTAATTTTGGTTCTCTTAGTCAATTAACATATTATCAATTTATGGATTCAACCCAAACAGTTCCAAGTCTAGGTAGAGGAACGGCTGTATTTTATGAAGGAGATGTTGTAGGAGTTGATGTATCTTATATTGCACGAGGAGATTTGCAAGGTAATCAAAGAGGAACATTATGGTATAGAAGTAGTTGTGAAAATGGAGTTGGTTCAGTTCCTCTTGATTCAACATATATCGATTCACAAAATGGGAACTTTTATGTTGAACTCAACGATTTAAAAATTCCAGCAGTTGGTTCTCAAGCAACTGTTGAAAATCAAGATCAAAATAATAATAATAACGATAACAACAATAATGATGATGATTCACAAAATAACAACGATGATAATGATAATTCGCAAAGTAATAGTAATGATGATGGATTTAGAGAAGGGAATTGTCAACTCGAGTTGAGAATGACTGGAAATGATATTCAACTCAGTCAAGATACATTTGAGATGGATATTTTAGAAGAAGAGGAAATTCAAACTGATACTCAAACCAGTCGAGAGATTAATGATATATATCGAACAAATTACATTGTTCGCTCAAAGCCTGGTGAGAATGATAAGTTGCAAGTTGATGTAATCTCGCCAAGAGAAGATTCAACAATTCAAGTTAATCAAAATGGAGTTCCAATCAACTCTCAAATTCAAATTGCGGGAATTTCAAATAGACAAGGTTCTTCAATTGAAGGACATATTAATGAATTAAATGTTGAGCTCAGACTTGCAGAATATTCACAAGATCCTCTACAATTTGATGTAGCTAAGGGAGCAGGATATGAGAATTTACTTGTTGCAACACATAGTTCAGGTCAATTTAGCGGAATTGATTTTAGCACATCTCGCTCTGCAACAATTATTATTTCAGGAGATGGATTAGATGAAGATATTAGACGCGATGTATCATTAAGATCGAGTGATTAATTCTTATTTATTTTTTATTAATAAAACGAGTAAATAAAAATAACAGTTAATAAATATTTTTAATACCAACTTGTAAATATAGAATTTATGTGAATTATAAAATTATAATTTAAATTTTTTCTTCTTTAATTCATGAAGTGTTAAACTCCCATTCGTGCTTCCATTTTGTGTTATTAAATGACCAGAGTTAAGTGTTGCATAATGCATTGCATCTTCAAGTGAGTATTGTTTGGATAAAAAATAGAAAAGAGTGATTGCAAAACAATCTCCAGCTCCAGTTGTGTCAACAATATTGTTAGAATTTACAATACTTTGCTGCGTATAAATATGTGTTGAATTATTAATAATTGCAAATGATCCTTTGGAACCATCAGTAATTACTACGTATTTAGGACCCATTGAAGAGAGTAAGTGAAGATTATTATTAATTCCTTTTTGATGAGTGAGTGCTTGAGCTTCTTCTTTATTAAATATTAGTACATGAATATACTCTAAGAGTTCAATAATTTCTTCTTCATGTTCTTGAATAGTGTATGAAGATGGATTGTATGCGATGAGTGAGTGTGATTGTTGCTTGTTGAGTTTTTTAATTATTTGAGATTGTGTTGTAAATGATGTATGAGTGAGTCCTGAAAAATAATAATTAGAAATTGGAAGTTGGGTTGGAATGTCACATGGGGATAAATTTTGGTTTTGACCTCTATAGGTAAATATTACTCTATCATGAGAGGGGGTTTGTATAAGTACAGTTTTAGCAGAATTTTCTTTTCGAGGAGTTGGATTAATCAGAGAAAAAGAATGCTCTTTTGCACTTTGCTGTAATAATTCAAAACTCTCACTGCTCACTCGCGTGATGAGTCCAACTTTTGCGTGTAGTTTTGAAGCAATTGCAGAAGTATTCACACCTCCTCCGCCCATACTTGTTAAAAAATTATCTTGTATTTTAATTTTTTCTCCAAGTATACTTTTATCAATATCAATTGGACTATTAATAAATGTATCAACTACATTTGAGCCTATAACTACAATATCAAAGTATTCACTTTGAGAAGATGATGAAGAAATTAATGTATAGGATTGTTCAAGTGCTTTAATTCCAGGTAATTCTTTTCCTTGTAAAAATTGAACAAGTGCACCTCCTGCAAGTGATACGTAGGAGAATTTTGAAATTGTCTTTGACATCTCAGCCGCTGTGAGTGTATGTCCTCCTCCCATAAAAGAGAATGTATTTGATTTTGTAATATGTTTGAAGAGTTCAAATGTTGCAACTTCACATCCTCGAATTTCAAAATTTCCAGCAGGTCCTTTCACATAACATGATTGAGACTCGCTAATGTATTGTGAAAATGTTTCAATTGTTTCTCTTCCAATGTCTTGAATGATATTGTCTTGCAAAATTTCATGAGCTAATTGTTTAGTTTTAAGCTCTTCAACAGGTACTTCTACTCGTTCATTATTTGAGTCAATATATGCAACATCACGCGGAAGAATGAACCGATTTGGGTATTTCTTAAGCAATGTTTTTAATTCTCTCTCAGACTTGTTAAATTCGTTTTTAACAATCCAATCCCACTTTTTTCCAAGATGAACTCCTTTTGCGTGCAGAGCAACTTCTCCAATAACACCTGCAAGTAAAATTGTATCAACTGAGTTTTGCTCTAAACTTTTGATGATAAGAGGCAGCAAATCATCAGGTTTTACACCTCCCATCATATAAATTCGAGGATGAGGAGTTTGTTCTAAAATACTTAATGGTTTGAGTTCTTTTTGAAGTAATCTTCCTGCAATGTGTGGGACTTGCATTGCTCCAACAATTGAGGAGTGCGCTCGATGTGCAATTGAGAATGCATCAAGAACATAATAATCACACAGAGAAATAATTTTAGTAATTGGATTTGTCTTCACTTCTTGCTTTTTTGTAAATTCAGGATGTTGCTCGCAGTCTAATTCACGCAAATTTTCAAGTAAAAATACTCGATGTTTTGAATTGTCTTTTAATGATTGCTTTACTGCTTCTTCACTGAGTGTTGAAATCATGATAATTTCAATTCCAAGTATTTTCTCCATTGCAATTTTATGCAGCTCAAGTGAGGTGAAATCGTCTTTTCCTTTTCTTCCTTGATGAGCAAAAATGAGAACTGTTGCATTTTTTTTAATTAATTCTTGAATTGAGGTGCACGCTTCACGCATTCGACCGCTCACTTCAACTTTACCATTAATAATAGCTGAGTTGATATCAACTCGAATTCCAATAAGTGATTTATTAATTGTGATGGAGTCAAGTGTTAAATAATTCTTCATACACTTTTTTTATAATAATATAATAAAGAATTGTGTTTCAATTAAGAAGTAGTTAGGATAGAATATGATTCTTATAAGTATTTCAAATTAATCAGATACATTTATAATATTGTTCATCTACTTTTTAATAAGATTAAGGTTTCAAATGGAGTTTAAATATACTAAGCAATTTACTATTAAAGATTTTTTAATACTCTTTATACTCTCAACATTAATTAGGTTTTTGTTAGAGAGTTATTCTAACTCATATGAATTAAATATTGGATTTTTTCTACATCTCTTAACTTATTTTGTTGTAGTATTTTCATCTGTATCTATATTACTATTTTTTTTTATGAATTCTAATATTGTGAATTGCTTAAGAACTTCATTCTCTTTAACACCAATTGTTTTACTCCCACCAATCCTAGATTTAATGTTTTCTTTAGGAAAAGGAATGACTTCAACTTATTATTCTACTCTACAATTTAGTATGAGTCATTTTTTATTATTTCTTCCTAAAAATGAATTTGGAGAAGGTCCATCATTGGGTTTGAGGATTACCATTTTTTTTTTATTAATTATCTTATCTTACATTGTGTATAAAAACAATAACCATAAAAGCATATCCAAATCAATATTAACTTTCCTATGTGGATTTTTCGGATTTTATTTGTTTTCTTCGTTAGTTGCAATAATATTTTTGTTTTCAAGTTCTAATTTCACAGATTTTGATTTTGCAAAAGTTTATTTAGTTTTACTCTCAATCTTTCTTCCACTTTTTTATTATTTTTATGATAAAAAGGGATTTTCTCAAATTAAAAATGACTTGTTAATATCTAGAATTATATATCAAATAATTATCTTTTTGTTTGGATTTTTCTATGTGTTTAATGCAAATTTAGGACTTCATATATTAGATATTTATTTATTTTCTTATTCATTATTTTTAATGTGTGTATTTTCAATTGTAACTAATAATTTAGAAGATGTTGACATAGATAAAATTTCAAATTCAAACCGTTCAACTACTAAAAAAAATTTTTCTATACAAAAATATAGAGAAGTGGGACAATTTAGTTTTATATTTGGATTTTTAATATCTTTATTCTCAAACATATACTTATGTTTATTTCTTTTAATTTGGACGGGAGTGTACTATATTTATTCTTGTAGGCCTTTTCGTTTTAAAAAAATCCCTTTGTTTTCTAAATTTCTCTTATCTTTTAATTCATTAATATTATTTATTGGGGGATATTATCTATCAAATCAAACTCAATTCATTCCAGTTGACATTGTGATATTATATATAGTTTTTTTCACTTTAAGTTATAATATAATAGACATTAAAGATTATAAATCGGATAAAAAATATGGAATAAAAACCATTGTGGGTTTATTTCCATCAAGCTTTATTGCAAAAATATTTATTTGTTTCATATTGGCTTTTTTATATTGGTATTATACCTTTCTTTTGGATTATAACTTGTGGTATGTTTTTTTATCACTATATATTATTTTAATTTATACTATTTTAGGAATTAAATTCAAAGATACAGTTGTAATGAGTGTTTTTGTTTTCTCAAAATTAGTATTTATTATTCTAATTGTTTCTTATTCAAATCAATTGTTATTTTTTGAATCCGAGAAAATATCTGAAGAAAATTTAAAATCATCAATAGAGTCTTATTTATTAAAAATTGAGTCTTATCAAAGTGCAGATGGCACCTTCAAATCTATGGTTTGCAAAAAAAATGGAAATTGCCAATTTGTAAATGTGAAAGAATTAGATTTTTTAAAGTACTTGGAGATTAAAAATATTAAGTTTGAAAATGATAAACTATTTTCAATTGAGAGAAATTTAAATAATTCTTTAGAAATTCAAAATTCAAACAATTTGTCAAATCAAATTCTAAAAAATTTAAATATTACTTTTGAAGTCTCAAATAATGAAAATATATGTGAGACATTGCTAGATAATGGATATTTAGAAGAAAATTTAGATATTGTATACTTCAATTTAAAATTAAATGATGAGAAGACTTGTTTTGAAGATAAATCTTCGAAAATATATGAAAATTTAAATTTAATCAATCCAAAGCATTTAGATTTCAAAAAAAAAGTTGTATATTTTAATATACTCATTGAGTTAAATGAGTTGGAAAATATTGAAAACGATTTCCACTACTTCAAAGAGTTTATGAATGAAGTTATTGGTAAAAAAAATAGTCAAGATTATTTTTTTATAATTGAGCTTTATGAAAAAAATGATTCGCTATACTACTCCAGAGAATATCTTTTTATTCTTGTAATAAAATTAATAACATTTTATTATGATATTAATTATAATTAGATAGTATTTAAATCATTACATCCACTTAAAAAATTACTTTTGTAATGAACACGAAAATTTATAAATTATTTGATTCATAGAATTAATTATGAAATTAAAATCATTAATAATTTTAGTAATAGTATTGAGTTTTTTCCCCTTTTCATTTTCAGATAGTAATGGAATATGGACATATGCAGAAGATATTGTGGGGGGAGAATTTGGCTCTGATGAGACAGTAAATAATTTCACATTTAGTGACATTGTATATTTTAACCAAGATTTAATATATAAATCTACAAGAATAGAAGATTTATTCATCAATCGCAGTGGAGATAGTATGAGAGGCAATTTATACATGAATAATAACAATATAAGTAATATTAATACGATTATGACCAATCGTTCTACTTCTGATTATTTGGGAGGAGTATTTGCAGAAGCTTACTTCACTAGAGGAGCAGGAACAAGTTACTATTTAAGACCTGCTAATACCTCAGTAATTAATAATTTAGAAGTTGATAGAGTAGTAATGTTTGATGATTTAAACTTATCAGGGAGTAATATTGATGAAGTAGGGACTTTATCAGTTGAAGAATTGTGTGGGAAAAATGCTCAAAACTGTATTAATGTTTCAAAGTTAACTGAAAATCTAGAGAAAGACTCGTCTTTGTGTGAAAATGAGAATGAAGTTGTAACTGGAATGAATCCCTTAGGGCTTTTATCTTGTAAAGAAGCAGAATTAGATTTCACAAGTATTTACGATATAACTCCGAGATTGTGTAAAAAAACAGCTGAAGCATATTGTCCAGAGGGTTCAACACTAGTATTTTGCTCTGAAGGCAGTGAGTATAATAATGGGTGTAGAAAAGTAGATAATACAGCGGGAACTTATTGTTCTAAAAATAGAATTAGTGTGAAAGGTCTTTGTGCTGAAATCGTATATAAATAGTAGTGTTTTAATTATATGTATTGTTACATAAAATCAAGTAAATTCTGCTCTTTTTTCTTCTCTTCTTCGTATTCATTGTGTGATGTGAGCAGAATTTCAACTTCTTGAGCACTCACTTCTCGCGCTCTAATTTCTTGTGGCTTATCTAAATTAAATGTATCACGAATTGATTGCTGTGAATTTTGATTGAGTGAATTGAGAAGTTCATTTGTTCGTTTCTCTCCAATAACTTGCACAATTGTCTCACGCGGAAGTTCTTTGAGCTTACTTGGCTGAGTCACTCCTCGCTCAAATAATTGCCTTGCTCGCTTTCGCCCAATTCCTTTCAAATGCATCAGTGGCAATAATTCTGCACGAATACCATACTTCATTCTCACACGAAGTTTTTTAATTTGAGATTTGACAAACAATTCTTTTTTCAAATTTAACAACTCTTCAATACAATACAAAATCCAGTCTAATACTGAGAGTTTATAATTCAGCTCACCAGGTGTGATATTATATTGATCTAAAAGAATGTCTTCTGGGAACTCACTTCCCCATTTATGAATAATAAGAGCAGTCTTAAGAATTGATAAGAACTCAGCAATATCTTGTTCAAATGGGTCATATTGAGCAAAAAGTTCAGGTTCCAAGTCTTGTGCGAGTAAATAAAGTTCTTCTTCTTCTTTTTTTTTAATATAAAAATACGGCTTCATTTCACCAACACTACACAAAGCGTGCAAAAATGCAATCTCTCTATCTTTTGTTTGTGTTTGATTTTTAAAGTATGTAATAAATTTTGGAAGAATTGTTAAATAATAATTTGCAGTATCAGGATTGAGATATAACTCAGAAATCTTTTTTCCCATTGGAGTTGCAAAATAATAGTCATCTTCTTCTCGAATAAATTGATATCTCTCAAGCGTGTGTATGACCCGATAGACTTGATTAAACAACGCTTTTGTATCTTCAAATTGATGTCCATAGAGTGATTGTTTAAAAAATTCTTCAATTTCATCTCTCGTATTAATACTATCCATTGCAATTAAAGAGAGTAAATACATCTTCAATGTTGGCTCAATTGCAAGTTTTGAGAAAATCTCTTCTGTATCACCTAGAATAAATTTATTTGTGACTCGTTTTTGTTCTTCTTTGTCTTTGATAAATACAATTGATGCACCAATTGTCTCAATTCCAGGTCGTCCTGCTCGACCTGCCATTTGTTGGAATTCTAAAACAGGAATATCTTGATATCCACGTTGAGAATATCGTTTATAATCTTTAATAAGTGTAAATGTTGCAGGTAAGTTTAATCCTGCAGCAAGTGTTGGAGTTGATGAGATTGCAAGCAGATGTTTTTGTTTAAATAGTTGTTCAATAATACTTCGCTGCTTTGCAACAAGTCCTGCATGGTGAAATGCAATTCCTTGCTCAATACACTCACTCAATTCTCTACATTGTTTTGTAGGGGAGCTCAGAGCGTTTAAAATATCTTGCGCTGCTTTTTGTAAAATATCTGATTGGTTTTTTTTTTTAGTTTTAAAATAATGAGCAACTTTTTTAGCAGTAGCTTGCGCTGTAGATTTAGACGCATTAAAAATAATAATTTGCTTATTTTCTTCAATACTTGAGATAATAAAATTTATTGCAGAATCATTTGTGTATGCAGGAATTGATTCTTGTTTGAGTAGCTCCATATGTATTTACTTAAGAGTTTAATATTTTTAAACCCTTGCTTTGAAAAATATAGAAAAATAATGTAATTGATACTTATATTGTTAGAAGTTACCAAAAGCAGTCTTGAACGTAAGTTATAATTGAACCCACAATTGATTCTTTTGAATTGTCTTTTTCAATAGTGTGTGGTTTTGATGAACTCATTTCATATACTTTTGTTGTATTTTCACACTCTTCACAGTAAGTATCACCAAATTGCACATTTTGTTCAATAGTTGTTACTTCCTTTTGTTGTGTTTCTTCTTCAACATGCTCAACTTCAGCTGCTCTCACATTGCTACTAGGTTTAGTTGATTGAGGCTTAGAGTATTCTTTTGCTTGAAATTTTTCACATTCTTCTATTTCTTTTTTTTGAAATGTAAGTGTTACTGACTGTTTTTCACAATTATCAAGTGTTGTGTGCACCATCTGAGACTTAGTATTTGCATCTCCATAATATGCATAAGATGATGAAATCATCATAGACATAATCATTATTGTAACTAGCATTTGAATTATTTGTTTCATATTATATATATTGATAATTGTACATATTTAAATGTTTCTATTTTTACAACTTCAAAATGACAAAATAAAAGAGTATTTATATACTTAGAAGTATTAGTATAGTTATATATAATGAAATCTCAACTAATAGTTCCTTTAAATTATTTTAATTTTTTTCCTCGTTTTTCAATATATAACTCTATAAATGGAAGAGTGAGAGGATATATTAATAATTATGTGCATGGTGGGCAAGAATCATTTGGATTTTCTCAAAATAAATTCTCAACAAGGAAAATGAGGGATAATGATGAGCTAGAAGAGTACTTACAAATAATTTATAACATGATTCAAAGAACTGCTAACATGAGTGTAGGTATTAGTGATACAATTGGAATTGAGCGAATATTAATTGAGGAGATGGATTATAAGAGAAATGCTCTTAGCGAGAATTTATTGCCTAATTTAAATGTTGGAGATTTTGAAAGTGAATTTTTAATATCGTTCAAACTAGATTATTTTACTCCTAAGAATCAAAGAAAACAAAGGGGAAAGAGTATAAAATCCTCCATAGGTTCTCTTCAAGGAAAAGGGGATTATAAACTTTAAAAATTCTTTTTAATGAGAATTATTAGAAATAATAGTTTTTAAATTGTGAATTTTCCGTTTTTGTAAATGACTTTTTCTTCTCCATTCTTTAAATACGCAGTCACTTTTCGATTAGTTGTTGCAACAATATCTGTGTGAATACTTGAATTATTAAATCCAAGTTTATCCCAATCTTTGTCTTTTAATTTAGAGGAATCGCCATTATAACTATCTTTATACGCCATACCAAGAGCAATATGAGTGTTTCCAAACTCTCCTCCTACATTTTCATCATATAATGTCTCTGCCATAAATTGTGTGATTTGTGAAATTCTCGAATCAGTTAATGAAAATTCTCCAACCTTATTTGCTCCTTCTTGAGCAATCATTTCTTTGAGGACATCTTCTCCCTCAGACGCAGTTGCTTTTGTAACAATTCCTTCTTTAAATTCTAAATAAACGTCTTTGATAATATTTCCATAGCGATAGAGTGGTTGTGTGAGTTGAATATGACCTTGAGTTTTTCTATAATCAGGACTCACATACACTTCAAAACTAGGAATATTATGTCCAGTTCCTCCAAGCCATTTTCTATGTTTTCCAAGTGAGAGCCACAAATCAGTATCTTTTGCTTCTACACGAATTTTGTCAATATCAAGTGAAGTCAACGTGTCACGCACTCGTCTAATTTCACTATTTACTTTTTTCCACTTTTTCACGGGGTCTTTTTCATATAAAAAACATGCTTTAGCAATTTCACTCCAATACTCCTCAAGACTCAAGCCAACCTCTTTTGCCATTTGAGGAGTTCCAAATAAACACAATGTCCAAAAAAATTTTCCTTTCTGCTCTTTTTTTACCATTAAATCTCTATACTTTTTCACATTTTTTTGTGAGAGCATAATTTTTTTAGGATCAATTCCTTTAAGTTCTTCTTTATCAATTTCACTTACAACATTAATGAGACAATCAACATCTTTAATTCTACCCTTTATTAAATTATCAGGCATGTATTCAAGCTGTTCATCACTTGCAATTTCAAACTTATTTCTTGAAACTCCATGTGGTAAAAAGCGAATGAGAGGATGAGCACCTGCATTGAGAACTTTTGTTTGTAAGTGAGGCAGAAGTTCTTTTGCACTCTCGTGCATTACAATTTCAACCACTTGTCCTTTTTTGACTCCTTCACCATCATTAAGAGCGAAATTGACCATTACATCTGCATATTTATTCAAAATTTCAGAACATATTGAAAACGAAGGTGTTGTAATGCGAGAGGTAATAGTGTTAGGCTTTCTATGTGTTGTTTTTCCCTTTATTAACTTTTTTAAAACCATACTACTTTGACAAAGATAATCATATCAATAGATTTATTTACAATTCTTAAGAAGTTACAAAATATATTAAAGTATTTTTATAAATTTAATTTATGAAAATATGTTTATCTTCAATATTATTAGTGATAATAATGACACTTGGTTTAAATTCTTCCTTTTCTTCAGGGACAGGGTTATTTTCATGTGAGTTTATAGACAGACCAGATTTTTCAACTTGCTCAGGTCCAAGTAGTGATATAGCTTTTTACTCTAACGGAGATTTTACACCCGATTCAGAATTTATAAATGCAGTAATGAGTACAGAGAGCGAGACTCCTAGTGGGGCTGAGTATCAACAAGCACTGTGCTGTACTGCAGAAAGTGAAGTTGAAATTGACTTTGAATATCGATACGATGGAAATAGATGTGAAGAAAGTGGAAATCAATTTGAATTTGGTTTTTTTAATTCGTTACATAATTCTAAATTAAGCTTAAATTATAGTGAAGATTATAATAATTCAATTTGTTTGAATGTAGATAATGAAGAATTTGCAAGTTTGGACGTGAAACTCGTTGATGAATCATCATCCAATTTAGGCCTTGCAGGGTATAATTGTATGTATCGATTTGGGAGTGGATATCATTCAACGCCATCTGATGTGATGAATGCAAAATTAAGTACTTGTGATGCACAGTATTCACCTTCTCTTGGTTCAACTCAAAAGTATCCTTTTTTGGTATATGCACGATTGACGCCAAACATTGATTCTTCAACGTGTAATGCTGATTGTACATCAACAGTTGATAATCGGATTTATTCAGGGTGCGGTGCAACGATTCAAGCATGTCAAAGTACACCTGTTCAATGTGATGGTTCCTTGAAAGGTCAGTGGGTTCCATATGATGACACACGTGAAATTTTATGTGAACAACCATTTGATAAATTTAGGGAAACTTCAAGAACAACTCAAGAAATTGAAGTAAGAAGTGGGGATAATACTTGTAGAGATATTATCAAACAAGAGTATGATGTTTTAGTTGATTCAGAAACAATTACAATGTCTGTGTATATTTGTAATGATTAAACAGATTGAACAAAATTATATAAATTAAAACCTTAATATAGAGATAAAAAATGTCATCGAAAATAAATAATTCAAAAAAAAGTCAAGGTCTATCAGCAGATTTGATAGTTGTAGTTTCGATATTACTATTAAGTGTGTTATTTGTCGTATTCAATCAAATTAATACGCAAGAAGAGAGAAATTTTGAAGAAGTGAGAGCTCAGAGTCAAACTGCTTCAAATTTAATTTTTTCATATTTGTCTACACAAGGAATTGTTGGAGAAAATAACGCAATTAATGTTGAAGAGTTGAAGCAAATTAATGTTGAAGAAATTCGAAGAAGTTTAGATATTGATGGCGATTTTGCAATTGCATTTGAAAGAGATGGTGAATTGATTTATATTGATAGTCAAACTAATTTTTCATGTATTGGGTCTGATAAGATTATTATTAATAATGAGAATTGTAGATCTCAAGAGTAATTACTCAAAATGTCATATACAAATAATTCAAAGTCTCAAATTTTTATGCTTGATTTAATTGTTGCAACAGTACTACTGGTGGTTTCAATAAGTATTTTTTTTACATATTTTATTATAACAGATAGTCAAGAAGATTTATTTGATATTGTTACAAGACTCTCTAATTCAATGTCTGGAACACAAATTAATGATTTGAATAATGAGTTTGTAAGAGATCTCTTTATTAATCAAGAAATTCGAAATATTGATAACACCATTTTACAACAAATATCTGAATTTGAAAATACAGGAAAATCTGTACTTGCAAAAAATTTAACAAATGAACTCACAGAAGTATATATACAAGAAGGAATTGGATATAATATAACACTCATAACTTCAACTGGAGCAACACCTATTGAGTTAGATAGTTCAGAGCAATATGCACAACGAACAAGTGCAAGTTCAGTAGCCTCTATTCAGCGCCAAGTAACGGGATTTAATGAGACAGATTTTTATATTCATCAATATATATTTGAAGTTTGGAGGAATAATTAAAATGCTTATCTACAAGATTATAAATCAGTTTAACTCTAACAAAAGAGGATATGTTTTTACAATTATGGTGATTATTGGAAGTATTTTGATGTATTCATATCTTCAATCTCAATTGTATGAATCAGTTTTTGTTACAGAGGCTGAGCAGAATGATTTGCGAATTAATCAACTTTCTCGAGAATTTACATATCTAAAAAATTCAGTTGCACCTCAAGCTTTGAGATTTTCAATATATCATGCAACACAAGAATATACAAATATTATTTATGATGAAGAAACAGGACTTCACAGAAGTTATAATTATTCTCATATTCAAGACTCAATTTATGAATTGGCTTTGAATGGTACATATAACTCAAATCCTCGAAGTTATATGGAAAATAAAACACTGCCTTATATTTTGGACGAATATATTAATATAATAAATTCTACATATAGAGCGAATTTGTCATACAAAGTTATTAACGGGCGAATTTTTGAAGACACTCCTCTTGCACTTTCTGCGCAATCAGATATTGAACTTCGACTCAGAGATGAGAGTATTGGCGTGAGACTCTCAGACACAATACTTGCAAATGTTAATATTAATTTGGAAGGAATTCGAGACCCTCAAATTGTGTTACATGTTCCAGATGGAAATTCAACTGCAGAAGTGTTGGAGCGAGCAAGAGCAACAAATGTGAGTACTGATTGGGACGATATTTTATTTGATGAAACTTATCAAAAAGGACTCGTTACAGTGTTTACATATCCTGAGTATGAGTATACTATTGGGACAAGTTTTTTACGCTCAATTACAAACTCTGCTCCTCGAGGTTTATATCGAGATATTTTATCGTTTTTAAGTTTTCAATACGAAAGAGATGAATCTCCAAAAGATACTAAAAATTATAAGTCAACACACCAATTATTCTCAAATACTATTTTTCTTCACTCATTTGAAAATGTGAGTTCAGGTGTAGATGAGACGAATTATAATTATGTATTTAATACTAACACAGGAAGTGGAGATAATTGTACAATTACAGGAGTGAGTGGGAGAGGGTGTGAATTAGGAGAAGGTCTACGAGAGATTCAAAATTTAGAGTTAGAAGGAGATAATTTTGCTATAAGTTTTTGGGTTAATCCCACATTAAATGATCAAATTTTTCAGTCAAGTGAGTTTAATATAAGTATAGATTCCTCAGCAGAGTCTATTATTTTAGAAGGTGTGGATGACTCATCAAACTCGTTTCAATTACAATCATCAATTGAATTAAATGATTGGAGCAATGTTGTTGTTCAATCAAGAAATAATGGATTTGAAATGTTGATTGATGCCCAGAGAAGATCTTCATTAGTTCTACCTATTAATGTGTCTTCAGTGAGTTCATTAGAGTTTGGAAATGCTCAATTTGATGAGATTGTAATTATCAATAGAAGTATTTCTACTCAAGAAATTGCACAATTAAGACAAGCTCGAGAAGCTATATTTTTAGAATATAAAGAGTCACTCTATGATAGGGCAATTGAGCTTAATGATGTGAGAGATATTAATTTATCACTAAATCATCAATTAAATAAAACATTTGATCAATTTGCAGTTGAGATGTGGGTGCAACTTGAAGAGAGCTCTGGAGGAGAAATATTGCGATTAGAAAATTCAACATCTTCACAGAATCTGATTTTAGAGTTATATAAAAATTCTCTTAATTTTTCAATTGATGGTAGTTATAGTTTTAATCCTTCAACATCTAATTTGATGAATAATAGGTATAAGCATATTCTATTGCAATTAAATGAATCAGATGAGTGGGAGTTATATATTAATAATAAGTTTATTGATTCTTCTTCTTTTTCAGGAACAATTGGAAATTATGATACATCAATATTACTTGCAGGAGATGATGAATTTAGTGGTTTGTTAGATGAATTTGTGTTATATAATACTTCGTTTTCTCAAGAAGAGATTGAAGAACATTATTTTAATTTTAAAAGTAGTGTGGGTGGGTGTTGTAATTATTTTAAAATGTATAATGAAGATACACACTCACCTCCAAGTATAGGTAGCTTGAATGTTTCAACTTCTACATTATTTTTACATAACTGGAGTAACTATGATTTATTTGTAGCAGAACTTGAGAGAAGAAATACTTCATATCCTGCAACGTATGATTGGTATGGAACAACAGTTGATGCGTGTCAGCCATTTGTGTATAATTTAGATGGGTATTCACAACGAACATCATTTAGAGGAACTAGTTCAACAAACACTTGTGTGAAACTTATTGAAAAAGGAATTTATTAATACTACATTATTTGAAAATTTTTCTTGTCAAATTTTAGTTTTTATTTGTGTTCTCGTGTTTTGTTACCAAACGTATCATAACTTAGTAACATCATTAAATCAGAATTTCCACCTGGTTGTTTTGGAATTTCTTTTCCATAACCAATTGGTATAACAGCGTGGATTTCTTGACTACTTTTAACCTTTAAGAAATCTTTTAACACTTCTTCTTGAAATGATTCAACCCAACAACTTGAGAGACCTGCAGAATGTGTTAAGAGGAGGATATTTTGAATATAACAGGCAGTATTTTGAGTAGCAAATCGATATGCAATATCTGGGTAGAGTTTATACATATCACTCATATCACACGTTACAACTAGCACACATCTTGCTTGAGAAATCCATGATTGTTGATAACACAAATTTGCAATTGTTGCTATTTTTTGTCTATCTTCTACAAGTATTGTGTGAGCAGTTGTAATGTTTCCTGCTCGAGGTGCAACATATGCTGTATTGATTATATCATAAATAGTTTTATGTGCAGGTTTATACGGAGTATATTTTCGAACGCTTCTTCGATTTAAAATTATATTTTTAATCTGATTATATTGATTTGAAATAGGAGATTGATTTGAACTTGTCTCTTCATCTTCAACAAATTGTGAAGACTCACCGTTTGATTGGGGTGTTTTACGTGAGAGTTTTTGAGTGATTTTATTATAGAAGCTATTTAATTTCATCGTATATATTATTTTATATTGTATGTATTTATCAATTTTTGTTTAATTGTGTGCGTGTATAATTTTAATACGTTAATACAAATATCATGTCTTAAGAGAAATTTAGAATAATGATTATTTTTGTTTCGTTATACTATAATAAGATTTATAAAAGTATTATCTTTTAGAATTTGTATGCGAAAGTATGTGAGATCAATTTCAGATTATATGTCTGTGCATAAATTTTTAGATTATATTAAAGAGATGAATAAAACTCCTCTCTCATATTTATTGTATGCATTTTCATCAATATTTATTATTTTACTCATCACAACTACAATTAATTTTTCAAATTTTGTAGCAGGAGGTTTTTATGATTCAACTTCTTCTACGCAGTTACTAGAATCATTTCATAATTATATTTTACTTATGATTGGTTTGATTGCTCTATACTTGATATCTGATGCGCTCGCTACCCATGTAAGTTATATTCAATTTAAATATTATTATACTGATTTGAGTGTGAAACAAAAATTTAAATTAGGGTTAAAATTGTTTCCATCCTACATTTTTCAAAAGCTCATTCAGTTCTACTATACTTTATTTCCAATTATTATTGGTTTAATTTTTTTGTTAATTCTCTCAAGTATATTACTCAATACCGCTCAAACTCAAAATGTGGACACTACAACTGTAATTGTGGGCTTATTAATGCTCTTAGTAATCATTCTCTCAATTCTTGTCAGTGTGTATTATACAATAAAATACACGTATTTGTCTGTGTTTATTTATTTTACAGATTCAAATGAGTTGATGCAAATTAAAGATTATCGTTTAAATATAAAAAATAGATTTATTTCAATTCTAATTAGAATTGTTATTTTATTTCTCATTATCTCAGTTCTGCAATTACTAACTCAGTTGTATAATTATTTAACTTCATTTATTGCAATAGATGTTGTGACATTAGTGTTTCAAATTGGAGGTGTATTTATATCAACATTTATATCATACTTTTCAACGGCATATTTATATTTAACCTTTAAAGAAGAAATGGAGCTTGAAAAAACATCTTCAAAATAAATGTCTAATAATCAATTTTTATTTTCTGACTACTTAGTTTTGCTTGATTAATTTAATTTTAACTAAAACTATTATTTCCAATGAGGTGTTCTTCCAAGATATAAATATGCTTTTTCAAGCAAGAATTTATCATTATCAGGAATAAATGAATAATTAGAAAATTGGGGATATTTGCGTTTTATGTCTTGAATTATTGATTTTGCATGATTTTCACTCACAATTTCAATTTTTTGAGAATAAGTTGTATTGCTATCATGCTCATTTTCAATATTTTTAGTGTTATGAATGTTGTTATTTTTATTATTGGGAGAATTATTCGAACTAGTTGGGTTTGAGTAGTGTAGCAGAGAAGATGTATCAACCGACTTACTAGAAGAGTTTTTTTCATCAAATTCATATTGTTTTAAAACAAGATTAATATCTTTAATTCCTCGAAGAATGTGTCTGACATCTTCTTGTATTGCTTGGGTGCACGCTCCTATGTTTTCGCGATAAGTTTCAAATACTGAGCAAGTAAATGAAAATTGTTTTGAATGTATCTCCCAAGTAATTGTGCACACAGAAGAAGTAGGTTTTGAGATGGATATGAATTTTGAACTAACGCCTATTTTATGTAGAGCTGAGTATACAAGTTTTTCATACTGCTCAATTGATTGAGTTCCTAAGAAAGGAGTTGGTTTAATTGTAATGATTGAATTATTGATATGGAGCGTTTTGTATTGCATATATTATGTACATATTTATTATTTAAATATTTTTATACATATCCTTCAAATAATATGTTTTAGAGTTTGCGTTATATTTAAATATCAACTCTTATTGATATATGTATGGTTACGAAAAGAGCACTCTCACGGTTTAAAAGACACTTTTCTCAAGAGTTAAGAGTTGAAGAAGAGCACTTTGATATTAAAGAAAATTTCGAATCTTCGCAATTTAAATTTTCAAAGTATATGCAATTTAATGAAAAAGAATTACATACACAAATTGAAGTTTCAAAATCAATTCATTCTTCAGTTGAATTTATGCCACACTCATGTATGATTTCAAAATTAGTTATTGAAGAAGGAGTTGATTTTAATTTGAATTTTTATGCACATCCTAATTCAATCATTCTTTTAGATTGTGAAATTAAAAAAGGGGCAAAATGTAATATTAATGGATATTATTCTGCAAATGAGGGGAAAATTTGGATGTATGTTAAATTATTACATGTTGGAGAGGGGAGTCATAGTAATTTGTATGTATTAGGATATTCTTCAAATAATTCTGAGTGTGTTAATGATGGATTAGTTCAAATTGGAAGAGAGGCTCAACATTCAAGTGGGTATCAAACAATGAATAATTATGTGCTCTCACAACAATCAAAAGTGTTTTCAGAACCTCAACTTGAGATATTTAATCCTAATGTTGAGTGTTCTCATGGATGTACAATTTCTCCAATTGATAAAGAAGTTATTTATTATTTACAATCAAGAGGATTAGAGTATGAAGAAAGTGTAGAATTATTACAATATTCAATGTATAATAGTTTTTTACAAAAAGCAGGACAACTTGAAGAAGAGTAGAAATTCTGCTTTATCTATTATTATTCTTAATAGCTTATTTTTGAGCATTGTTTTGAACATTTACTTATCTATTTCTATTTTATTATATACATAATTATTTTAATTAGTAAAATTCTATTAACTTGCTCCAATAAATCTTGTGAACTGCACAAGTAAAAGAAAAAATCCTCCAGTGAGTGAGATTAAAATAAGTGATGTTGGAGATGATATAAATACTGCGCTGAGTGAGAATAATATGAAGAGCATAAAGCTTGCTCCCCATAAATATGTGTGATAAATAAAATATTGAAACGCTGTATTTGGAAGAATTGGGAAGAGATTGAAGAATGTATAATTAATTGTGATGATTAAAAGAGCTTCAAATAGCGGATTTGATTTAAGTGATCCTAGAATTAAGATTAATATGAGAGGATATAGATTTGAGAAGAAGAATGCGTAAGATTGTCTAAGTTGTGTATTTTCTTGAGGGTATAAATTTCCTTGCGAGTACTCAAATGCTTTTCGTTTTCCAAAAAAGAGATGGTCAATTTTTTGATGAGTGTAGGTGAACACATTTGTAATAACGATAAAACCAACACTCAATAGTGTAATAAGTGCGCTTAAGAGCCAATATGGAATTGGTTTTGCAACGGAAGAGCGCTTTGTAAGAGTAGCGTGTGTTTCTAAGTGAAATCTATCAAATTTAATTTCTTGAAATTGCATTGAAAATGCTTGTTTGTATGCACAAAACTTGTGGAATAATAAATGAGTTGGAATTAAAATATATAAATAAATAAATGTTGCTAGAAGAATAATTATCCAATTAAGTGAGGAGAAGTACATAATAAGTGGCAAGTATAAGATTGTAAAAATGATTGAGAGTTTTAATGATAGTTTTTTCTCATCAGAATTTAAATACACATATTCTTTATACTCTTGTGACATAACATATTCTAGTTATAAAGATTTATAAATTTGTATGTTCCACTTTAGGTATGAATGATATAAAAATTAAGGGTCTTCGACCAACAATGCGTGTAAAAAAACGATTTTTACGTATTAGAGTTATTTCATCAACACAATTTGATTTTAAAACACTCTCTTATGCAATTAATAATTATTTGTTAAAGCAACTGGGTGTATATGAGTTTGGAAATGTAGGAGTGTGGATTATTCGTGAAAAATTTAATCAACAAGATCAAGAATTAGTTTTAAAAGTCTCAGTTCAAGGAGTTGAGAAGGTGCGCGCATTTTTGGCTCTTCCATTTTCTATTGAAAAACATACAGTTCATTGTGAGTGTCAAAGAGTGAGTGGAACTTTAAAAGGAGTACTTGAAAAATAAATAGTATAATTAAAAAAGATGGTTGATGAAATTGAGCAACAAATGAACAACTTACGATTGCGAGCAGTGAGTGAGATAGATGATGAATTATCTCAAGGAGCAACTCAAATTGTATTTGGAAAAGGAACAGTATCTGCTGATATTTTTTTTATTGGAGAAGCACCTGGTGCAAAAGAAGATGAGCAAGGCGTTCCATTTATTGGACGTGCGGGTCAAGAGCTTGACAAAATGCTCCATATTATTGGTCTAACACTTGATGATTGCTATATAGCAAATGTGTTAAAATTCAGACCTCCAAAAAATAGAGATCCTAAGCGAGAAGAAATTGAGTATCATTTACCTTATTTACTTGAGCAAATTCAAATCATAAAACCAAAAATATTAGTTCCTTTGGGTAATTATGCGACAAAATTAGTATTGAGTAATTTTGACCCTCATAATATGAAATCAATTGAGGGGATGGCGAAGATGCATGGCAGATTATTTTCAACAGAGTTTTTAGAGATGAAATTTCAAGTATTTCCTATTTATCACCCATCAGCCATGATGTATAACGGGTCGTTGAGGCAAGTGTTTGAAGAGGACTTTAAAAAATTAGGGAAATTTTTGGGAAAACAAATCATTGATACAGAATCTAATAAAGAAGGAGTAAAAAAGGAAGGAGAAGTCCAAAAAACATTATTTTAATGATTAGAAAGTGGTAATATTTATAAATGTTTTTTCTATGAATATTATATGGAAAGTCTGTATACTAAGTTTACAAGATTAAGAGGAAATAATGGAAGCTTAATAGTTTTAGGTTTAGACCCTAAAGATGAGAAGCAATTTGAAAGAGTTCAAGATTTAGTTGGTTATGATGAGAAAGAAGGTTTTACAAATATTGTAGGATTTAAGCCTAATGCTCAATTTTATCAATCACCTCAAGGTCAACAATTCTTGCAAAGATTTGAAGATATTGAAGGATTGAGAATTATTGATGCAAAATTAGCAGATGGAACTAATACAAATAAAGCAGCAATCCAGTCGTATGCTCCAAACTTTGATGCAATTACATTAAATACTCCTGATGTAGAAGGAACAGTTAGGATAGGTGAAGATAATGGTTTGGCATCCATTATAATGGGCACTATGTCATTTCCTTCAACTCTTCAAAGATTGAATTCAAATTATGGTTTTAATATGTTGAGAGATGAAATAAATAGAGGTATTCAAGCAGGTGCTCAAGGGATTGTGATGGGTACAACTTCATATATTCCAGAGAACAAAGTGGGAGAAGCTGTTGATAAATTAAGAACAAAAATAGATTCAGAAGATGTTGAACATTTATGTGTTGCTGAAATGACTAATAAAACTTTGGAAGAGTCAATTTCAAAAAGGAATGAATTATTTGAATATTGTGTTGCAGCGATGGGGGATAATCCTAAGCTCTTAGCACTAGTTCCAGGGTTTGGAAGACAAGGGGGAAATTTAGAATACTTTTTAACTTCTGGTATTGATTTAAATAGATGTATAATCAATGCAGGAAGTGATATATTAAAGGCAGAAGATCCTCACAAAGCGTTAGGAGAAATGAATGATGTGATTAATTCATATCGTAACAAATAACATAATTATTCTAAAAATTCTACTCCATATGCCACATACCTTCCTTTTTGTGGGTATTGTGGTTTTATTACAATTTGACTACATCTTTCTTTTAAAAAATTTACATCAAGTTCTTCTTTTTCTAAAATTGTCTCAATACTAATTCGCACTCCACCTTTTATTTGTCGATATAATCTTTCAATTAGCTCTTTATTGTATTCTTGTCTAACTTCTCCTGTTTCATCAACTAAACTACCTAGTGGGGCAAACATATCTGGAAGAATTAGTTCTTGTTCTTGAATATATATTCCGTTTTGAGTTTGTGTATAAGAAGTAGCAATTGGAATTTGTAAAAAATTATCTGGTGTTGTAGAATCAAATAATTGGATTGAATCTCTTAGATCTCTCATATTCAATTGAGAGTTTTTAGAATATATAAATCTATCCATTAAAATGAGTAGTGTAAACGTATAGCATGTGCAACCATTTACACTCTATTCATTTTTATAATAATCTTTTTAAAGAGATTTTAATTTAATAAAGTATTAGAATTAAGAGGGGGTCGCCCAGTCAGGTCAAAGGTGCTGGATTTAGGCTCCAGTCCGTAAGGTTCGAGGGTTCAAATCCCTCTCCCCTCATTGTCTTTTTAAGACTTCTCTAGATTGTTTTTATAAAACTTTCTCATTTACACCATAGAGTAAATTTCTATTACTGAGTAGTTGGGAAGCATAAGCTATATAATTATACATTATTAATAAGTAAAATTAAAAATTAACTAATACAATTCTAGAAGCTTCGCTCCTACACGCAATTTTTATTTTACACTTTTTGCAACTGCTTCTACTACTCGCTTATCAAATGGATTTGGGATAATGTACTCTTGTGATAACTCTTCATCACTAATTAACTCTGCAACTGCGTGAGCTGCATTTATTTTCATCTCATCTGTAATATCTCTAAAACCCTTCTCAATTGCTCCTTTAAAAATTCCTGGAAACACTAATACATTATTAAGTTGATTTGCATAGTCTGAACGCCCTGTTGCAATCACATACACTCCTGCTGCTTTAGCGTCCTCTGGCATCATTTCAGGAATAGGATTTGCCATTGCAAATATTGCAGGTTTTTCATTCATTGAATCAATGTGTTCTTTTTTGAGTAGATTTCCAACACTTACTCCTACAAACACATCACTTTGTTTCATCACATCAAACACACTTCCACTCTCATCTTGTGAATTACTTATTTCAAGTAATGCTTGTTTAGTTGAGTTTAAATTCTCTCGGTGAGATGAAATCGCTCCTTTACTATCACACACAATAATTTCTCCGACTCCATAATCGTGCAACAATTTTGTAATTGCAACTCCTGCAGCTCCTGCCCCATTGATAACAATTTTCAAATTTTCTTTTTTCTTTTCAGATAAGCGCAAATAATTAATAATTCCACTTAAAACCACAATTGCAGTTCCATGTTGATCATCATGAAATACAGGAATTGGTAATCGTTTTTTTAATTCCTCTTCAATTTCAAAACATCGAGGAGCAGAGATATCTTCTAAATTAACTCCTCCAAAACTTGGCGCAATTCTCTCAACTGTGTCAATTATTTCTTGTGTATCTTGTGTATTTAAAATAATTGGAATTGCATTAAGGCCAGAGAATTCTTTAAATATTACTGCTTTTCCCTCCATTACAGGCATTGCAGCATAAGGCCCAATATTTCCAAGCCCAAGTACTGCTGACCCATCACTAATAACTGCAACACTTGTAGCCATTGATGTAAGTTCTCTATATTGATTCTCATCTTTTTGAATTTCTAAACACGGTCCTGCTACTCCTGGTGAATACGCCAAAGATAAATCTTGAGGCGTTGTAACACTCAACTTTGAAATTACTGATAACTTTCCTTGATGTTTTCTGTGTAGTTTTATACTCTCTTCTTGATAATTCATATTATTAATATTAAGAGAGTCCTATTTATAAAAGCTATTTTATGTTGAATAAAGTGTAAAACTATGAACACATTTAATTTAGTCTTGCTCAGGCAAAGTACTATTTTGAATATAACTCCAAAAATTCAGAAACTATAAATACAGAGCCACTGATACAAATGAATGCATCATTAAACTCAGGATTTCGAAGATGCTCATACACTTGTTTTGAATGTTCAAAATAAGTAATTTTTTCAACAGAGTGTGATTTCAAATGTTCAATTGAGAGTTTCAAGTCTTGTGATTTAAATATTTGAGCTTGTGTGAGTATAATTTCATCAAATACTTCAAATAAAAACTCAAAATCTTGAAGATTTTTTTGTTTAGAGAGTGCAAATACTAACACATATTTTGAAATATTTTCATTTTCATATTGATATTTTTTCTTATAATCTTCAATAAATTCTTTAAGTTCTTGCAGAGCTATTTCATTATGAGCACAATCCAAAAGAATATTTTGTTGAATAAATTGCATTCTTCCTTTAATGGTTACTGAATTGAGACTTTGTATAATACTTTCCTCATCAACTCCTAAGTATTTTAAAACTTCATATGCAACTGCTGCATTTCTTCGTTGAAATGATCCTTTTAGATTTGTTGAAACTTCTCTTGATACATAGCGATATTCAACCCCATGATTTATGCAATAGTTAACAATAAAATCACTATGTATTGGAGTAAATAAAGGTGTGTTTTTTCGAGTAATTCCAAGTTTTTGATATAGAATTTCATCTTCATTGTTTCCTAAAATATGTTGGTGATCAAGTCCAATTGATGTAATAATTGTTGCAACAGAAGAAAATATATTAGTAGGATCTAATCTCCCTCCCACAAATACTTCAAATACTACAAAATCTACGTTTACATCTTTAAAGTATTCAATTGCAACAAGAATTAATATTTCACTAAATAAAATATTTGGATACATTGTGTAAAATTTAAGTAAATACTCTTCCAATACACACTCATCAATACTCTTTGAATTTACTTGAATTCTCTCACTAACACTTAATAAATGAGGAGAGGTGAATAACCCAACTCTGTATCCACTCTCTTCAAGCCCTTTTGCAATCATTGTTGCAGTTGAACCTTTCCCAGCAGTTCCTGTTACATGAATGACTTTAAAATATGAATCATACTTTGGAGCATATATAGATAAATGCTCTTTAACAAATTCAATACTAGAGCGCTCTCCTATGTGTGTTGTAGTGAGTAATTTATTGATATATGGATAGGTATTCTTCATCACTACAATATATTACAATACTGAGTTTTTAAATAATATGTAAATTAATTTGTACATGCTACACATACTAAAGATATGAAAAGTCCTATAAATTTACAAAATTATAAGAATATTATAAAATATATATATTAAAAATACTAATGATTATTCTTCTTCAACATCACTTGAAGAAGTTCCAAAATCTACTTCTTGAATAATAATAATATCTCCAAACGCTTTGAAAAATTTGTGTGGAATAATTACACCTTTTGCATCTTTTACTTTTGAACTCAACATTGAACCTGGAACTGCTTTAATTTTCCAACTTTTAACTCTATTTTCTTCTACTAATGCTTCTTCAACTTCTCCAAAGAAATATCCTGTGTCGGTAAATACTTTCATGTCATATACATCAGACATTCGTTTAAATCTTGCCATAGATATACAGATTTTTTATTATTTATAAACTTTTTTAATTACTTCAATTAAAATTTATAGAAGAAAACTTAAGTAGAGTATTATTTATCATCAGATTTTGTAATCCAATAAATTGCTCCAATGATGAGTGCAAAAATCACGATAAATCCAAACCACTCTCCACTACCTGATGTTAATGAGCCTAAATTTGTAGAAATCCACTCCCACACATTAAAAATAGTGAGCAAAAAAATAATTGTGAGTAACAATACTATACCTGCAACTGAGTACTTTACTTTATTATTTTCAAAAATAGACGTATAACTATCTCCAAGCAATAATCCTAAAATAATAAGCGCGCATAAAATAACCACAATTGCCATTGCTGCTGTTGCAAGCGATTGTGCAATGAAACTTACAACATTAACACTAATTACTGCAAAAATACCAAATACAAACGCAATTGTTGCATTAATTTTTTTAGCAGAAGCATCTTCATTCGCACCACCGTGAAATATTTTAGATTTTTGTAAAATTGCAAATACTATTGCAAAAATTAAAATAAAAGGAGCAATTACATTCGTAAATCCTGTCTCGAGTAAAAGAGTTATTGCATCATTAAAATCAACCATTTTGGATATAAAATATAGTTAAGACATTTATAAAATATCTTCTTCTGCAATAACTACAAAATCACCAATTGCAATTACTGAGTGGAATGGGACTAAATAATCCCCATTTGAGTCTTTCTCAACACTCACATCTTGAACATACTTAGTTGGATTTTGAATTGTAAAATCAATAATTTCTCCTGATTTTGTATCAAATATTAAATCCCCAACTTCTCCAAATCGTTTTCCTCCTTTACTAACTACCACTTTTGAGAGGAGCTTTTTTGATAAAACTTTTTCCTGCTTTTCTTCTGCCATATAAATATCAACATATTATCTTATTTAAATATTTTTGTATTTACCTGATTAGTTTACACACTAAACCTGACACATATGCACAATGCTCACTCTCTTCAATAATTTCTTGATAACTCAAATGTAACGTAGCATTTACATACATTGGCCCATTTGTGACAAATGTTTCAATTTCTCCACCTTCTCCAATTGCACTTATTTGATATTGCTCTTCATACCTAAACAATTGTCTCATCACGCAAGGACTTAATAGAGGTTGCATAACAAGTGTTTGAGTTAGTGGATATGCAAACACTCCCAGTATTGTAATTTCAAACCCTGCATTATTGAGTTCTTCAAACATTTGTTGCGAACTCATATTCCATAAAGGGTTGAAACACCACAAATTAAGCTCATAGGAAATGTTTTGAACACGAATTGCTTGATATGTGCTCTGTATCGCTCCTGTGACAATACCTTCAATTTCATACTCTCTAACTGCTTGTTCAATCCCTTTTTTCAAATCTTCAAGTTCTCTTTCCTTCTCACCTTGTGTTTGAATAAGAATTTGAGCTACGTTTTGACACTCTAGTTGAAGAGTTGTATACTCAACCCCTAATGATTGGAACATGTATGAGTACTGATTTTCAGATCTCATCGTAATTGCACACACAATATCGTGATCCTGAGATGCTTTATACATCGCTAAATGAGAATCTTTTCCACCGGAGAATAGTACTGCCAATTTCATATTTATAGTAGTATGTCTTCTATTATATAATTAATTATTGATTTACTTAATGAATTATTGAGTTAATTGTTGAGTTATTTACTATGTGGTTGAATTAGAATAAACCCATTATGTAGAGGAAACTCAGTAACTTGATAACTCTCATCACGAGTTATTTGTTGATAAAAATCATAAGCGCCTGAGTGACTTAAGATATTTTCAAAACAAATTGTAACATTGGAATTCAAAATCTGTAATGAATGTAATAGTTCAAATAATTGCCCATATTGTTCTTGCATACAGTCTATGAAGATGAAATCATATTGATTTGAAATTTTACGTATTTGAGTTTGTGTATGTTTTGAAAAAATATCTCCTTGAATACAATGAAGTATTGAGTGTAGTTTCAAATCTTCTTTGAGTGTTTTTACTCGCTCAAAGCGAAAGAAATCTACTTCTACTGCTACAACACATAACTCACTAAGTTGTTTTTGAGAATTAATTCCTCTAAGCATTGAGAAAAGAGAAAATCCATTTGATGAACCAATTTCTAAAATCGTTGTTGGTCGAAGCGCTTTAATCATTGACGTGAGAAGAAGTGATTGCAACGAAGAGATATTGTGAAAGTTATATAATGAATGTTGCTTCATAATTGCATATTCATGTAATATTTTATCTAGAGTAGATTGAAACTCATAAATTGAGAAAGTATGAGAAGTTGAATTATTTAATCGTGATTCCATTTTGTATAATATTATGTGTTTATGAGCATATTAAAAATTTATGAATATAATTATAAGAATAAATTTTTGAATATAAATGTAGTGAAAACTCCAAATTATGATATATATTTAATGAAGAATAGTAAAAAATAATGATTATGATGATTAATTTGTTTAATAATTGTGTTAATATTAATTGATTATCGATTGTTTCTCAATTTTCTCTTTCGAGCTCTTACTATTTTCTTTTGCCACTTCCATCGCATTTGACCTGGCTTTTTCCATCTTCTTGAACTTCTTTTCATCTATTTTAAAAAACTGTAATTAATTTATAAAAGTTAGTATTACTGAGAATAGTGCACAAACACCCTTATATTGAAGTGCTAAACAACAATATTTAAAAACTAATCTTAATTTATATTATTAAATTTGTAGAGACTATTCTACATAATTAGTGTAAAATGAAAAGAATCGGTGGATTTAGAAGAAAAACAAGATATAAGATGAGACAAAGTATTTCCAATAAAGGAAAACTTCCTGTTTCTAAATTTATGCAAGAGTTTGAGATTGGTGAGAGAGTTGTGTTAAAAGCAGAACCTTCATATCAAGGAGGATTATTCTTCCTACGATTTCAAGGAAAAGTTGGAGATGTTATTAAAAAACAAGGAGAGTGTTTACTTGTAAATATTAAAGATGGTAAAAAAGCAAAAAAATGCTTAGTGCATCCTGTTCATCTTCAAAGAATTTAATTGACACGATTACAAAATAAGAATTGTTGAAATTTACACAATTTAATAATAAGTAATAAATTATTTAAAATAAACATATACAATATAGTTAAAAATGCAGTAAAAATGGCGAATTATGAAATTATAAATCAAAAACCAATCCACACTTCTCGAGTATTTGATGAGATTAGTACGAGAACTCAAAATAGAGAAATGACGTATCGTGAAGAGAGAACACTTGAATATTTGAAAAAATTTAACAAATTATCAGCAAAACAATTTGAAGAAGCGTACAGCGAGTTAGTATCACTTGAAATTCCAAGAATTGAAGAATTCCAACTTATTAAAATTTTAGAAATTATGCCTAAAAATGGACCTGAGTTAAGAGCCATAATCAGTCATGGAGGAGTTGTAGTGGTTGATGAGACAGTCACCCAAATTCTTGATGTTTTGAAAAAATTTCAATAACATTACATTCATCATTATTTGTTTTTATAGATTACAAACATCAATATATTTATAAAGTTTACAAATATAACAATATAACACAAAAGAGCAATTAGTTCAAAATTAATATCAAATTAAACATATAGAAAATGACGCCTTATAACAATAACCCATCTCACAAAAAGCCTACTAGAAGAGAAGCACCTAGAGAAGAGTATGCAATTGTACTAGATGTATACTCTCCGTCTCAATTTAGTGATGAAGTAAATGTACAAGCTATTGGAACTTCTCAATTTACACTTTTAGAACTTGCACCTAAGCCGGGTGTTGAGCTAAAAATGGGAGATAAAATTTACATTGGAGAAGGAAAGCGAGATGAGATTCAATTTATTAAGCGTGCAATTTGGCCAGATAAGCTCAGTAATGATGCTAAGGCTGAGTTAGAATTTGTACTCTATGATATTGTTAAAGAAAAAGAAGAACATTTTGTGAATTTTTTCAATAATGCAGGTGCAATTACGATTCGAAGACACTCTTTTGAATTAATTCCAGGTATTGGAAAAAAACATTTACGAGAATTGTTAAATGCTCGAGATGATAAATTGTTTGAAAGTTTTGAAGACATTGAGAAGAGATGTTCATTTTTAGGAAACCCTATTAAAGCTGTAGTTCAACGAATTATTCAAGAAATGAATGACCAAGAAGATTTTAAACTATTTGTGAGAAAATAAAAATATGTCTAATCTAAAATGAAAAAAATATTTTTATATTTTCCATCTTATGGTTTACATAAATCAGAAAAACCAACTTCTTTAGAAATTAAACTAAAATATGAATCTCAAGAAAATATATTAAGTTGGGAATCTGTGCCTCAAGCCCAAGAAGAATTTGATTTTGGGGAATATGTTTTGTTATTAGAGAGAAGCTTAGTAAAATTTTTGAAGAAAAATAATCAAAATGAGATTAGATTAATTGGTGCTTCATTGGGTGGTGGAATATTACATTATCTACTTTCAAAGATTAACTTAAATAAACAAATCAAAGTATTTTTATTTAAACCAGTTTTTTTGAGTAATCTCAGTAGAATATCTAAAGTAGATAATTTCAAAATAACTAATTTTGAGAAATTTGAAAAAATAAAAAATATTAAATTTTCAATAAATAACTGTGATTTATATTATGTTTTTGGGGAAAAAGATCTATTTACTGGAAAACCCGAGCAGAATTTTGATTCAATAAATGATTTTTCAAAGTTGTTAATTCTAGCGAATTCAACTCATCAATCTAAAGAAGATGAATTCCCAAAATTCAGAGAATTTTATTTTAAGTTTCTTGAAGGCTAAATAAATAGTTCTAAAATTAATTAAATTAAATAACATAAACATTTAAATAATTGTATCTTTAATACATAGTATGGTTGAATATATTAATTATAAAAAAGATGATGATACATCTTCATCAAACGGAAAAAAGGAGCCTAGAAAACCTATTTTTACGCTAAAGAGGATTATTTGGGGAGTTGTTGGAATTTTTATACTCTCAATATTAATTTCATCATGCGTAGTTTCAATCTCACCTAAAATTGCAGTTGTTCCAATTAAAGGAGAAATTACCACAAATAGTGTGCAAACATTATTTCAATCTCAAGTATCAAGTAGAAGTATTGCAAATCAAATCTATACACTTGCAGATGATTCAACTGTTAAGGCAATTATTTTAGATATTAACTCGCCAGGCGGAAGCCCTGTTGCAAGTGATGAAATTTCAAAAGCTGTTGCATACGCGCGAGATCAAAAAGATGTATATTCAGTTATTTCAGATAGTGGAGCAAGTGGTGCATATTGGGTTGCTGCAAGTTCAACTCAAATTTATGCAGCACCCCTCTCAGTTGTTGGAAGTATTGGTGTGACAAGTGCTGGTTTATCTTTTGAAGATTTTATTAAAGAATATAATGTTAGTTATCGAAGACAAATTGCAGGAGAGTTTAAAGATATGGGAAGTCCATTTAGAGAACAAACTCCTGAAGAAATTGAGAAGATGCAAAATTTACTTGATACAATTCATGAAGCATTTATTGAGCATGTTGCACAAAATCGAAATATGAGTTTAAATGAGACTCGATCGCTTGCAACTGGAGAAATATTTCTAGGTTCAAGAGCTCAAGAATTGAGACTTGTTGATGAAATTGGATATATTCGTGATGTTGAGCAAGATTTGAAAGATATACATGGAAATGAAACACTTGTTCTTGAATATAGTTCGTTTGGACAAGGTGGTTTGTTTTCAGTTTCAAACCCTCTGGCAGGATTTCTAGGAATTTCAGATAATAAGAATAAAATAGAATTAAAATAAAATAATTAAAATAAATTAGATTCTATTTTGAAACGCTCGTATTAAGTATAAAGGCTAAAACATAGCAAAGATTTTATAAACAATAATTTATTAGTCCAAAGTATGGAGAATAAATTTTTTGATGAGAGCATCTTGCGTCAACAACGACCTGAGAAGCAATCAAATCCTAGTGGAAATAATAGTTATAATATTTCATTTCATCTTAAGAGAATAGATAACAATTTACATTTTTTTGTGCAACATAATTCTGAACGATTGAATGCAACTGAAATCTCTAATATGATCAAACACTCAAACCAATTTAATGAAAAAGAAATTGCGCTATTGAGTTATGTATCATCTCGACTTGGAATTATTCAATCAATGTATCGAGTAGTTACTGATTTAGATTTATTATTTGACTATTTAAAACACACAACGTGTGATGTATATATTGATGAGAAAAAAGTTAAATTTTCTCAAGAGGAAATTACACTTAATTTCACATTTTATTTAGATGAATTTTCAAATGTTAAACTTGAGTGCACAGATGATGTTGAACCCTACATTACGAATAAAGAAGTTTTAATTTTGAAAGATTCAACATTTTATCAACTTAGTGAGAAAATTAATACTGCGTTGTATAAAGAAATTTTTGAAGGAAAAAATACATTCTCAGTTGATAGTTTTTTATCTTTAAAAGATGTAGTAGTATCTCAAATTGAGCAAGCACATTACGTAAAAATTGATCCTAAGCTTGAGAATATTATTAATATGGAGCATGTTGAACAAATTGCACCTGTGATTGTAGAAGTTGGTCGAACAAATCATTTTGTAACATTTGAGTGTAAATATAAAATTGGAGATGAATACTTTGATGTTGATTTATTTAGATATGCAGAGACAATGAATTGGATGGATAAGGTGAGAAAAATTAAAACTGCAATTGTTGATAACAAGCGTGTTGATTTTTTAAGTGATACTTCTCTGAGTTCTGAAGAATTTAGACATATTTTTATTGAGTCTCGAATGAGACCCTCTGTTTCATCAAAAAATCCGTTTTCAATAATGCTTCCAATTTCTAGCTTAGAGTTAGTGATTAAACATATAATTCCAAAATTAAAACAACACTACACTATTGAATACAAAGAAGGTCAAAAATTAGAACTTGTTCAAGGAGATGTTGAATTTGAAGTTGATACAAAATTAATGAGGCGAATTGATTTGTTTGAATTTAGTGTGAAGTTTAAAATTGGTGACGAGTATGTTGATTTAGAATTTTTAAAAGCACTTGTTCAAAAAAATAAAAAATACTATCAACTCCAAGATGGGACGACAATTAATATTGAAAATGTTCGTGAAATCAATAAATGGATTGAATTTTTGAATAGATATGAATTTAAACGCTCAAAAGGAGTGTATAAAACAGGTTCAGTAGCTGCGCTTGAATTAGATGAGTTTTTAAAAGATTTCAAAGATAAACACTTGTCTACAAATCAAGAATATCGAGAATTGATTCAAGAAATGCAAGAGAAAAATTTAGTAAATGAAGTTGAGACTCCCAAAGAAGTTGTGACTTTGCTTCGGGATTATCAAAAAGAAGGAGTAAATTGGTTATCGTTTTTGAGAAAATATAATTTTGGTGGTATTTTAGCAGATGAGATGGGTCTTGGAAAAACACTTCAAACACTTTGTGCTTTGAGACTTCTGAAAGGACCTCATATTGTAATTTGTCCTAAAACACTAATGTATAATTGGGAAGCTGAGGCGAAAAAATTTTTCCCAGATATGAAGGTTAAAATTATCGATGGAGGAGCAAGTCGAAGAAAAGAGTTGCTTGAAGAATTAAAACAAGAAGAAGTTGATTTAGTGATTACTTCATATTCTATGCTTCAAAAAGATTATACTGTGTATACTGATGAGAATTTAGAATTTAATTACAAAGTGCTAGATGAAGCACATTATGTTAAAAATATGAAAACGCTCTCTGCAAAAGCTGTGCGATTAGTGTCTGCAAAACACAAATTACTACTAACTGGAACTCCACTTGAGAATAATTTGGATGAGTTGTATGGAACATTTGATCTAATCATGCCAAATTATTTAGGTTCAAAACTTGATTTTAAACGAGAATTTGCGGGGAAAATTGAGCGAAACAATATGATTGCTCTTGAAATTTTGCAAGCAAAAATTCGACCATTTATTTTGAGAAGAACGAAAAAAGAAGTATTAAAAGAACTTCCTGATAAGCAAGAACAAATTGTGTATAATGAGATGAATAATAAGCAAGTTGGAATTTATACAGAAGTGTTGGAGCGATTGAAAACAGATACATTGAGTTTGGTTAAAGAACAAGGAATTGATAAAATGAGAATGCAAGTTCTCTCTGCATTATTAAAACTCAGACAAGTGTGTAATCATCCTCAATTACTTGGAGATGAATTTAGTGATGAACAAGTTGAGAGTGGTAAGTATGAACAGTTTAAAGAGTTACTTGATGAAGTGTTGGAAGGAGGAGAAAAAGTGCTTGTATTTTCTCAATTTACTTCAATGATGAATATAATGGAGAAGGATTTGAAAGAGAAGAAGGTGAATTATCTCAGACTTGATGGTTCAACTCAAAATAGGCAACAATTAGTTGATGAGTTTAACTCTAATGAAGATGTGAAAGTCTTTTTAATTTCACTAAAAGCTGGAGGTGTTGGGTTAAATTTAACAGCTGCTAGTTCAGTATTTATCTACGATCCATGGTGGAACCCGATGGCTGAGAAGCAAGCAATTGATCGAGCACACAGAATTGGTCAAAAACGTAGTGTGAATGTATACAAATTTATTACGAGAAACTCGATTGAAGAGAAAATATTAAATTTGCAAGAGGCAAAAGGAAATTTATTTGAGAATTTAGTGAGTGAGGATAATGGGTTTATTAAACGATTGGAGTGGGAAGATTTAATGGAACTCTTTGATTGAAAAATCAAAGTGTAAAAAAATGTAGAATACATTTTTGCTTATTATTCGACTAGCAGGAGTTCGAGACACTTCAATTTATTTCGTTCTTGAATCTTAGCAAAGCTGATGATTTCACTCCTGCTGACCTGTGAAAAGTAAAAGCCACTCATTTCATTCGTTCATTGAATATTTTGCAAATATTAGACATTCGCTTGCGCTCAATCTCTTGAGAAAGTAATCATAAAAATTTAAAATAAAATCTTGCTTATCGTTTGATTAGTGCTTTGCACTAGAATATATTTTTGTTTAGTTTCTACATAATATTCCTATTAAAACATTATATTTGTAAAAATATAATTTTAAATCTATATGCTTGCGTGATCTTTATATAAAAGTTCAGGACTAGAAGTACTTTTTCTCCTGACTCTTGCGACATAATTGCCTTCTCCATCATGTAACTTTGCAGCATCAGGTACTCTTTGGCTAGGTGAAGCTTGATATCCCTGTTCAAAAGGACTCCCTCCTAATGTCTCTCTAATTATTTTTTCGGGTGATATTAAATTTTCAATTCCCATTTTTTTCAACGTTGAAGTGCTCTTTCACTTCAACTGATGAGTAAAGGTGTTGAGCCATGTGTTATAAAATTATAGCACTGAGAAAAAGTAGTAAATTCAAATTAGAAAAAATAGAAAAATTAAATAATAAGATTTAAATAGTTTGAATTGTGAAATCATATATGAGTTTGAAAGATTGTCTAGGACCAACTAAATTTAAAATCATTATTTCTATTTTAGTCATGGTTATATATTATTATATTTTTTTGTCAGCCATTCCTTGCCCTGAGATACTTCCACCTATTTGTGAAGTAAACAATTCAAATTCAAACACATCTGACTCTGATAATTACAAGCCTTCAACTTCTATTCTTCTGTCTTGTAACTATGTCTGCTCTTCAGATGAATATTACATTGAATCCTCAAAGAGTATAATATTAAAGATAATATTACCAACTATAATAATTTACTTGTTATTGAGTTTAGGTCACTTTACTTATAATAAGATAAGAACAGAAAAATAATCATAATTCCTACATAAAGAACAAAAAAATTATTTATCTTCATGCTTCTGCAAAACACACTAAATAAGGAGTTTAAGACACTCATTTCATTCGTCTTGAATCTCTGCAAAGCTGATGATTTCATTCCTAACACCTGCGAGAAGAGTTTCGCTATGCTCAAGCTCTTTATTTATTATCTCATGAATTATCTTCTAAATTTTGCAAATACTCGAACGCTGAATACGCTGCAACGCTTCCTTCTGCTGCTGCAATTATTCCTTGCTCCCACAGCCAGAAGTTTCACTTCCGGTGCCTTGTGAAAAGAGTTTCGCTGCGCTCAAGCTCTTTATTTATTATCTCATGAATTATCTTCTAAATTTTGCAAATACTCAAACGCTGAATACGCTGCAACGCTTCCTTCTGCTGCTGCAATTATTCCCTGTTTCCACTCAGCGTTTGTTAAATCGCCAGCTGCGAGTACACCTTCAACATTCGTCTGTGAGACTCGATTAATAATGACTTCTCCTTTAGTATTCAATTCAACTCCTAATTGTTTTGCAAGTTCGTTATGAGGATTCATTCCTATTGCGATAAATACTCCTGAGAGTTCTACAATGTTTGAGCCATTAACTTCCTTGTCTAATTCAACACTTGTCACCTTCTTCTCTCCATTAATTTTTGTCACATTCACTCCTTCAATAATTTCAATATTATTAATTTTTTTAATTCTATCAGCATTAATTGGTTCAGCTTTGAGAGTTGACCTTACGAACATATACACTCTCTCACATGTTTGAGCCAAAACCATTGCTTCTTTTGCAGCAGTATCTCCCCCTCCAACAATTGCAACTGTTTTTTTCTTAAAAAATGGACCATCACATGTAGCACAATATGAGACCCCTTTTGATTGATACTCCCACTCTCCATCGACTCCCAAGTGTTTATGTTGAGTTCCTGTGGCTAAAATAACTGTTTTAGCAGTATATACTTGTTCACTAATTCCAGTTGTTATTGTAAATAGTTTACTCTCATCATCTTTTTCAACTGATGTGACAATATCATCAACCATAGGTACATTATTTGCAACAACGTGCCCTTTTAATTTGTCTGCAAGCTCAGGTCCACTCAGAGATATGAATCCAGGATAATTTTCAACTAAATGTGTTGTTGTAATTAACCCTCCTTGCTCTTTTGCAATGAGCAAGGTATTCATATTAAAACGAGCAGCATATACTGCAGCTGGATACCCAGCGCATCCTCCTCCGATAATAATACAATCATACGTCTTGTTTTTTGAATCCATATATTGTATAATTTATTTGAGTATATAAATAAAACTAGAATATGAAAAATTTGAAAAATAATGCACAATAAATAACTACAATTAAAATGAATTTATTTTTGTTTAAATAAATATAAATTTATATTATTAAAAAATTAGAATTATTTTTTTGAATTACTACTTGATTTTTTACTAGATGATTTCTTTTTTTTATTCATACTATCTTCAATATCTTCTAAATCATGTAGAATTCTATCCTCTTCTGCAAGAGTCTTTTGAACCATTTTCTCGATGTTTCTATCAATATTTTGCATATACTTTTGAGTAACTATGATTTGTTTCAATGAATATATTAAGACAAGCATCATTGCTATAATTGTCCAAAACATTACAAAAAACAAAAAATTTTGATCTCCTACCATTACCATGATATAATTCACACACTAATCATTTATTTATAAATTTGTTATACCTCTAAAGGGAAAAATGAATTGATATTACATTAAAAATCTAATACAGTAACATTAAATATGTTTTAAAAAATTAAAAAACACTTGGAGTTGACTCTGCTTCTTTAATATACTTACTCAATTGTTTTTCAGAAACCTTCAAATCTACATCATCATGTGCTTTGGAAAATGATTGAAGTTTTTTTGAAAGTTTTGTACTATCAGCTTTTGATAATTTTTGCAATGAACCTGCTCCTACTTGGGAAAGCGCGTATGCTACATTTTCTCCAACTCCCTTTATTTGTAATAATTCTAATTTTTTCAAAATTGTTGAGAGTATTGTTGTTTGAGCTGCAACTTGTTTTGCAACTGATGAGCGTTTTGTTGAAGTACTCAATCCAACAAATGCATCTTTATAATTTTTAAAGCCTGCGAGTTCTAGATATCCTTTTTCTACATCACTAAGTACTTGAGAATTTACTATTTTCCCACTTGGATAATTTATGATTTCACTTTGTTTTGGTTTTATGCTCTTTGAAGAAGATTTTGCCAACGTTTGTTTAGGAGTAGTTTTCTTAGTTGTTGAGGATGGTGCTGAAGATTTGGATTTTGTGCTACTTTTAGACCCTGTGAGTTCTTGTTTGGTTGAAGAAGGTAATTTGCTCTTAGACTCATTTAATTGTCTTGAATTACTCTTTGATTGATTAGATTTAGCGACTTGTGTTTTTATCTCATGTGAAATTGTAGCCATTCGCTCTTGTGTATGAGAGGAAGTTTCTTTTGTTGAATGATGAACTTCTTGAGTTCCATATTTTGTATCTTTTTTCTTTGATGAGTTTGTAACTCGCTCTTTTACGCGATTAAATGTATCTTTAAATGCTTTAGTGAATTTTACCATACTCTTTTTCAGAGTATCTTTATTAAAAAAGATTGTTGTGACTATTAGTTACAAATTGCTTAAAATTCTAAAGTATTAATAAAAATAAGTTAATTTGTGACAACAACTCGGGGCTTTTTCACCAGTTGATTTCTAAATTTACATCCCTTTCGTGTTGTTTTTAATATGATTCCCTTTTGCATCCCATTAGCACTTTGGTAACTTCCCAGTTCATGTAACTCTGTATCATAAAATCTCTCCTGAGCGTCATACACTTCAATTCCGTTTTGCTTCATTGCTTTATCAATTTGTTTCCCAACTGCATTAAATTCAATCATAAATCGTTGTAACTCATTACTTGTAGCATTCACCTTAAAACTCTGCTCTTTTGCTCTCTCATATGTCTCATACACATTCATTAACTCAGTTGCAAATTTTTTCCCTGTTTTAAATTCATGCTCTTCTTTCTCCCTCTCGACATTTTTTTGTAATTGTTTATGTTGAGATTTTAATGCTGAGTATTTATGCATTAAAATTTCATACTTTTCATCATTTGAATTAAGGGCCTGAGTAAATCTAGAGAATACCATTTTTTATCTTATATATACTATAAAGAATTCAATTTATAAAATTTACGTAGGAAAATAAAGGAAACTTATTCTTGTGTGAAATAGAATAATTTCTTGTCATCTTCTTCTTTTTCAAATTTAACATATCCAAATCGCTCAAATTGTAGGTAATCTTCAAATTTTAAATCATATTCTAATTTTTCACACACTCCCTTTTCTTTTTCATTTTGATGATTTATCATTAAAATATTCTCACAATACTTAGAATTAACAAAGTGAATATTTGTCTTTAATTTCAACTCTTTTGAGTATGCTTGTGATAAGAACTTTAATTCTAACACATCATTTGAGTTTGAGATAACTTCAAAATTTGCACAATGCATTAAACGAATAAGATCTCCTTGTTGTAATTGAGTACAATCTCTCTTCTCAACAATAAGTGAATTCTCAATAGGAATCTCTCGCTTTCCCATACTCTCATTAGCAGGATGAACAGGAACTTGAATAGATGTAAAACCCATCTCATCAATATTGATAATATCAATTTTTTTTGGATCAAATACACAAAATGCTCGCTTTGCAGTTGGTTCAATTAATTCTTTATTGAAAAATTCAAGTGATTTCATATACTCACTACTTGCAATACTTGAATCTCTCTTTGACATTCCCATCTCAATTAATAATTTTTGAAATGCTTGCGCTTTGAATCCTTTTTTTCTAAATGCATTAATTGTAGGAAGTCTTACATCTTCCCAATTATCATAGACACCTGTTTTTATTTGCTCAGATATTTTTGTTTTTGAGAGTTCTAAATCTGTAAATTTCATTCGGCCATAGTGGAAGTAAGGAGCTTTTTTGAGCTGTAGTTTATCTTTAATAATATCTTGTCTCTGCGCTCCAATTTCTAAATCCTTTCCTCTCACTATATATGAAACCTGCATTAGAGCATCATCAATTGCGCAGCATAAATTATACATTGGCCACAGCGCGTATTTTTCTCCAACTCGTGCATGGTTCCCATATTTCACTCGCGCAAGTGCAAAATCTCTCATTGCAGGATTTTTATGCTCCAAATTGGTCTTTATTCGAATTACTGCCCCTCCTTCCTCGTATTCTCTATTCTTCATTTTCTCAAATCTTTGAAGATGAGTTTGAATAGGTAATTCTCGACACGTATTTGTCTGCTTTGAATTTACTAATTCTCTAAAGACTTCTGCATCTTGCTCACACACATACGCATCTCCTTGTTCAATTAATTGTTTTAAGTACTTATAGTATAACTCAACTCTATCTGATTGATAGTATATAGTTTTAATTGAATTATCTGTGAGCCACTGAGCATCTTCAATTAGCGCATTATAATTATCAATTGAAATATTTTCAGGGTTAGTATCTTCAATTCGCAATATCATCTCTCCTCCACTCTCTTTAGCATACGTGTAATTATAGACAAGTCCAAATAAATGACCTAAATGTAGATGTCCACTTGGGGCAGGAGGAAATCTTGTAATTAATGGTTTTCCTTGAAGTACTTGTGGAACATCTGGAAGCTTTGATACTTTTTTGTTTTTCTCCTCTTTTTGTTCAAAAAAGTTAGGATTATTGTTTAGAAGTAGTTCTTGCTGCTTTTCAAACCCGAGTGCATTGACTTCTTCAACTCCTTGATTAATTTCTTGCATAAGTGTTTTCATATCACTTTTCATCTCTGGAAATTTTGGGACAATTTTTCCAATGAGTGCTTTTGGATTCGCTTGACCTTTAAAGAGTACTGCATTTTCTAGAGCAGCGTGGTAAATAGCATCTTTGAGTTGTTCATTCATACTTAATGAGAAGAAGATTGGTGTTTAAAAGAATTTGTATATTATTTAGCTAAAAGCTAAAGGCACTCTCTATATTCATTCTTTAGGCAAATACCTCATATCTCTTTAACCCAATTTTCCACAACAGTATGTCAATAATACTTAAAATTGGTATCAATATTAATGAATCCAATAATAAATTCAAATACTGATATTTTCCACTCATCACATCTACTACTAAAAAGGCAAAAATTAAATTAGGAATAATTCTCAATAAATTGAAAAATGAGGTATTTTGTAAAAATAGAGGAACATATTCTTCAAAAAACTAAGTAGCTCTTCTTATAGAAACTACAATAAATGAGTTATCTTTCATAAAAAAACGAAATAATCTCAACAAATCAAAAACAGCGTACAATGAATTATTCCAATAATAAATAATTCAGCAAATTCAAAAGAAATAGAGGATATATTCAAATAGAATTATTTCTTCTTATGCTGCACTTTTCCTTCAATCTTTTTAAGTATTGATTTTGGAAGTTCTTGTAGTTGGGGCGTTTGTTTTGTTTTATAATCAATTTTATATGACTGTAACACTTGCTTAAATTTTTCTACATCTTCTTTTGAAATAAAATTAATCACTTCCCCTTTATTGGTATGTCTTGTTGCTCTTCCAATTCTGTGTACATATTTTGTATGATCTTGTGGAATGGAATAATTAATTATGTGTGAGATTTGGGGAACATCAATTCCTCGTGAAATTAAATCTGTTGCAATTAAAATATCAAATTTTTGCTCTTTAAATTCTTGTAAAATTCGTGTTCGCTCAAACTCACTTTTTTGAGAACTAATTGATTTAAATTCAAACCCACATGATTTTACAACTTCTTCAACTTGTTTAATATGTTCTCTTCGATTGACAAAGATAAGTAATAATCCAAATTTTAAATGTTGAAGTGTATGATATAGTAGTGAGAGTTTTTCATTATTCTCAACAATATAAATGAGTTGTGAGATTTGAGATTTTTCAACTAATGAAGGCAATTCAATTACTTTTGGCTCGTGCAAATATTCTTTAGCAACTTGATTCATCTCCTTTGTATATGTTGCTGAAAATAATAAATCTTGTCTATTCTCGGGCAAGTGTTCAATAATACTCTCAAGATGTGTTAAGAAATCTTTAGTGAGTAAAATATCTGCTTCATCTAAAATCAAACATTGTACATTATCAAGAAGTTGAGGGAATGTTTCAAGTTGTTCTTTGAGGACTTTAGGAGTTGAAATTAAACAATCAACTTCATCAATATTCACTTTTTTTTTCTTAAGTGTAATTATGTTTAATGAAAATTGAGGAGGAATAACTTGCATAATCATCTGAAAAATCTGCTCAACGAGCACTGTATTTGGTGCAATAATGAGATGAGTTGGAGAATGATGCTCAGATTTATCATTATTTGATTGATTTATAAGTTCATTATTAAATAATATTTCAATGAGTATTTTAAGTGCATAAATAAGAGTTTTTCCACTCCCAGTTGGAGCTTGAATGAGTAAATCTTGTTTTTGTAGTGCATATTCAAACGCTCTATGTTGAATAGGAGTTGGTTTTTTAAATCCTTGAGATTCAAGTTGCTCAACAATTTGAGGGTAATGTTCTAATAATTCTTTAAACGGAGGTATTGCGTAGTGTTTCATAGTATATTAGTGTTAACATAAACACACTTATAAATCCTGTATATAAATTGATATACACTCCTAATATCTATGTGCTTATTAAAGTTTATTCAAGCGTGTCACTTTAGAGTAATAAAAAACAATATATTTATAAATATTGAGATACTAATATAGATAATGAAAACACTAAAAACTCCTGAATTTGTAGATACTATTGAAGATAGGGCACAACGAGCGTTTGATAAAGTTAAATCAGATGTTGAATCGTTAGAGCAAGAACAAGTTATTCAAAATAGAAATATTAACGATATTTTTGCAACTCTAAATTCTCTAGAAGAAGGTACTAAGAGTAAAGATGAGTTGCTATTACAACTACAAGAGCAACTTGACTCAGTTGATGCAAATGTATTTGAACATTCAAAAGAATTGTTAGAGTTAAAACAAAAAATTGAATTATTATCTAATTATTCTTCAAACACTCCCTCATTTGATTCAATTAAAGAATATATTCATTCTCAATCTCAACACATTTATACACAACTTTCGAATGTGCAAAATGAAATTGATTCTCAAAAATTAGACGTTGCTCGAGAGATTATGTCTCAATTTACCACAATTCGAAATGAGTTTTTATCAAAAGAAAAATTAGCAATTGAAGAAATTAAAGGAACAATACTTCAAAATATTAAAGAAGAGATAAAACAAGAAATTAGAGATGAAGTTGAGCAAGAACTTAGATCCTCTCTTCAAGAAGAGTTTAGTGTTCAATATGTACATACTGATGAATATAGTTCTAAAATATCTCAAATTCTCTCAAAACTCAAAGAGTTCAAAACGTATGTTCACGAATATAGTGCAAATCAAGTTGGAATTGTACAACAACAAGTTGAAATGCTCAAAGAAGCATACGAAAACTTGGCAACAGGCCAATCTGATGAAAAAATTATCTCAATTATTGAGCAGATACAATCACAAATTGAAGTTATGGACGCTCAAATTCAGCAAAAAGTTGGAGAAGAACAATTATCAGGAATTGAAGAACAAATTAATCAGTTAGTTGATTCTGCTCAACAATTATCTACGCGAGATGAATTTGTTACAAAAACTGATTTGAGTGATGAAATTGAACCTATTGTTGAGCGTATTGATTCACAAGATTCTCAAATTCAAACACTTCAAGTACAGTTTAATGAAATTGAAATTCCAGATGTTACCTCAATTGAGACAAAAATTGATGAGAACAGTGAGAAAATTGAACTCTTAGATTCATTTTTAGAACAAGAAGTTGAAGATAAACTTATTCCAAATGTTGAAGCATTTACAACTCAACTCAAAGAGTTACAAGAACAAGTAAATGCAATTGAGATACCACAAATTCAAGAGCAAGCTGATATTGATATTGAGCCACTTCAAAACCAAGTAGAAGTACTTACAACTCGAATGGAAGAGATTGTTCAAGATTTTGAATATTTACGAGAAGAATTTGATTCTCAAAGCTTAGCAACAAAAGAAGAAGTTGAAGAAAAAATTCAACAAGTTCAAGATTCTTTTGAAGAAGTTATTAACACAGTCTCAGATATTGACACAGAATCTTTTGTTTCAAAAGATGATTTAAATTCACGCGTTGAAGAAGTAAATACTACAATTTCTCAAGTAGAGCAATCATTGAGCGAGTTAAAAGATGAGCTAACAACACTGAGTCAAGATGCAACTGAGAAATCTGCACTCAAAGAAGGACTTGATGAAGACATTACAGAGTTATCTGTGCGTGTTGAAGCAATTGAAAACTCATATGCAACTCAAAATATTATTGAAGAACTCCAGTCTAAAATTGAGAGTTTAGACAAAGACATTGAAACACTTGATTCAGACCTCTCAGCAGTTGATTCTGCAAAGACAAATAATGAGACAACTCAAGAAATACAATCTCAAATGAGTCAGCTTCAAGAATTTGAAAAGAGTATTGAGAATTTGCGTAGCGAAATTGAACAATTAAAAGAAGTACAATTAAATAATCAAACTCAAGAAGAAAATAGAGATGAATATGCAACACAAGAAGTAGTTTCTCAGCTCAATGAGCAAGTGGATGAGTTGAGTTCACAATTTGAAGAAGTACGCTCAAAAGTTGAGAGTTTAGACACAGATATTGAAACACTTGATTCAGACCTCTCAGCAGTTGATTCTGCAAAAGCAAATATTGAAACAGTTGATGAAATGGCTGATCAAATTATTTCACTTCAAACATCTCTCAATTCAGTGCAAGAGAAACTTGAAGAGTTAGAGCATACAGAACCTGTTGTTTCACAAGAAATTGTTACACAACAAATTCAAGAAAGTAGAGAAGAGTTATATGAGCGAGTTGAAACAGTGAGCGAGAAAATTGAAGAGCTACAATCTCAAGAAGATACCTCTAGATTGCAAGAGTCCATTCAATCACTTGAAACCCAACTTGAAGATATTATTAATCAAATTAGTGAGTTAGATGAGCGAGTTGAGCAGATGAGTCAAAGTGAAGAAAATTCAAATAAACAATTTGATGAATTAAAAGAACAATTTGCAACTCATGAAGATGTACAATCACTTCAAGAGCAATTCAACTCAATTGAAATCCCCCACATTAATGAAGAATTATTCGCATCAACACAATCTTTAAGTGAGCTCCAAGAAGAAATTGATTCACTCAAAGAGAAAATCACAACACTCTCAACAGATGTTGAGTCAATGGATGAGAGAAAAGTTGATAATGATGAAGTTCAAGATTTCGATACTGATGAGTATGTAACACAATCTCAACTCAGTGAAGAAGTTGAAGAGTACTCTGAGAAAATTGAAGAATTACAAGAACTCATTGATACATTACATCAAACAACTGAGCAATTATCAACTCGAGTTGAAGAGAATACTTCTCAAGAATCAGAGCAAGATGATAAAGAAATTGAAACATTGAAAAAAGCGCAAGAAGATATAACCCAACAAATTGAAGCACTTCGTACACAAATTCAAACATATGAAGAACAAATTAGTGAATTATATGAGCGAGTTGAGCAAAATGATACAAATATCTCTTTACTTGATGCAGATAAAGCGCAGCGAGTTGAATTTGATGAGATTAAAGAGAAATTTGAACAATTAGATTTGAGTGTTGAGGAGAAAATTACAACAACTGTTGAGACTCAAGTGAGTGAGACAATTGAAGAGCAAAAAGGAGATATTGAAGAGCAAATGCAATCACTTAAAGAAGAATTCAGGGGTCTTCAAGAGCAATTCAACTCAATTGAAATTCCCTACATTAATGAAGAATTATTCGCTTCAGCAGAATCAGTGACAACACTTCAAGACACAATTGAAGAACTCCAAGAGAAAATCACAACCCTTTCAACAGATGTTGAGTCAATGGATGAGAGAAAAGTTGATAGTGATGAAGTTCAAGATTTCGATACTGAAGAATTTGTCACACAGTCTCAACTCAGTGAAGAAGTTGAAGAGTACTCTGAGAAAATTGAAGAATTACAAGAACTTATTAATACAATTCAAGAGAAAACAGAGGAATTATCTACACAAATTGAACAAAATGAATCAGAGCAAGATGATGAAATGGTTGAAGAAGTGAGAAAAACTCAAGAACAAATCAACTCTTTTAATGAACAAATTACACAATTACAAGAACAAATTGAACAAGTAGACTCATCAATACAAGAACGAGTAGACTCAACAGTTGAAACTCACGTGAGTGAAGTAATTGAAGAGCAACAAGAGAGTGTGAATGCGAGTATTCAACCTCTTCAAGAGCAAGTGAGCGAGTTACAAGAACAACTCAACGCACTTGAAATTCCTCAAGAAGTTGATGAAGAAGCTTTGCAAAAACAACTCAAAGAATTGACATCTCAACTTGAAGCAATTGAGCAGAGAGTGCAAGAACTTGACGCTAAAAAAGTTGATAGTGATGAAGTTCAAAACTTTGATAGTGAGGAGTACGCACAAAAAGAAGAGGTTGAAGAATTATCACAAACAATTCAAGAGCTACAAGAGAGAATTGAGAGTGTTACACACTCAGTTGAAGAAGTCTCAAGTGAGATGAGAGAAGAAATGCAACACGAAGTCTCAGTACTTGATCAAAAAATTATGAGTAAAGATGAAATTACAACTCAACTCAACTCAGTTCAAAAACAATTAGAAGAGTTAGCTGAGCAGTATAATTCACTTGAACAATCAGAGCAGTCAAATACAGAGTTTAGAGAGGAGATTCGTGAAGAAGTGACAAATACAATTGAGAAGAGTGTTGAAGAGCGAGTTGAGAGTCATATTGAGACAATTCAAAATTCAGTCGAGTTTGACTCCTCAGCACTTGAAGAAGTCATTAAAACTGTAGATGAGTTGAGAGGAAGAGTTGATAATCAACAAATAGAAATTGAAGATCTATCAAACATTCAATCACTTCAAGAAGAGATTACTCAATTAGAAGAGCGTGTTGATTCAACATTCAACTCACTTCAAGAAGAGATGACAACAACGACTCAAACAATTTCTCAAGAAGTAATTGAGCAAACACAAAGCCAAGTACATGAAGAATTAGAGCAACTTAGAACACAACTAGAGAAGTATGTTGAATTTAGAGAGTTTGAGCAAAAAGTACAAGAGATTAAAAATACAACACTAAGTGTTGATGAATTTGAAGAATATAAACAATTCATCTTAGAATTTAGAGAGGTGTATGAGAAATCTTATATTGAATTACTTACTCACTTTTACAGTGCAAATCAACAAGCAACAACAAAATCAGAGTTTCAAGATGAACTAAAGCAAGTGAAAAAGAGAATTCAAAAGTTCATTGGTGATGAAGAAAAGAGACTCTCAAAAACATACGCTAGTACACTTACAACTCCTGCGTTTAAACAGTTGAATTCTTCAATTATTCGTGATTGTAATTATTTAAAAGATTCGTGGAAGAGCGTTCCAATTTCAAAAGGAAAAGAAGTTGCACAAGAGCGATCAAAAGAAATTCGAGAGAAAAAATTAGAAGATGAAAAAGAGGAAGATGATTTCTTCTCCTGGTTTGCATTTGGAAGAAAATAAATTTTTTATAATTTTGCTCTGCAAACTTGAATTATTTCTTATATATTTTGTCATAATGTTCGTAACCTACAAAAATAATTTTTTTATTTTTATCTTAAAATGAAATAACATAAGAAGAATTAACATGAACTTCGCTTGAGAAATTTAACTTTGTGTTAAAGGTTTTATAATGATTAATATTCTCACAACTGATTATTTTATTAATTTTAATAATAACATTTTGTGCTTCTTTCCCTTTGATTTTTTTAAATCAAAGTTTTTTGTGAATTCAAACTCTTTTTTATTCATTTGCATACTGTTGAAGTTGATGGAGTGGCTCTAGACTTTTTTTTATGTCCAATTGTTTCTTGGTAATCAGTGCTTGAGAGAATCTTCTCAATATGCTCCTCTTGAACTTTGAATTAAACAATTTATCACTTATAGCTTCTCAAATTAATTCTTGCATATTTGTATACTTAGATGATTTAGAATAACTTTGAGGTTCTTCAAATAAATAAGAAGACAGTTTCAAATTCAATTCTTTTGTTGAAGTCTCATTTTCACTTTGATAAAATTTAGTTTGTTTCATATTATATATAATATAAAAGATATATAAAACTATGATAGATATTTTACAATTGAGTTTTTTTCAATTTATTAAGTGAGTGTGTAGTCAAGTTACATATGCTACCCGACTACAAAAACTACTAAACAATAATATTTATATTACAATATGAGTTTAGTTAAAAGAATTGATAAAAATAGTAAAAATAATTTTAGACTAATTAAAGATTCAAAAACAAAACTACATTATTTATTGATCAAAAAACCAAGATTACTTATAAAAAGTTTTAATTTTTTTATAAAATTAAGAACTTCTCCTTATTGTTATTCAATTGTTAAAAGAAATAAGAGTGATTAAAAAATTGATATTTACTCTTAAATATTTGATTTTAAAGATGAGAAATTTTTCATTGCAAGTAATAAATTTGGAATTAATGGAATAAATACAAATGAGGCAATGGAACAAATCTTTCAAGAGCATAGGTGGAAGTGGGTACTTTTTTATATTACAAACTAGAAGTTCCTTCTCAATGTTATTTTTCTCCAACTCAAATAGAGATAGTTGAGTACTTAACCTGATAGGAATTTTAATACCTCCTCTGGAAGACTTAGACAATTCGTATTTACCAACTCCTATTCAAAAAAGTAACTATATTTAATAATAATAACTTCTCAAATAACACATAACTTTATTAATCACTAGGCCTTAATATTAATTATTTAAGAGTACATAAAGATTATAGATAGTATGTTTTAATAGTAATATCAAATTCATAGTTGTTATTCTTAAATATTAATTAAAAATGAAAGGAACATTTAAATGGTACAACACAGAGAAGGGATATGGATTCATTAAAGAAGAAGAAAGTGGAGACGAATATTTCGTTCACTACACACAACTCCCTGAAAATCAAGGAAATATTAAAGAAGCAGATGAGCAAAGAGTTGATTTTGAGCCACAAGAAACTCAAAGGGGGAAACAAGCTGTTGATGTAACATTTCTAGACTTAGAAGAAAAAGAATCTAAAGTAGCAGAATAATCAATTTAATATTGATTATTTTCAAGTTATTATTTTAAATGCTATAATTAGGTTTATAGATATAAAGTGTTAATTTTAAAAGAATAGGCTCTGTTCGAAAATTTATTTAACTAAACTTTATGAGTGAAATTAATTTAAAAATAGGTAAATTAGTTATTTTTTATGAACTACTTCTACCAGTTTAATAATAATTTTCATAGGTAAATTATAAGAATTTGCTTCTCTTTAAAGTTAAACAGCCACAATTTTAAGCGAGGTTGTAAATTATATACCAATTATCAACAAGTTTATATGGTGCTCCTTTTCATTCGCTTTAAAAAATCTCTTCGAGATTTTTGCAGTGAATCTAGAGAGACTAAATGGAAAAGTTGGTCACAACTCAAAAAGAATCCAACTCGTTCAACTCTTCATCATTGGTTCAAATACTTCTCACTTAACTTTCTTAGAAAATTTATTGAAAAAACTCTTTTAAATTTAAATTCTAAAATCGTAGCAATTGATATATCAGGGATTAATTCTGAGTCTAAATCTTCGTATTATATAAAACATTAAAAATAACTAAATCATTTGAAAACCTAAAAATCCATTTCATAAATTAAATATTTTAATAGATGTAGAGAATAATCAAATTCTTTTTTTTCGAAATTTACATTTAAAGAATCAATTTTTGAAGAAAAAAGAAATGGTGTTGAGTGTATTTTGGTATAATTTGAGAATGAAAATTGCTTATGCAATTTTTTTATTCCTCAAATTTATTGAATTAAAATTTTTAATTAATAAAATTTTTAGGAGAAAATCATTCTAAGTTTATTTTTCAATTAAATTAGATTTACAATGTCTCAATGTTCCTTAAAAATCATGAGTGCTCTCATTTTTTTATTTTTATTTTTATCTTCATCATACAAAGAAATTTTGCATCTAAACCCTTTCAAAGTATCATTTCAAACTTAGTTAAATTATTAACTAATGTATATACTTAAAAGGATACTACATTTAAAATTCTATTTATGACTCATTTTTTTGAATAGAGATTTAGAAAATAAACATTTATAAACTCAATTAGATTAGTGAGGTTAGTGTAATTTCTAATACTATTAGAAAATTATACTCATTAACCTTTAATCAATAGAATTGGTTAACAATTATTGAAAGGTCGCTTTATTATAAGAATATGAGTGAACTCAAACTTACCCTGAAAAATAGTGGGTAAAAAGAAAAATGACAAAAGAAACTATAGATGTATTAATAGAAGGTGGAAAAGCAACTGCAGCTCCTCCTCTAGGTCCAGCCCTTGGACCTATGAAAGTAAATATTGGACAAGTTGTTGCAGATATTAATAGCAAAACAGCAGACTTTAAAGGGATGAAAGTTCCTGTTAAAGTAACAGTTGATACAAAAACAAAAGAGTATACAATTAAAATTGGAACTCCTCCTGCATCACAACTAATTAAATCAGAACTTGGAATTAAATCAGGTTCTGCAACTCCATCTCAAACATACGTGGCTGATATGTCAGTTGATCAAATCAAAAAAGTTGCTCGTATGAAACAAGATTCTCTACTTGCAAATACACAATCAGCAGCAGTGAGAGAAATTGCAGGAACGTGTTACTCTCTTGGTGTTAAAATTGATGGTAAAAAACCAAAAGTATTTATTGCAGATGTAAAAGCTGGTAAGTATAGTAACGAATTGAGCGAGGAACTTGAATAAAAATGGGAAAATCTAAAGAAAAAAAAGCATCATCAAAACCATCTCAAAAATGGAATATGATTAAAGAAGGAAGAAAAGAATGCCCTAAATGCGGAAAAGGTGTATATCTTGGTAAATATAATAACCCTAGTCGATACCATTGTGGAAAATGTTCATATGTTGAATACACATCCAATTAACCCTTAATAATAGTTTAGCACAACAAAAACAAATTCATCTAAATGTTAAACTCTTTTTTATAAGTAGTAGCATAAATTCTTAAAAATACTCCCTAGAATTATATTTATACATGAATCCCAAATTCAATTCTAGAGAACTGCATGAGTTTTTTTATAATTTTGAAGAAAAAAACCCAGCCTTCATTTTAGGTCTTATTATAGTATCATTAGGATTATACATTTTTGCGTGGATATACTCATTAAACAAGGATTTAGAACGATTAGATGATGATGCTCCTAATTCTACACGAGGAGCAATACTACTTGTCGTATTTCCATTCATTTGGTTTTTTTTAATGACATTCACTAAGCAAATAATTAATGAAAATTTTGTTTTTACACTTATAGAAGTGACTGTATATATTCTAATTTATATTCTCGCACTCAAATATATTATGGAGTTGTGTGTTTCTTTTTCATATGTTACTAAAAGCAGACCAATTGTGTGGTTTGCAGGAATTTTATTAGGTAGTTTTGGTATGTTTGCATATTTTCTGGGTGCATATATTCTCCTTGTTTTTTTAGTATTTCTCGCTCTAACTATCTCCGCAATGCAAGCTGAGTTGAACGTAACATATCATAAAATAACGATGAAAAAAAGTAATTTCTCTTTTTATGGATAATTTTCGGATTTTAGAATACAAATATTTATAAATGAGTTCTATAATAAAATTACTATCATAACCAAGTTACATAAAGTATTCGTTGTTGAGTTGATAATTTAAATTGAATTAGGCTTGACCAAAGAAACTTTATAAATATGGTTGTATTAAAATAAATAAAAATGATTGTTAAAGAAGAATTCCTAAACATGCTACGACAGTATTTCAGTTTAAATTTATATGAAGTTAAAATTTGGACTGCTTTATTATCACGAAAAGTTGCAACTGCTGGCGAGTTAAGTGACCTTGCAATTGTCCCTAGATCTAGAACATACGATGTATTAGAATCACTAGAAAAAAAAGGATTTGTAATGGTAAAACTTGGAAAACCTATCAAATATATTGCAATTTCTCCAAAAGATGTTATTGATAGAGTTAAGAAAAGAGTTGCTGAAAAATCAGAAGAAAAAATTGGAAAACTCGAATCACTAAGAGATAGCGAAGTTTTACAAGATCTAGAGCAACTTCACGAGCAAGGAATTCAACTTGTTGAACCTAGTGATTTATCGGGAGCATTGAAAGGTAGATATAACTTATACAACCATTTGGAAGCAATGGTTAAAAATGCAGAAGATGAAGTTATTTTAATGACAACATCAACTGGTTTTTTACGAAAGGTTGAAGCACTTCGAGGAGTATTTGAAGTATTAGTTGAGAGAGGAGTTTCAATTAAAATGGCCACTCCTAAAACTGATAAAGCAGTAAAAATTAAAGAAGAATTAAAAGATGTTGCCCAGATTCGCTTTACTGATGAAATTGAAGCGCGATTTTGTGTAATTGATGGAGAAGAAGTTCTCTTCATGACACTACATGACAAAGATATCTATCCAGCATATGATATAGGAGTATGGGTTAACACACCATTTTTTGCTCAAGCACTTCAGCAACTTTTTGAAGTTGCATGGAAAGAGATGAGCGAAGAATAAATAATTTTTTTTATTAAATTAATACAATTATCACAAATTAATAATGAACATAAAAACTAATTTTAAATATAATGAAAAAAAAGCACTAAGTTTTGATTTTTTAGCAGTATTGATCTTAGGAGCAATAATCATTATCATATTTTTAATGTTTTTCTTCACGACGATGCAATCAAGTGATAAATATTTTGATAATCAAGATTGTATTTCGCTATTGTCTAGACTCGATCAATTTGGGGTGAATCAAAATGAGCAAACTATTCAAGGTCTAATTAATCAAAAATGTCAAAGTAACAACATTTCTATTCAAAACCAGGAACAACTCTTAAAAGAGATTGAAATATGTAACACAAAAGCCCAAGTTTTAAGTAATCAAGATACGTTCTTATCACGTTTAAACACACAATCAGCATGCTTTATTTGTAACTCTATTACATCATCTTCAATTCAACAAAGAATATCTACAAAAGATAATATAGAAGATATAAATCAATATAGAAATATTCAAGACTCATCGCTTGAAATTATAAACTCTAATAATAATGATGAAGTTCAACGACTTATTTTCAAAATTGAGCACAAACATGAAAAAGAAAACTCTCAAAATAAGTTTGAAATATCATTCCATCTTCTCACACAATCACAAAATTCTCAATGCTCTGGTTTTCTCAATTCGTGAGGAGTTACTAACATTTATTTAATTTAATTTTTAAGTGCTAGTATGGTTAGTACGTCAAAACATTTAAGTGAAGACATTGATTTAATCAAAGAATTTGAATCATTGAAGTTAAAACAAAGTATACTTATTGAATCGCTCAACAATAAAAAAAGAGAAGAAGACCAAGCCAGATATTTAGAAGAAATTCACACAACAATGCAACGATTACTTGATGTTTTTTTGCAAGCAAAAGAATATGAAAAATCTAAAGACACAGACGAGTCTATTGAAACTGAGGGTGGAGAAGAGGGCACAGATAAACTCTTAGCAATTGCAGATGAGATTAGTGAGATTAATACTAAAGTTAGTTCTCTGCAAGATGAGTTAAAAAAACTAAGTAAAGAAATGAAAAATTCTCAAAATTTAACAATCACAAATTATGAAAAAACAATTCCTACAAGTTGGAGCGGTGAGAAAAAAAATCAAGAAGAACTTAAAATCCCTTCCACTCCTCCTCAAACCTCTGAGAATATAAGTACTCCTAAAGATTCATCTTCACAGACAAAAGTGATTAGTGAAGTTAAAAGTAATTAAAATAAAAATGGTAGAATTAAATTCAATAAAAAAAGAACTCTCAAAATTAAACTCTGAGCTTGAAAAGTATGTGCCTTACGCATCATTGAATTATTCAAATCTCAAATCACTTAACCAACTCAATGATTCACAAGCAAGTAATATTGAGATTCTCACATTTTTACAAGATGTTCGTGATGAACTCTCGTTACTGAGAAAGCACGCATTTAATGATATTGAATCATTAGTGACTAAAAAACTTCACACCCAACAAGATGAATTTTTATCCAAAATAAGACAAACGTTTGAGCGGCTTTCTCAAGACTTGATTGCTAGTCGAAATGCTCAATCTAGACAAATTCTAGAACAACTTGAATCAATTAATCACGAACTCACTAATCAATCACTTGAGATAAAATCAATACATCAAAAAATAGATAATATGCAAGAAGAAGTGTATTCATCACAGTACCAAATGTTTAAACAAATCTCAGAAGTTGAAAATTCACTAAATTCTTCAATTGATCATATCAACTTACCTGTGCAGTCAAATTCCCAACAAAACACTCAAAAGTTTATAACAACATTTAGTAGTGAAAGAGAAGATTCTGATAATTTTGAAGAAGAGATCATTAAAACAAGAATTGATAGAATCAACTCAGCTCTGAGTAGATTACAATAAGTAATAGAAATGATGAAGTAGTGACACAGTTATAAATAAAATATAATAATGAATAAATTAACAAATGGCATTAGGAATAATTCAATTTTTATTAGGTGGGAAAAATAACAAAGCTAAGTCTAAAGAAACACAGACATCATCTGTGCCTGTTGCAAATACACAAAATAATAATAATAATAATAATAATAATCAAGTGCAACAAAACCAAGATTCAAACTCTTCTGAGCAAAAGTTACAAGAGAGTACTAAACAAGAACAATCACAAAACCAGCAAAATAATTTTTCAAACCAGCAACAGGCTAGTCTAAAACCTGTGGGAGGAGGAAACAAGAAGTCTGTGAGTGAAGTATTGATGAAGATGCACAAAGAGATGAAAGAATCTAATGAGAGAATTACAGGACTTGTAACTGATATTAAAAAAATTGAAAACTCAGTGAACTCATTAACAACACGAGTTGAAGAGCTTGATAAAAAATCAAAAGAGAACGACTCTAAAATTAAAGAGTTTGATAACAACATGTCTCAATTTTTATCACTTTATGAATTAATCAATAATCAATACAACCCATTTGTCTCACAAGAAGATTTGCCAAAAAAAGTGGGTTCAGTTGAAGTTTCACAAGAACAAAAAAAAGAAGAACTTATTGAAGAAAATAATAATGAACCACTAGAAATTGAAATTCCTCAAGAAGATTCAAATTCAAATGGAACTGTACTACAAAGAGATGATGATGAATTTAAACTCAAGGATAACGTGGAAAATACTAAGTCTTCAGAAATGAGAATCCCTCAAAGAGAAGCAAATCCTGAGATTATAGCTATTGCGCCTGAGCAAAAAGAAGAGAAGAAAATATCCTCAAGTTTACTTGAATTAGATACACTCAATATTGAAGAGGCAGCTGCTGATGCAGTTCCACTTACTGTTTTGAAAAATAATACAAATGCACTTGTAATTATTTTGAGTTGGCTAGAATATCTAATTAAAAGAGTTGGGATTGAAGAGACTAGAAATACACTTCGATATTATACTGAGACACTTCGATGGATGACGCCTGAAGTATTTTTCGATTTAGATAAATACTTAAGAGGAATGAGTGACACACACAAACCACTTCGTCATAAAACTAATGTTAAAGATCACATAGTATCATTATACTTCATATCAAAATTAAATGAAAAATCACTTGATGAGAAATTAACAAAAGCAGTACTTGAAATTATTGGAGAATAAATTTTAATATTAGAAATTATTTTTAATATATACACATAAATAATATTTTTTTAATTGCTTTAACTAATTGTAGTTTTAACAATTAATAGAATTAACCAAATTTTTCATGGTGTCGTTGTTCTTTTGCTATATCTAGCTCATCTAATTTGTGATGAACACCATCAACCATCTTCGTTCTTCCACATATATATATTTGAGAAGAAGAAATATTTCCTATTTCAGTTAAATGATCTTGCACATAGCCTGTTAAACCATCCCAATTAGCACTTGGGCGCGAGAGTGTAATTATGTAATTGAAATTTGAATACTCTTGCTCCAATTTATCAAGCTCATCTTTGAATAATATTTCCTCCTCACTTCTAGCTCCAAAAAGTAACGTCACATTGCGAGTAAAGTTTTGATTGATAAGAAGTTCTCTAATAAAAGATCTTAAAGGTGCAATTCCTGAACCTGCTCCAATAAATACTTGATCTCTAATAATCTCGTCTTCTTGAGTATTGGAGTGTAGTTTAAACAAACCTAAAGGACCCATTACATTAAACGAATCATTAATTGAAGAATTGAATAAAAGAGGTGTGAATTCTCCTTCTCCTTCAAGTTTAACACATAACTCAAACTCTCGTGGATGAGTTGAATTATACGCACTACAAATTGAATATGCTCTTCTCATCGGTCTTGTGGAATCTTGTTTATCAATTATAAAATTTATAAATTGACCCGCTTTATACATAAAATCATCTTCACATTTAAATATAAAGTGCATTGTCGTAGGTGAGAGTTCTCTTTTTTCTAACAAATATGCTTGTGTTTTTACAACCATATCTAGAATAATTACTAAATATTTATAAATAATTTCTTATTTATTGAAAGTATGCTTAAAAAACAGAGAAAAAAATCTCAAACAATGAGAGGAACAAATTCTCATGGATGGGGTCACAAGAAAAAACATAGAGGTTCTGGAAATAGAGGAGGATTTGGACTTGCTGGAACAGGTGCAAGAGGAGATTCAAAAAAATTATCAGTATTAACTGAGTCTAAAAAATTGAAAAATTTAATTGGTGCTCAAAGAGGAGTTAAATCTTCTAAAATTAAACTAGGTAGAGATTATTTTGGTAAAAAAGGATTTACATCAATTTATAAAAAATCACAAAAAACACTCTCATTAAGCTATATTGAGACTCAATTCTCATCACTTGAAGAAAGTGGAGCAGTGAGCAAGGAAAAAGATTCCTATATTATTAATTGTAAAACACTCGGAGTTGAAAAAGTGCTTGGAAGTGCTAAACTTTCAAGAAAACTTACAATTATTGTAAATGAAATTTCTCAAGGTGCAAAAGCATGTGTTGAAGAAGCTGGTGGAAAAGTGGAAGGATTAGTTAATTCAAATGAATTTGAAGCATCTGAAGAAGAATAATTTTTTATTTTTAAAAATTAATTTAAATAATTAAATATACAAATCTTTATATATTTTCAAATTGAGAGTTAATTATGAATTTTCATGAAGAAGTTGCATGTAGTGTTGATTCTCAAGATAATCTTTTAGGCTCAATTAATCGAAAAGATGAAGTATTTGGAAAACATATACTTCGCTCTGCATCAGTTTTTGTTCAAAATATAAGTAACAATAACATTCTTTTACAACAACGCTCAAAACACTCTAAAAAATATCCGCTTCATTGGGACATTAGTGGAGGTGGGCATGTGAACTATAATGAGAGTTATGAAGAATGTGCAAAAAGAGAATTATTTGAAGAAGTAGGTATTAAAGCTAACTCCCTTCAATTGCTTGGGAAACATTTCTTTGTACTTGATAATAATAGAAAACGATTCTCCTGCTCATTTGTTGCAAAAATCAATGATGATAATACTCTCAACATTGATAATACTGAAGTTGAACAAGTTAAATGGCTCTCAATAGAAGAAATTAAACAAATGATTCAAAACCGTGAGCCATTTCATCCAGAATGTAAATTTTTATTAGAAACATATATCCTTTGAAAAAAATATTACTGAGTTGAGTTTAATTTGTGTCATCATTAATGACAACAATTTATATATAAAACATTACACTAGCAAATATTTATAAAGAAAACAAGGTTTATTTTAGTCATAACATGGCTAAACAAGAAAAAAAATCTGCTGAATTGATTCGTATCATGTCAAAAGATATTTTAGCAAACAATTCCATACTATTTGGACTTGCTAATATCAAAGGAATGAGCGTCATGTTTTCAAACGCAGTTTGTGTTACATTAGGATTAGATAAAAATAGAAAAATTGGAACGTTAAGTGAATCTGAAATTGAAGCAATTGAAGATTACTTAAGTAAAGGTGAATTCACAGGTATTCCAACTTGGATGAAGAATCAACAAAAAGACACACTTACAGGTGAAAATAGACATTTTGTTGGAAAAGATTTAGATTTTCAAAATCTACAACTTCAACGAAGAAATTCAAAAATTCGATCATACAAAGTATTACGTTCAAAACTTAAACTCACAGTTCGTGGACAAAGAACAGCATCAAATTTCAGAAGACAACGTATGCTTAATTCAAAAAAATCTAAAACAAGAGGAAATAACTAAAAATGGGATTACCATCTAAGAGAAGAAAAAAATTTTTATCTCACAAAAAAAAATGGGATAAAACAACTATTGTTGAAGAGAAGGAATTGGTTAAAAATTATGCTCTTAAAAACAAAAAAGAAATTAGAAAGTTAGAGTTACTAGTTAAAAAATATAAAAATATTGCAAAACAACTCAATAGGCTTGATAATCCAAATGAGAGTGAACAAGGAATTGCATTTTTAAACAGATTAAAAGAACAAGGAATATTACAGCCAGAAGTAGATTCAATTGATAGTGTATTAGATATTACTGTAATTGACTTTTTAGAGAGAAGATTAAGTAATATTGTATACAAATTAAAACTTGCAAAAACTCCAGAGCAAGCAAGACAATTTGTTGTACACAAACACATCATGATTGGAGATAAAGTAATTAACTCACCTAGTTATATGACATCTGTAGCAGAAGTTGAGCAAATTAAATTTAAAGAAACATCAAGTCTTTTTGATACTGAACATCCAGAGAGAGTGCTTGAAAAAACTCAAGTCTATGAAGAAGAAGTAGTACTTGTTGAAGAAAATACAATTGAAAATGTAGAAGAATCTACAAAATTAGTTGATAAAGAACAAGATATGAATCCTGATGAAATTCAAGAAGAGGAGGAGGACAAATAAAAATGGCTCAAAAAGAACAACAACCACAAGACGCTCAGTCAGCTCAAACACAAGAAGTAAAAGTTGAGACTAAAACTGCTCCTAAAAAAGAGCAAAAACAAGAAAATTGGGGAGTACTATATATTTATTCATCATATAACAATACACACCTTCACGTGACTGATGTAACTGGTACTGAGACAATTTGTAAAGTAACTGGAGGAATGGTTACAAAATCAGATCGATTAAAAGCAACTCCCAATATTGCAATGGCAGCTGCGAAATTAGTAGCTGAGCAATGTCAAGCAAAAGGAGTTACAGCTTTGTATGTTAAACTTCGAGCAGTTGGAGGACACAATGGACCAATGACTTCAGGTCCTGGAGCACAAGCAGCAATTCGTATTCTAACTCGATATGGAATGAAACTTGGAAGAATTGAAGATGTAACACCTGTGCCTCACGATAAATGTAGAGCAAAAGGTGGAAGAAGAGGGAGGAGAGTATAAAATGTCAACTAAACCTGAGATGAATGAAATTGATAATGAAGCAATTTTCACATTTACAAATACAAAAAATGAAGTAGTTAACGCTATTCGAAGAGTTGTTATTGATGATGTGAAAACATTTGCAATTGAAGATGTTGAAGTTATCAAAAATGAAACTCCTTTGTATGATGAAACACTTGCTCATCGATTAGGATTAATTCCTCTTACAACAAATACTAAGGATTACAACAGAAGAGATGAGTGTAAATGTGGAGGAGTTGGATGTGCTTTATGTGAAGTAACATTTAATTTAGAGACTGATGAAGATGGGTATGTGTATTCATCTGAGTTAAAAAGTGATGATCCACAAGTAACACCTGTTGATAAAAATATACCAATTACAAAAATATTTGGTAAAAAAGGAGTTCAAATTAAAGCAAAAGCAATATTAGGTACAGGACGAGAACACGCAAAATGGGCACCTGCACATGCATATTTAAAAGAAAATGGTTCCTCATTAGATCTTGTATTAGAACTTCATAAACAATTAAGTGCAAAAGAAACATTTAATTCAGCAATTGACATTTTGGTTTCAAAAGTTGAAGAACTGGAGGGAGAATTATAAAATGACGAATCAAAAAAAAGAAGAGGCAACAATTATTGATGCAAAAGATTTAGTACTTGGAAGACTTGGAAGTGTTGTTGCAAAACGATTGTTACTTGGTGAAGAAATAAAAATTGTAAATTGTAGAGATATTGTAGTTCTTGGTAAGAAAAAATATCTTGTTGAGAGGTATAAAACAAAACTCTCAAATAAAGTTGTAAAGCAAGGTCCATACTATTCAAGAAGTCCTGCAGATATGGTAAAAAGAGCATTTAGAAATATGCTTCCATATAAAAATCAAAGAGGAATTGAAGCGTATAAACGACTAAAGTGCTATAATAGTACTCCTTCAATTTTATTAAATTCACAAAAAGAAGTGATTGAAAAAGCAAAGATTAATGAGGAGAGTGTATTCTATTATTCATATATGGGAGATATTTGTAAAATATTGGGTTATACTAAGGAGAATTAATGAAAGATGGTAAAGAAGAAATCAAAAGTTGAACAAATTCAAACAATTGGAAGAAGAAAAACAAGTATTGCAAGAAGTACACTAATGAGAGGAACAGGTATTTTGCGAGTGAATGGAAATGATTTAAAGGAAGTTGTTCCAAATCACATTTTACAAATGAGAGTAGTTGAGCCATTAATTCTTGCACAAGTTGAAGGTAAAGTTGATTTTTACCTTAAAGTTAATGGTGGAGGAGTTAACTCACAAGTCGATGCTATAAGACAAGCTATTGCAAGAGGTCTTGTTGAAATGTATGGAGAAGATATGAAAAAAACATTTGCTGAATATGATAGAACACTCATAGTAGCAGATACAAGATTCAAAGAAACTAAAAAACCAAACAACTCACATGCAAGAGCTAAAAGACAAAAATCCTATCGTTAAGTTAAAAACTAGAACAAAAGAAAAATGGAAAAAAAATTTATTAAAGTTAAATGTCATGAATGCGCTCATGAGCAAATTATTTTTGGCCGAGCAGCATCTCATGTTAAATGTATTAACTGTGGTGTTGAAATTGCAACTCCTACAGGTGGAAAAGCAGCAATTCGAGCTGAGATTTTAGAACAAATCTAAATAAAATTATTTTTTTATTTTTAATACAATACTAATAATAGTGATTTTTATAAAGTTTCAAGTTTAAGACATTATATGAATAATACAAAAGAGCTACCTAAAAAAAAATTAATTAGTGAAGTAATAAGAAAATCAAAAACTGATATAATTAAAAATTCATTACCTCAAAAAGCACAAGAACTAATAAAAGTGCTCAAGCCATTTGATACTGATAATAATACTCAATGCAATGATGCAATTATAAGACAAATACTCGATATTACTACTTATAAAATTCCTATTATTGAAGATTCAAAAGTAAAAAAAGAATTAGAAGAATTTTCAAGATTATGCTCTATGTATTTCACAAGAGCATATTAATTTACAAATTTACTCAATTGAATTCCAACTTCTATACTTCAAATTATCCCCTCTCAATACTCTTTCAAATTCCTCTTTGATATCTACTCCTACTTTTGTATCATATTTAATCTCACCAATACACTCAAGTGGTGTAAACTCAGCTGCTGTTCCACACATAAATGCTCCCTCAAAGCTTGTTAACTCATTTGGGTCAATATTTCTCTCAATAATTTGATAGCCAAGGTTTTGAGCAATTTCAATAATACTATTTCGAGTAATTCCTGCAAGAATTTTTCCAAGTTTTGGAGTGTAGAGAATGTTGTTATTGACAAAAAATAAATTCTCTCCAGGTCCTTCTGCGATAAAACCATCATGATCCAATAGGATTGCTTCATCATATCCAAACTGCTTCGCCTCAAGTGTTGCAAGCGTTGAGTTGATATAATGTCCTCCAACTTTAGCGTCAGGAATAAGTGATTTATCAGAAATTCTCCTCACACTCACAATTCGCGCTCGAACAGTCTCCTTGAGATATTTCCCCCACGACCACGCTATTATTGCAACTCTTACTTTATTATTTGTATAATCAAGTCCCATTGAAGAGTCATCATAAAACACAAGAGGTCTGAGATATGCAGATGTTAAATTATTTGTTCTCAACACTTCATGACACGCTTGCATAATATCTTCTTTTGAATAAGGAATCTGTTGAGACAAAATTCCAGCTGAATAAAACAATCTATCAATATGTTCTTTGAGTCGAAAAATACTCGACTTCCCATCTTTAGTCTCATACGCCCGAATCCCTTCAAATACCGAACTTCCATAATGCAGGGAATGTGTTAAAATACTAACATTTGCATCCTTGAATTCAACTAGACTCCCATCTAGCCACACTTGAGTATCTTGTTGTAACATACTAATACTATATGAAAAATATTTAAAAAGATTTTGTATATTTTCTTTAAGTCAATTCATATACACTTCTAACTTTCTTAGGATGTGTAAATTCAAAACTTCCCTCTTTTACATCTACGTCAAAAAATCCTTTTGAAGTTTTTACAACGTAATTACCTTGAGTACTTGGTACTGTGCTTCCTAAATATTGTAACTGATCTTCTGGAGATTTATCATAATCAAATACTTCAGGTTTACTATAAACTCCTTTAACTTGGATTATATCTTCAAGTCTTTGTTCAGGAGTTCCTGCAGCCAAAGCAGAAGGAAATACTGCTCCTGTTGCAATAATTCCTCTCAAAACCGTTCTCCTAGTTATTTTTTCTTCTCCCATTTTTTCACCGTTTATTTATCTGTTCTGATTCTTGCTATAACGAAAAATTATCAAATAAGAAAAAATATCAACAAAGGTAGTTTGAACAATCAATTCTTATTTGATAGTTCAAACATTATAATCGTAGCATAATGAGAATTAAAACCAACAAAGACATTAATTGATTGCAATTCTCATTATTTCGAATCATTACTCAATATTGTGAGTTTTGATATTTAAAAACTTTTCGAAGAAAAAAATTTATTAATTATGTTTTGGATTTTTTAGTCTTCTTCTGAGCATCATCTGATTTAATTTCTAACGTTTGTGTTGGGAACGCCATTGAGAGTCCTGCCTTTTCAAATTCTTCTAAAATATACATATTTACATCTTCTTTCATCTGAGTTCTCTTTGTCCAATCATCCATAGTCAACTCCTTTGCATAATAATATACCATAATATTTAATGAATATGCACCAAAATTATCAAAATAAATTGTAGTACTCTCACCATCAGCATTTTTTTGATTATCAATTGCATCTTGAATAATCTTCTTTGCCTGTTTCATTTGCTTAGCTGTAGTTGAATACACAAGACCAATTGTCATTACAACTTTTACACGAGGAACTTGTGTTACATTTTCAACAATGTTATCAGCAAGCTGAGAATTTGGAATTGTAAGTAACGTTCCATCATATGTTCTGAGTTTAGTTGAGCGAAGTTTCAACTCTTCAATAATTCCAGAATTTCCTTGAAATTGAACACGCTCTCCTTTGTTAAATGTCTTATCAAAAATGAGTGAGATTCCTGCAAATAAATTTTTCAATAGATCTTGAGCAGCCAAAGCAAATGCCAAACCTCCAACTCCAAGACCTGCAATTAACGCTGATACATCATATCCCATGTTTGCAAGAATGAGTAAAATTCCAATTAAAAATAACACAATTTGAACAAGTTGCATAATAATATCAATTGCAGCTTCATTAAGTTTTGTTTTATTTGAGTTTCCTCGTAAGTAATATTTTATTGATTGAGTTGAAAACTTAATCATAAAATAAACAAATGGAACTATGAGTAAAAAATTAAATACTTGATGTGCAAATTCATCAAAACTTCCTAAATTCAACTGAAGCACTCCTATATAAAATAATCCTGCAATAATAAACATATTCAAGGGCGGAAGGAGTGAGCTAATAATGATATCATCCAAGTTACTTTTTGATTTGCTTGTTAATTTTCTTGCATAATTATCAATAATATAATAAATTATTTTTTTAAAAATTGGATATAATAAAAACAAAGATAGAGCAATGAGTATTTGGAGCGTAGTATTTCCATAAATTGTATAAGAGAGCAATTGCGTTACATAATCTATCATATCAGAAAAAAAATCCTTATAATTTATATATTTAATTATTTCTTCAAATAAGGTAATACCTCTCTCATCAAATCTTCCATTGATGAACTACTCTCATTCTTTGTTGAATCACTCGTATTATCAATTAAGTATGATGAAGCATCTTCAACACTTTGCTCATCTCTTTCTTGTGTTAATTGCAAATCAAACGTTTTCTCAAGAATTTGCGCAGTTTTTATATCAAAATGAATTTTTCCTTGAATCATTTTTTGAAGCATTCCCTCTTTTAAACTCGCATTATGGGCAAGATGTTTTGTTGTCAAATTTTTCTTAGCCATAAATGATTGCAAAATAGATGATACATTCTCAACTACTTCTAACTCAGGCTCCTTAACTCTTCTTTTTGTGATTGTTTTTTTCAAAAAATGAGAAGAGTTGTGCGAACTAGCTTTATGTTGAGAATTGTTCTTCTCTTCAATAACATTTCCTAAATGTGAATATTTGGGAGCCACATTCATTACAGCTCCTGCAATTTCAACTTTAATCGTTTTATCGACTTGTTCTCCAGAAAATTCGCACACTACCATTGTATAAATTAGTAAGTGTAGAACACATTTAAATCTATGTATTTATGAAAATAGTGAAGTAAAGAACTTCTTTATTTTATCAAGTAATGATTGAGATTGAGTTATTTCTATTTCAATTTCTTGAGAATCAACTTCTTGATTAAAATAATCATAAGTAATTTGCATAGTATATACACCAGGCTCTAAATTAATGATTTGTCGCTGTTTTGTATTATCAAGTCTTAATACTGCATTTGCAACTTCAACTTCAATTAAATGAAAAATATCACTCTCATCCATTTGAGACCTCACTTCTAAAAACCCATCTCCTGCTTCATATGTCATTTTCAAAGATTTTGGCTCAGGCAGGTCAATAGTGAACTCCTCTTCTTCATAACTACCTCTCACATTTGCTTTCATTGTAAATGTTGGACTATAACCAGTTTTCACAGTAATGTTTTGAGAATTTGATTCAGAGCTAAATACAACTGAACTACAATCCTCTAAAGAACATAGTTCTGTTGATAAAATATCTTCATTATTTGAAAATTGCGAAATATTACAACTCAAAAAAAAATCAAAATCTTCTTGAATTAAATTACAAACTGAGCTGAAATCAACATCTTCTAAATATGATGTATTTAACTCGCTACTCTCTTCCTCATCATTTGTTGTATCTTCTACTTCTCGAGTAATATTGGAATTTTCAACAACATTATCAAGCTCATCATCACTCTCCTGCGCTCCACTAGGTTCTTCTTCAGGTAATAATTCGGCCAATTCCTCATAAGTAAATGATTGAGCATTAGAAGAAGTACTAACAATGACTTGTTCAACATTATTAAATCGCGTATACAATGCTATTGGAAATGAAAACCCGTCCATATCTTCAGGAAGTTGCAAAATAAAGTGAATATCTCTTTGCTCATTAGGTTCAAGCGGTAATACATATTTAGTTGGAGTCTTTGCACTCATCTCTTGAGGAAATATAATATCAAAAGGTACTGTTTGATAATAATCTTGAGTATTTTCAATTGTTGCTTCAATGAGCACGTGTGATCCACTAGAGAGAACATTTTCATTAATACTCATCGTTGCTTCAACATTTTCAAATGAAGATGACATCTCCTCCATTGATAGAATTGTGAAATCAAAATCTGATTGCAATGAATTAGGAACAATTTCATAATTAAACGCACTCATCTCAACTTGGACTCCCAACTCTTCAATTTTACTATTTCGTTGTAAAATTAAATGACTAGAATCAACAAATCCATATTGTTGGTATGTTAAATCAAAAGGAACCCACTTACCATTAATATATACTTCTGTCCACGCATGGCCACCCCAATTACTTCCTACCAAATCAATGATTTCTTCTGAAGTTGTATACGCGTACCCTGTTGTAATTTTTGTCGGAATTCCAAGAGTTCTCATCATTGATGCAAAAATAACAGATAATTCTGTACACACTCCTTGTCTTGATTCAAACACTTCAGTTGCACGTTGCTCAGGATTTTCAAAAATTGTTGATAAATCATATTCAATTTCTTGTTGTACCCAGTTTGCAACTTTACTAGCAATCACATATACATCATCTTCTCCTCGTGCAAGTTCAAATGCTTTTTGCTGTAATTTATCATTTGTATTGATTTTATCTGCAAATTCTAAATACGGAACAAATTGCTCATCACTTCGCTCAACGATAGGATATTCTTGTTTTGTATAAATTTTTGGAAAATGAGGTTGAGATTGAATTTCATAATTAGTTGATATTTCAACAACATTAGATGTCAAATCCTCTTCTCTAAATTGATATTGATTATATATAACTGACTTTTGTTTTTTTTGACTAATTAATTCTTCATAATCAGAAGATGAACTCAAAATTCGTTGATATTCTCCTAAATCTTCAGGAATATAAAATGAGTTAATATTTAAAAATTCAATTGAGCTTCTTTGACCTGTTGGATTAATCTCAAGAGAAATGTTATGTTGCATCGAGACTTCTAAATCTTGTGGTGCTTGATACAGTGCAGAAGGATTATCTACTCCATAAGAAGATTGAATAATAATAACTTTGAATAATAGTATTAAGAGCACATATATTGAAGAGCGAGAATATTTTACATTAAACATATTAATATTAATAAACATATACTCTACTATGATACCATATATTTATAAATTTTTATTGTCATTATGTTTTATATATGAAACAATCTCAAGGTGAAATTTTTGGAATCATGATTTTTTTTGTAGTTCTCACAATTGGATTTTTACTCTACTCCCAATTTCAAGTTGTATATTCTCAAGAAGAACAAGACTCAATTTTAGAAACTGAAACTCAAATTATTGTTGAGAGTGTAGTTCAGCATCTCAAATCAACACAAATTCAGTGTTTTGAAAACTCTCAACTTAGCGGAGTTGATTTACTCAATCGTTGCGTTGATAATACTGGACTATCATACTCTAAGTATAATTTAACGTGCGCTGATCAGGGTTATGAAATAGAAGTCTGCTCAGCATTTTTAAATACACTCAACTCAACATTACTTCAACTATTCAACTCAACAAGTTATGGTGATAATGAGCCACTGCATAGTTCAAAAGTATACACACTTCGTATTATTCCAAGCAATGATGTTCGCTACACACATCTGAACAAAACAATTTCTAATTTGAATGAATACAATTTATCACTCAACTCAAGCGATGAAAATTATTATTTAAGAAGAGGTTATTCAAGAATTAGTGCAGATTTTCAAAACATTCCAACAAATCAAGGACGATTTGAACTTGAGATGAGTTTTTACGAACCAAGAGGATAATTTGAAAAATATGTTAATTCATGTATATTTTTAATGTTATATCTTTACTTTTATTTTATATGTGTTTCATATATATTTTAACTTTAGTTTTCATCTTTGTTTTTGTTAATTATATGTTCTCGTTTAACTCTTCGCTTCTCAATAGGAGTTGTATCATCAAAAAGTTCAAATTCAACTCCTTCTGCTTCTAATAATTCTATTTTTCTCTCAACATCCCAACCATATCCTCCAACTTCATTATTTGTTTTAATAACTCTATGACAAGGAACTTTAGAAGTGCTGTAGGGATTTTTGTTAAGAGCATTTCCTACAGCTCTATATGCTCTACAATTGAGCAAATGTGCAACTTCTTTATATGTCATAACTTTTCCTTGAGGAATTGTTGCAACTATTTCATATACGCGCTCATTAAATGATATGTTAGTAGGTTGTGTGTTTGACATCATTTTTTTTTATTCTACAATTTTAAAAAATTCTCAAAAATTTTACGTGGAAGTGTATAAAATATCTCTTTTGACTTTACACTCTCCTGCAAATTATTCTCTTCAATAATTTCAATTTCTCGCTTTGCAAATACTGAATCAATTTCTGGATGAAACTGGACTCCATAACAATTATGAGTTTTATACACTTGAATACAATTCTCACTTTGAGCAATTAATATAGAATATGAAGGCAAAGAGGTGATTGAGTCAAAATGGTATTCAAATGCGTCAAATTCTTGAGGAAATTCACTCATCAATGTATCTTCTTTAATAATTGAAATTGTTTCAAATCCAAACTCTGTATTTTTCTGTTTCTCAACACTACCACCTAAAACATCTGCTAAAACTTGTGCTCCAAAACACACTCCTAATACATTAATGTGAGAATTATATACTTGTTTCACTACATCTCGCACATAGCAAATTCCTAAATGATTTGAATCATAATTAAGGCCTGAACCTGAAATAATGATGTGAGTAATATTCTCTAAATCATCATCAATTTTTTCTCCTTCAAGAACTTCAACTCTTTGAATTTCATACCCCAAATCATTAATAACTTCAATAATTTTCAAACTCCTACTTCGAAGTGGATCTTTTATTATCCCACAATCTAATAGTACAACTCTCATACTCCTACTAAAATTATTGAGTATAAAAATATATGTATAATTAACAAATAACACACCACACTCTATTGTCTTTCAAATTCTACTTTGAGTATCTTCTTTTTATTTTTAGAGAGAATTCTAAAAACTCCTTCTTCAATTTTAATTTCTTCTTTAAGTAGTGGAAGTCTCTCAAGTGTATCAATAATAAATCCATTGAGTGTTGAGTAATCTCCTTGCTCATCAATATTTAAATCCAATTCCTCATTTAATTTAACAATATCACAATCTCCAACAATTTGATATACTCCATCTTTTACTTTTACAATTTCATTCTCAACTTCTAAATCATGTTCATCTGATATTTCTCCAAAAATTTCTTCAACAATATCTTCAAATGTCACAATTCCAATTACTTCTCCATGCTCATTTACAATTCCACACATATGTTGTCTTGATGATTTTAACTTTTTCTCAACATTTACAATTCTCATCACCTCAGGTACAAAAATTAATTGTCTCATAATTGATTTTACATTAAATGAATCTTGAGAGTCAACATAACCAAGTAAATCTTTAATATGAATATATCCAATAATCTCAAACTCTTTTTCAACAGGAAATCGAGTATATCCGTACTTTTTAACAAGACTTATAATTTCTTGAAACGATGAATCTAGAGAAATACATAAAATTTTGTGTCTTGGAACCATAATATCATATACATACGTCTCATTTAAATCAAATATATTATCAATCAACTCTCCTTCATAATTATCCAAACTTCCTTCTTGAGTTCCCAGTATCGCCATTTCACGAATTTCTCCTTTTGAAATATTTTCATTTGAATTATTTCGCACAATTTTTTTTACAATATACTCAATAATAAAAATAATTGGTCGTAGAATAAACCCTGATAAACGTAAAAATGGAGTCATTAATAATGAAACTTTAAGTGAGCGCCTCTCTCCTACTACTTTTGGAATAACTTCTGAGAAAATTATAATTCCAAATGTTAAAACTGCAGTCACAGCTCCTAAAAATACTTCTCCAAAAAACTGTGTCACTAAATATCCAACTAGAATTGAACCCATAATATTAACAACATTATTGAGAACAACTAAAACTGAAATATAATATTGTAAATGTTGTTTTATCATCTCAAGAGCATAAATTTTAGAGAGCTTTTTCTTAGAAGATTGATTTACTTTTTCATACTCTTTAATCCTTGCAACACTCAATGACAAGAGAGCAGCTTCTGTTCCAGACATTATTGCACTTAAAATAATAATGAGTATTACAACTACAAAAATAATTACAAGTTCAATCATTTAGTAAACACCAATTAAATATTTTTTTTATTTATTCTTTTTATTTCTAATGTATCAAATAATAGTAATAAAAAATTAGATAATTTAAAGAAAATGTGATTATTATATTTATTCATTCTTTTTTTCAACTGCAATTTTAGGAAACCCAGTTCCTACATACACTTGCTGATTAGTTAATACATTCTCTGTAATTGATGATAAATAATTTCTCTCATTCATAAGTGCTCCTTTTCCAATATGTTTAATTGCTGTCTCAAAACTTGCTTTAGTCAACACATTTGCCTTATCAGCAACAATACCGTATCGAGTCATTCCTCTTGGCTCACCTGTATATGTCATTACATCAGCAATTAATAAAATGTGTCTCTCATTTACTGACAATCCTTGTGATTCAACAACATCCATTAATTCTTTAATAATAACATTTCTTGACGCTTCAACTCCAAACATTGAATTAACCACATCAATATCATTTGAATACATTCTAGAAGAATCTAACTCAGGTATTGCCATTACTTGTTTGATTGCAGAACCTTTTGTTACAATCACAAATTCTTCATTTTCTTTTACAATTGTCACATCTTGAATTCCTTTAATTCCATGAACAACTGAGTTAAGCGCTAATGATTTTGCACTCATTAAATCTTTTAACCCAGAAGTTGGTGAGAGTTCAATACTCAAAGACTTTTCATCACACTTTGTCGATTTTCTAATCTTTTTATCTAAAAATGAAATTAAATCTTCAGGTGCAAACTCTAATTTCTTAAGCATCTTCACGTCTAATTCAATATAAACAGTTGTATTTGCAATATCAATATTAGTTTTTAGAGCATACTCTTCAAGTTTTGTCTCTTTAATTTTCATTGCAACTTGTTTTACATCATCTTCAGTCGCTTCATTTCCTTTTTTTAAATATAATCTCATCAAAGGCATCTCTAAATTTTTCTTAGCGTCTAAAATCTCAATAATTCTTGGAAGTCCTTCTACACTCTCAGTTGCAACACCTGCATAGTGAAATGTGTTTAATGTCATCTGTGTAGCTCTCTCTCCCACACTTTGAGCAGTAATCACTCCAATTGCCTCATATGGTGAGATTAACGATTTTGTATACTCCTCATATACATTTTGTACAATTAATTGGAGCTGGTCTTTTGTAATCTCACTTGTAAGGTGCTTTTCTAGATCATTGAAAATATACTCAGGAATTGAGTTATATTCTTCTTTTAATTCATTAAATGTTGTTTGAAGCTCTTTTGAGAGTTTTGTTGTTGGTTGTGTTGATTGATTTTTTGCCATTTTTATGCTTGAACCTCTTTTGCTTTTGTAGTCTTATTCTTGCTCACAGGTGTTTTTTTATACGAATAGAGTGTGTTTTTCACAATTGCTCCAACATCAAAGTGTCCAGCTGTTGTTTTTGATACATCAATTGCATCATCTCCATATTTAAATTGGACAATTGTTCCATTTTCATCATGTACAGATAAATCTTTTCCAACAACCAAATCTTGCATTGCTGATGCCATTCTTCTATACAAATATCCTGTCTTTGGAGTCCTCAAAGCTGTATCCATTAAACCATCTCTTCCTGTGATATTTCCAAAGAATACTTCGTGAGGTAATAATCCTTTTCTCAGAGGAGATGAAATATATCCTCTTGCAGCAGGTGAGGCGTCAAATGGTTTGAATGTTGAGAGTGTTCTATTATTAAATCCTCTTGAGATTCTCTGACCTCTTAAGGATTGTTGTCCAACTCCTGCGTGCATTTGAATTGTTGAGAGTGCATTTCCTTTTGCTCCTGAATCAGCCATAATTGCAATTCCACTATCTCTTGGTAAATGTTGTTCTACTACTCTCATACTCTCATCACGAATTGAGTTTAATTTTTGCAAAATATAAATTTCACGAGATTTTTTCAAATCCATTCCTGTAAGTCTCTCAAGTGTTCCCTCATTATACTGTGTAATAATCTCATTAATTTCAGCATACACTCTATTATTAATTTTTTCAACTTCTTGAGGAATTTCTTGAGGAATATCAAAATCACCCATTGAAACAGTTAATCCTTGTTTTTTAAGTGTTTGAATTCCTAAATTAAACATATATCCAACAGCTTTTAATGTCTCATCAGGTCCATAATTGTTGTGTAAGTGACGAAGCAGAGTTCCTCCTCCATCTCCAATTGTTTTTTTATCAATTACTCCTTCAACTAATTGACCCTCTTCAATAATTACATCTCCTCTTTTACTTGAACCAATAAAGCTCATTGTAGTTGGTAAAATTGTTGAAAAAATTTCTTTTCCACTCACTTCTTTTGAAAATTTAATTTTTTCATAATCTTTAAATCCACTTGCAAACAACAATTCTACTGCGTCTTGTTTTGAGAGTTTAAAATCATCTTGTGTGAGTACATACAATCCCGCAATACTATCTTGAACACAACCAATAACTGCTTCTCCTGAAGCTGGTGAAATAAGTTGGTGCTTTACATCCATTAATTGCTCAATTTCATGTCTTGCTTCAAGAGTTTGAGGCATGTGCATATTCATCTCATCACCGTCAAAATCAGCATTATATGGCATACACACACCTGGATTAATTGCAAATGTTTTAATAGGCAATATTTTTGCAACATGACCCATCATTGATAACTTATGAAGTGATGGTTGTCTGTTAAATACAACATTGTCTCCATCAATCATATGTCGCTCAACAATATATCCTGGCTCAATTTCTTCAAGTAATACTTCCATAATCTCTTTTGAAATACTTTTTCTTGCTCCAGTTTTTGTGATTAAATAATTAGCACCAGGATACCCTTCTGAGCCATTTTTTACAAACCCTTTCAAATATTCAATATTCTCTTCAGTAACAGGCTCTGGAATTGTTAATTTTTGAGCAATTTGAACAGGCACTCCAATTTGGTTTAATCGAAGCCGAGGATCTGGTGAGATTACAGTTCTTGCTGAATAATTCACACGCTTTCCCATTAAATTGTTTCTAATAATTCCTTTCTTTCCTTTAATTCTCTCAGCAATAGATTTTAATGTATCACCATTTCTATGCCGAGCAGGAGGAAGGCCTGTGATTGTATTATCCATATATGTTGAAATGTGATATTGTAGTAAATCCCAAACATCTTCAATAATTGCTTCAGGAACTCCAACAAGCAAGTGTTCGTGCAATCGTTGATTAGTTCTTACAATATCTGTTAATTTGTGTGTTAAATCATCTTCTGATCTCTGACCTGTTTGAAGAGTAATTGTTGATCGCATTGAGACTGGAGGAATTGGCATCACAGTCATAAGCATCCACTCAGGTCTCATATTGTGTAAATTTAACACTTCTAAATCTTCTTCAATAATATTTTCAAATCTAAATCGAATTTCAGTAGTCAATAATCGTTTTTTCTCTCCTTGCGTAAATACAAATACTGAGGATTTATCAAGTTTAATCTCCTCTTGTTTTGCTCCACAATGAGGGCATGTTTTGATTTTTTTTACTTGTGATTTGAATTTTGCATAATGCTTCACAAACTTATCAATCCCATGTAGTTTACGATATTGCCTAAATTCTTCAACCTTTGGTTGAATTTGTTCATCTGGAATCATAATACGTGAGCACTCTTGACACGTACACTGCAGAGTATTTGCAATTTCATCAATAAAGTTAACATTTAAAATAGGGCGAGCAAGTTCTAAATGACCAAAGTGTCCTTCTGAATCTTTATATCCCATATTATCAGTCTTACACACAAGTCCTGGCTCTAAAACTCCCATTCTCAAATCCATAAGACCTCCTTCTACGGGAAATCCATACTTGTCATAAATTTCAGGAGTAATTACTTTTACAACACTTTGTTTTGTAATTTGTTTTGGAGACATCACTCCATATTCAATCCAATCAATTCTCTTTGTGATTTTAACTCTATCTAATCTATTCATCATTTTTATTCTTCTTCCTCCTCTGTTGAATGTACTCCTCTGTTTGCATTGAGTGATTCAAAGAATTTATCTCGAACACCAAATGTAGGATTTACACCAATTGATCTCAACTCATTCATGAAGAGTTTAAACGCATATGCTACTTCTACTTCATCAAATTTAGTACTATTACACATTGGACACTTTGAACGGTAATTAAACAAGAATGGGTCTGCAAAATATCCACATTCTTGACACACTAAAGCAGTTGTTTGATCTGAGCTGAATCGCTCTTTTAAGATTAATGACGCCCCGTGTGATAATAGAGCATCTTTTTCCATCTCCCCAAGTTTCAATCCTCCTCCTCTCATTCTTCCCTCAGCAGGTTGTCTTGTGAGTAGTTGAACAGGTCCTGTTCCTCTTGCTTGAAGTTTTGAACTTACTTGGTGATTGAGTCTTAAATAATACAATGAACCAACATAAATTTCAGCCTTCATTTTCTTTCCAGTTTTAGGATCAAACATTACTTCTGTACCAGTTGGATTAAACCCGAACTCTTCAAGCTCTTTTCTCAAATCAGCTTCTTTTTCTCCATCAAATGGATTAGCATCAACTAACTCTCCTCTGAGCGCTGCCACTTTTCCTGATAATACTTCCATTACGTGTGATACTGTTTTACGAGATGGGATTGAGTGTGGTGAGAAAATTGCGTCAGGTACAATTCCATTTTCAGAAAATGGCATATCACTTTGCTTAAACATTCCTCCAACAATTCCTTTTTGACCGTGTCTTGAAGCAAACTTGTCTCCAACAATAGGATGTCTATTATCTCTAAGCATAATATTTACTTCTCGCTCTCCTGCTTGATTTTCAACAATATAAATTGCAGAGACTACTCCGTGTTCATCTTCTCGAAGAGCAAGTGATGAGTCAACATTTAAATTCACCATTTGATTAAATCCTTCAATTTCTTCAACAAATCGAGGCGGTGATACTTTTCCAATAATTACATCTCCTGTTTTTACATATGAACCTAATGACACAATACCATCTCCTTCAAGCATTCGATAATCTTCTTCTAATCGATATCCTTTAATATCAGGATTTGGTAGTGTAATTTTATCCTCCATACCTCCTGGATATTTTAACTCTGAAGCAGAGTGTAATTTATAATATACTGATCTTTGAAGTCCTCTCTCAACTGAGGATTCATTTAAAATTAATCCATCATCCATGTTATATCCTTCATAACTCATCACTGCAACTACTAAATTTTGCCCAGCTGGATGCGTGTCAAATTTTAACAAATCATAAATGTGAGTTTGAGTGAGCGGTCGTTGAGGTTCTAAGAGAAGATGTCTATCTGTCTCTTTTCTCTTCAAATAATTCAACGCATACATACCAACAGCTTGTTTTACTGTTTTTTGACCACGCATTAAACGAGATGGTTCATCATGCTCAGAAAATGGCATTGTTGCAGTATTAATTCCAAACATCATTGTTGGAGAAATTTCTAAGTGAGTATGTTCATCAGTTATCGTATCTTCACTTGTTGCAACATAACAATCATTCTCTTCCATTGCATCAACATACTCAACAACTCCCATGGTCAATAAATCATTAAACGCTAATTCTTTTGACTCAATTTGAGCAATAATCTCAGGTGTGAGTGTTGATTTTCCATTTTTCACAATAATGAGTGCTCTTCGAATTCTTCCTGGAGTTCCTTCAATATAGATAAAATCTAGATTTTTTTCATAGTAAATATTGTAGTGATGTGAAATGACACCTTCTCTTCTTTTCTCCTTAAAATTCTCAGTATATGCTCGCCCATCTTTACATGAACCCTTATATACATCGTTTACAAAAATATCTGCTGCCATTTTAATTTAATCCCTCCATTCCTAATTCTTTAAGCTGCTCAATGAACTCTTCATCTTGGCTTAAGCTTTGTTTAAATGTGACATCAGTCATTATTGCTAAATTTTTTCTCAAACCAATACTGTGCCCTTCAGGCGTCTCAACTGGACACAATCTTCCATACTGAGTTGGATGTAATTCTCTTGCTAAAAAGTTCTCTTGTGAAGTTGAGAGTGGTGATACTACTCTTGTCACGTGTGAGAGCATATCAAAATAATTTCCTCTCTTTAAATATTGAACAACCCCTTTTCTTCCATCAGACCATGTTCCAACTGCAAGAGCTGAGTTGATTTTTTGAGTCAATAATTGTTCACGAATAATAATTTTCATTGAAGAAAATCGATTTCTTTTAATCATTCGCTGAAAGTTTGTTAAAATATCAACAATTAATTCTTGAAAATTTCCAACAAACATTTGCTCAAATAATTGACCAACAAGTTTGACACGTTTATTTCTTGAACTATCTTTATCATCTATTTCATTTGTCTCATTTAGTGTTTGATAATATTTTTTAAATAATTTACAAATCAACTCCGCTTTTTCTCGTCGATTATGCTCTTGAGTTCCAACATGAGGCAAAACAAAATTATCAAGATAAAAATTTATTCTATCATCTTTTTCTTTTATATTCCCAACTAGCCCAAATCTTTTTCCTAATATGTCATATAGCTCTTCATGAGTCGTATATTTTGAATATTCTGAGAGTTGAAATAACACGTCTGAATCTGTCACTTGCAGTAGTTCTACTATCTCTTTATCACTCATCAAACTCAATGCTTTAATGAGTAAAAAAATAGGAATATTTTTGAAATTTCCAAATGTGTATATGTAAGATCCATCTTTTAAGAGTTTAATCTCTTGCAAACTCTTATACACACCACGCTCTGAGAACATTTTTCCAACAGGCTCATCACTTGTAATCTCTTCAACGAAAAATTTATTCAATGCCAAATCTTCCATTAATACAACTACTTTCTCAGTTCCATTCACAACAAAATATCCTCCAGGTTCATAAGGGTCTTCTCCAAGTTCAATGAGTTCATCAAATGATTTATCTGTTAACACACAATATTTAGATTTGAGCATAATTGGCATTCGTGCAATTTGCACATCAAATGTGTCATTTTGAGATCCAATTGTTGTTGAGATTTTCAAATTTAATGGTGCTGAGTAAGAAAGTCCTCTCATACGTGCAATTTGTGGCGTGAGTTTTGTTTTTGAACCATCAACTTCAATATGTTCAGGTTCTCCAAGTTCTACTCCTTCTATTTTTAAATTCACTTCATCATACACTTCATGTAAGTATTCTGGAACACTTGTTCTATCAAATCCCATAATAATTTCTTGAAGCCCTTCTTCAATAAAATAATTATATGATTTTAATTGACTCTCTACTACAGAGTTATTTTCAAAATAAGACTGTAGTAATACTCGTGTTTTTGATTTATGTTTATTCATTTTTATGATACCACCAGGCGATAATAGGGCCTTTTCCCAACAAAACTTGTACGTGTAATCTCAATTACATCTCCGCTCTCAACTGCAATATCAAACATTGCAAGAGCTGGATCTTTAATATTCATTTTTGGAAGATTCTCCTTAGAGATTCCATATTGTTTTAATAAATCATCTACTTCACTAGGCTCTAGTTTACGATGAGGAGGTATTAGAAAATTAGTCGGTGTATTCATTTTGTTTTTATATGCATATATGTTATAAATAATTATGGTGAAATGTGCGCACATTTCAACAACTCTCATATTGAGAGTAAATATTAATGAGCCGTACGGGATTCGAACCCGCGACACCTGGATTAAAAGTCCAGTGCTCTAACCAGACTGAGCTAACAGCTCATTGAATAATAATACGCCCAAGCCGGGATTCGAACCCGGGTCGCGGCCTCGACAGGGCCGCATGATAGGCCGGACTACACTACTTGGGCAAGTAATTTCAACAATTATTTGTTGTGTCCTCATTGAAAATCCCCGCTCCCGGACTTGAACCAGGGACACTTCGGGTACTGCATGATTATAAACATTGACTGGTTTGGTTTCATCCAAGTTACTAATTAACCTATCACCATAACATTTTACAGCCGAATGCTCTACCACTGAGCTAAGCGGGGTCCACAATATGAAAATAAATTACGAAGAGTTTATAAATATTATCATTGTTATTTGATTATGTCACAAATTATTGTTGGTATTCCTGCATATAATGAAGAACCTGCCATTGCTCAAACAATCTCTACAATTCAACAATTTGGCTACAAAGACATTGTAATTGTTGATGATTGTTCTAAAGATAATACTGCAAAAATTGCTCAAAATAGTGGGGCTCATGTAATATCTCTTCCAATAAATCGTGGAGCAGGTGGCGCAACTTCTACAATTATAAAATATGCACTTAAACAAAATTATGATTATCTTGTACTCATTGACGCTGACTTGCAACATAATCCCAAAGAGATTTCTAAATTATTAAAATATAAGGAGAAGTATGATGTCATTATTGGTTCACGAATGGTTGGACATTTAAGTGAGATGCCAATGAGTAGAAGAATTGCTAATACAATTGGTTCATATTTAACGTGGACATTTTTTGGAAAATTTGTCTATGATTCACAAAGTGGATTTAAAGTGCTCAATAGACGAGCAATTGAGCATATTCAATTAACATTTGATAGATACGAGTTTTGTTCTGAATTAATTGGAGAGTGTTACAAACATAATTTGAGTGTCAAAGAAGTTCCAATAGGAGTACATTATTCAAAACACTCTCTTGAAAAAGGACATGGGCAAAGTGTGTTAAATGGATTTACAATGTTTGTTCGTTTCTTATTGAAGTAATATTTATAAAGTTACTATTTTTATTTTGTAGTATGGAGATTTCAACACTGCTCATTATTATTGCCTGTTTATTCTCACTACTCTATATTGTCTATGCTACACTCTTTAAGCGAATTCATTTAGTCTATGAAATTGCGTTTTTCAAAATTGGTTTTTTAATTGTAATTTTGAGTGCATTCCCTCAAATTTTATCGTTTGTTGAATCAACTATTGGAATTGTAGAAATTGTCGTAATATTCTTTGCTCTTTTATTTATTGTCTTATTTGTGATTGTCTTTGAATTATATCATATAGGTGAGCAGCAGCGAAGAGAGATTACAAAGCTCTCGCAAGAAATTGCGTTTATGAAATTGGAGAATGAGAAGAGAAAGAAATAAAATAAATATCATCATATTTCCAGGATATTTTCTTCCACACATTGGAGGGCTTGAGACTCATGTTGATGAATTTGCAAAATACTTATCTTTGAGAGATTATTCAGTTACTATTTTTGCTCCCAATATTCCAAAAACCTCTCAATATGAAATTATCCATAAAAATGTTAGAGTTATTCGCTATCCTGCTATTGAAATCGTTGATGGATTTCCTATTCCTAAATTTTGGACACTCACATTTTGGAAGATGTGGAAATCACTGTATTATTTAGATATTGATTTTGTGATGACACGGACTCGATTTTTCTTTAATTCATTTTTGGGAGTTATATTTTCTAAATTTCGCTTTTCTTCTAGAGTTTTGATTCATGTGGAACATGGGAGCGAATTTGTTGAAGTAGAGAGTAAATTGGTCACAGTTTGTTCTAAATTATATGATAAAACATTTGGAAAATTAGTGTTTGTGATGAGTAATTCAATTGTGGCAATTTCTCAAGTAAGTTACGATTTCGTAAAGCGAGAATTTGTACCTTACAAAGATGTGAAGTTAATTAGAAGAGGAGTTGATTTTGAAGCGTATGAAGAAATTGATGAGTATAAGTTTTCTGAGTTTAGTGATAAAATCATATTTGCGTGGCTAGGTCGTTTAGTAAAGTGGAAGGGAGTAGAACACTCAATTCAAGCATTTAAAGAGTTACCATACGAGATGAGAGAAAAGTGTGTGTTCATAATTATTGGATATGGTGAAGATGAAGTGCGTTTAAAACAACTTGCTAAAGATGAAAAGCATATTGTATTTATGGGTAAACAAGATTTTTCTGTTGCTATTTCAATGCTCAAATCAGCTGATGTATATGTACATAGTGCAAGTCCAGGGGGAGCACTTTCTAATTCTCTACTTCAAGCGATGTATTGTGAGTGTAGTGTAATTGCCTCTCCAAATGAGGGTGCTAGAGATGTTGTATTTAATAACAAAACAGGCTTACTTCTTAAAGATAATTCTGTATATAATATTAAGCGAGGTATTGAGAAAATGATACAAGATTCTTCATTGCGTAAAAAACTTACCAAAAATGCTCATGAATATATTCGCGATAATTTTTCATGGAAGAGAGTAATTGATAAATACGAAAAAGAGGTGTTTAAATGAGAAAAACTCTGTTTTTAATTACAGGTCTTGGGCAGGGAGGAGCTGAGAAATTTTTAACCAATGTGTTACCTCATTTAGATACAAATAAAATACTTGTTGTGAGTATTACTGGAGTTGATGATAGAGGTCCTGAGTTGGAGAGTCATGGAATTCGTGTTAAATATTTAAATACTGGTAAGAAGTTTAATCCTCTTCGTTCTATATATAGATTTTATAAAATTGTAAAGAAATTTAAACCCGATGTATTATTTACACTTCTCATTCACGCTGATATTTTTGGACGAATTGTGGGTCGATTATTTGGAGTGCATACTATTTATTGTTCAATTCGCAATGATTATTCAAAAATTTCAAAGCTCTGGCTAATTGATAAGTACTCACGATGGCTAGTGACTCGCTATATTCCTAACTCAAAAGGTCTAAGAGAGTATATGGAGAAAATTAGAGTTTTTGAGTATTTAATTCTTCCAAATGGAGTAAATTTAAAAGAAATTGATAAAAAATCAGCTACTCACTACTCTATTCGAGAGGAGTTGAATATTTCTTCTCAAGAGTTTGTTGTGTGTTGTAATGCGCGTCTTGAGAAACAAAAAAATCATTTTGCTTTACTTGAAGCATTTTGTAATGTTGAGGGTCATTTGATTCTGCTCAATGATGGTGCGTATCGTAGAGAAATTGAGATGAAAATTGATGAATTGAACTTGAGTAAGAGAGTTCATGTGCTCGGGAAAAGAGATGATGTTATTTCAATATTACAAGAGAGTGATGTGTTTGTATTGGCTTCATTTACTGAAGGGATGAGTAATGCACTACTTGAGGCAATGGCTATGAGTTTACCTTGTGTTGTAAGTGATATTGAACAAAATAATGTACTCATTAAAGATGAGAATATGCGCTTTAAAACTTCTCATGAGCTTAGAGAAAAATTATTGAAATTATATGAACATCCTTCTCTTCGTGAAAAAGTAGGTCGTGAAAATCGTAAAATTATAGAAAATGAGTTTGATATTCAAGTTATAGCGAAGCAGTTGAGAAAAATATTGAAATAATTATTGAGATGAATTGATAAGAATTGAAAATGAAGAGCATGTTGGGTTTAATTCAATAGAAGAGTTAGATTTGCTAATTAAAAATGCATAAATATTATTTAAGTGAAACATTATTAAAAACTCTTCGAAAATTGTCTAAAAAAGATAAATCAAGTTTTGAAAATGTAGATAGAAAAATTTAAGAGATTTGTACTTCTCAAGATCTTGAACATTATAAAAATACGAGACACTCATTATACTCGTTCTTGTATTTTGCTAAAGCAAAATCTCAAAAAACCACATCAAAAATTTAAACGAGTTCATGTTAATTCTCACTTTGTATTATTATTTCGAATTGAAGGTGAAGTTATTTTTTTTGAAGACTACAAACATCATTACTATGCTTATGATTTAAAATAATATTTTTAGGGATTTGTATTTTCTTATGTCTAAGTCCAATTTTTCTCCAGATTTAAAATTTTCATTTTATATAGAATATTCTCAAAATTATTTAAAGAGGTGATGAATGTATACGCTTTATTGTGAATATCAACATCATACGATTTTATAGTCTAACACAATGTTTTGAATCATACTTCTCATCTTGTAGAGAATCTTTGTATAATGCATCTATTTCTTCTTGTTCTTTATTTGATACATATTGAATATCATCTAATTCTGCTCTTAGAGCTTTTCTAATTAAATTATACAAATCATCTTTATTAATTGTAATAGTCTGTGTCATAATGTTAATTCATAAACTTAACTTGTTATTTTAATTTCAAATGTGTTCTTACAATTTTGTGATTGTTTTGTTCTCTTTTGCTATAACACCATAGATTTATTAAATAAAGTTGTTTGTGTAGGAGTATGAAGAAGAGAGTTTTAATTGTTATTTCATCTTTAAAACTTGGAGGAGGAGCTGAGAGGGTTGCTTCAATTATTGGAACTGAGCTGAATAATAGAGAGTATGAAGTTCATTTTTTGACATTTTTTGATAGGAAACAAAAATATGAATTTAGTGGAAAATATACTTCGTTAAAAGAGAAGGATTCTTCTAATATGTTGATTCAATCTTCTAAGTTGTTTACAAGAGCAAGAGCGATTGCTAAATATTGCAAAAAACACAACATTGATACTTCTATTGGATTTATGGAAGAAGCAAATTTTCCACTCGTTTTGAGTAGAATTTTATTTAGAAATAGGAGTAGGATTGTTGTTTCTCAAAGAAATGATCCTTCAAGACAGAGAATTATTTACAAAAAATTAACTCAATTTTTATATAATAGAGCTGATAAAGTTGTTTCTTTATCAAGAGGAGTTGAGAATTACTTACAAAAATTTGTTGGTGTAAATTCAAAGAAAACTACTACTATTTATAATACTGTTAACTTAGAAAAAATAAATTCTTTAAAAAAAGAAAAGTTGCCTTCAAAATATAAAAATTTTTTTGCTAAAAATGATAAAATATTTATTACAATTGGTAGATTAGAACAACAAAAAGCTCATAAATATTTAATAAGAGCTTTTAAAAAATTAGTAAATTACAATAAAAACTGTAAGCTTATTATTTTAGGCGAGGGAAAATTAAGAAAAGAACTCCAACATTTAATTAATTCTTTAAATTTACAAGATAATATTTATTTGCTTGGGAATCAAAACAATGTTTTTTCATTTATTCAAAAAAGCGATTGTTTTGTATTTTCATCTATATATGAAGGATTTGGAAATGTGTTGCTTGAAGCATTATATTTAAATAAACCGGTTATAAGTGCTGATTGTAATTATGGTCCTCGAGAAATTCTTGCTCCTCAATTAAAAATTGATGAGAAGATTAAATATCCTTACTATGGAGAGTATGGTATTTTGTTTAAGCCTTTTTCAGATAAATCTCATGTTGAAGAAAAGCAATTATTTGAATTGATGAAAGAAATAGTAGAAAACAAAACTTTAAAAGAACAATACTCTCTAAAAGGATTAGAAAGAGTTAAAAACTTTTCAACACAAAATATAATTAAAGAATGGGAAAGAGTGATATGAGAATTGTTAATGAGAAACAAGTTGAAAAAGAGCATTATAGATTTGAGAAATATTCAAGTATTGAAAGGTTTACAGATTATTTTTATCAAGTAAAATTAATGATGAAATATGAAGGAAAAAAAGTATTGTATATTGGTGTTGGAGATGATATTGTTCCAAGTATGGTAAAAAAATATAATAATATGCTTCCTGATAAAAAAAAAGTAAATATTAGTTCTTTTGATGTTGATTCAGAATTAAATCCAGATATTGTTGGAGATATATATGAAATTGATAAAATAATAGATAGTAATGATTTTGATTGTTTATGTTTATTTGAGGTTCTTGAACACTTTCCTAAAAAAGATTTAAATAAATTATTACAAAAATTATCAAAGGTAACAAAAAAAGATATTATTATAAGTATACCTTATGTTGGTATAACTTTCAATGGTTTTATTAAATTTCCTTACTTGAATAAATTTAATTTTTTATTCAAGATTCCAATTTATAATAAGATTAATCATGAAGAACACTTTTGGGAAATCGGAAGAAAGAATATGAAAAAAAGAGAATTTGAAAAATTACTTGAAAAGCATTTTTTAATAAAAGATAGATTCATAAATAAATATCAAGGAAGTCATATTTTTTATATATGTAGAAAAAAATGAAAGAGTTGAAATATATAACTAATGATAAAATCTACAAGTATGATAATAAACATTATATTCAAAGAGCTCATTTTGTAAATGAATTATCAAAACATTTTAATATTAATTATTATGGATATTTATTTAAAAAAAATAAACTGGATTTAAATAAATTTCAAATTATTGAAAGTAGCATTTATTTAAAACAAATTTCTGAATTTAATACTTCTAGAGACAAAAATAATTCATTATATTTTATGCATTATCCTATGGGTTTTAAAGCACTTTATTGGGGATTAAAATTGCGAAATAATAAATGTATTTTTTGGGTAAAGGGAGATGTTTTAGGACAATATATTCATAATGGAAACTTCTTCACAAAACCAATTAGATTTTTAACGTATCCAATATTTAAATTATTTTATGATTCAATTTCAAAATTTATTTTCAAGAATAATTTAATATTCTACACTTCAAATATAACCACAAATCAAAAAAATCATTTGAATCAATATGAAATTATTTCTTGCTCAGAATTTAATAGAGACAAAAAATTAATTAAAAATACATTAACAAATAAAATATTCTTCGTTGGAGGAGAAGAAAATAGAAAAGGATTATTATTATTACTAAAAGCACTTCAGCATTCAAATAAAGAATTAAACATTATAGGGCTTGATAAATTACAAAGAAAACAACATCAAAAATTAGCAAAACATGTTACTATTAAATTTCATGGTAAAATATACAATAGAAAATTATTTTTTGAAAAACTCTCTCGAGCAGATATTGTAGTGATGCCATCTTTTGGAGAAAAACAAGGAAAAGTTCAATTAGAAGCAATGTCTGTTGGAGCAGTTCCTATTTGTGCAGATTCAGGGGGGACATATAGAACAATTGATAATTACTACAATGGATTATTATTTAAAGAAGGTAATTGGAGAGAATTACAAAAACAAATAAATTTACTCTATAAAGATAAAGAATTATACAAAGATTTAAAAGAAAATGGACTTGAATATATTAAGACTCTCTCAGTTGAAAAACAAGTTGAGAAGATGGCTAAAATTATAAATAATTATTATAAATAAAAATGGAAAAAAAAGTGGACTTTTTTATAGTAGGTTTTCAAAAAACAGGCACTTCCTCATTAGCTAATTATTTGAATGAATCAGATAAAATTAAAGTTTTACAAGAACCTAACTATTTCTGTAAAGATTTTCATAAAGAATCAAGTAAATATCATAAACATAATAAGTTCTATAATATTAGAAATGAAACAGATTACTTCAATTTATTCAAAGATATTGATTCTAATGTTTTACTAGGAGATAAATCTCCAAATTATTTATATTCAAGAGTTGCAGCAGAACAAATATATAACCATAATCCTAACGCTAAAATAATAATTATGATAAGAGATCCCTTAAATTTTCTTACTTCATGGCATAATCATGCAATTAAAATGGGACATGAAAATCAAAAAAATATAATAAAAAGTATTAGACTAGAAAAAAAGAGAAAAAAATTAAAAAAAATCCCCAAAGCATGTAAACAACCTTCTTTTTTGTATTATAGTGAAATGATTAAATTTGAAGAACAAATTAAAAGATATGTAAAATTGTTTCCTGTAAAAAATATTAAAGTTGTTATATTTGAAGATTTTGTAAAAAATACCAAGAAAGAAGTGCAAAATATTTTAAGCTTTCTAGAAGTAGATGATGATTTTTTCAAAAATTATAAATTTGAAAATAAAAATCCTGGTAAATCTCCTAGAAATTTGTTTTTACAACAATTCATTAGAAATCCCAATTTAAGAATTAAAAAAATTATAAGTAAAATTATTAGTCAGAATCAAAAGAAAAAGATATATTCTTTTTTTATGAAATTAAATTCTAAGGATGAAAAAATAGAAGTCAGTGAGAAAGATAAAAAATATTTAAGAAATTTAACACAAATTGAAGCTAAAAAAGTAAATGAATTACTAAATAAGAAAGGCTTAATTAGAGAAGATTTATTAAAGAAATGGAAGTATAAATAAATATGAAACAAATAAAAATGTATTTAGACACAACTTTTAAAACAAAAGTGCTCAAAGGATCAAAACTCAACTTCTTAATTATTAAACATTTAACATTAGTCTCATCATTTATTCCATTTCTAAAACAACCCACTCAAAGATTTCTTAAAAACAAAAAGAAAGAAATGATAATTCAAAATAAATTAGGAAAATTTTCAGTATATCCTAATAATGATACAATTGGTAAAAGTTCTCCATATTTTGAATATTATTTGCAACACTACATTCCAAATACAAAAAATAACAATACCTTTATAGATATTGGAGGAAACATTGGTTTTTATTCTTTTTTAGCGAATGAAAATAATTTCAAAGAAATCCACACATTTGAAGCAAATCCTGATACATTCAAAATTTTGAACAAAAATATTAATTTAAATAATTTAAAGAAAAAAATAATTCCAAACAATATTGCGCTAGGTTCTAAAACATCTGAATTAATTTTTGCAAAAAATAAAACTCACACAGGTGGGAGTAGAGTTATTCAAGACAAAAAACATTACAAGAAACAAGAAAATGAAGAATTAATATCTGTTAAACAAATAACATTTGATGAATATAGTAAAAATAATAAATTAAAAGTAGAAAATATTAATTTTATCAAAATTGATGTAGAAGGATTTGAATATGAAGTATTGAAAGGAATGAAGAATACACTTAAACAATTAAAACCAACTACTAAAATATTTATTGAAATTTGGCAAAGAAATAAACACAAAGAAGAAGTATTAAAACTCCTTGAAGAAAATAACTTTAAAATTAAAGAACAAAAAGGAAGTAATTATTTACTCATTAAAAAATAAAACAGAAAGATTTAAGAAAACTTATAGTAATAAATTAGTATGAACATCGTAGGCTTTCAAGAATTTAGGACTACTAAAGATTCTATAAAAGAAATTAATAATAATATTAACTTCACTAAACTTAATAAACCCTATAAATTAATAGTATTAAAATTTGGTTTTATACCATACATAACAAAACTGGAGAAAAAAAATTTATCTCAATTGAAAGTTATTTCTAAAGCACCAAGAATAAGAGTAATATTTCAGGAAATAAACAATAAAAAAAATGACGCAATATTTACAGTTAATATACACTCTATTGAAACTTTATTATTTTGTTTAATTGGTAAGATTAAAAAAAAGAAAATAATTATAGGTGTGAAAGACTGGGTATTTAAAAAAGATTCAATATATAGTAGAATTTCAAATATAACCGTGAAATATATAGTTGCAAAACAAGGAGATTATTTTATTTCATACAGCGAAAATGCTAAAAATTTCCTTGAAAAAGATTTAAATGTGCCCAATTCAAAAATTTATAATGCCTACTCCCCTAAAAAAAATCATTTAAACATAAAAATAGATAAACATAAACAAAAAGAAATTAAAGACAACTATTTTTCTAAAAAAAAAGTAAATTTTCTATTTGTAGGAAGGTTTATACCATTTAAAGGTGTTGATATTTTTCTAAAAGCTGCAAAACAATTTAAAGATCAAATAAATATTATTGCAATTGGTAATGATGAAACAAATTACGGTAAATACTGTAAAAAAATAGCAAACAAATATAACATTAATATACTCTTTTTAGGTCATATCCCGAAAGATGATGTGAAATATTTCTACTTAAATGCAGATGTATTTGTATTACCTAACAAATATTGTCCAAAAAACTTTGAGCCAGTGGAGATGACAGGAAATGTTTTATATGAAACGATGGCTTTTGGAACACCTGCCATAGTGACTACTGCAACAGGATCAGGAGAAGATTTTATTAAAGATGATGATACTGGTATGATAGTCAAAGGAAATTCTGTTGAAACTCTGAAAAATGCAATTGAAGATGTACTTAACAATCCTAAGCAATGGGAAAAAAGAAAGAAAAAAACAAGAGAATCATATCAAAATATGTTGAAACAAAATGAAAAAGAACTCAAAAGACTCTTTGAAGATTTGGTAAAAGAGAAAAATCATTTATAGTATTTAATTCTAAGAATTTTTTTTATCTTCTTCTCAACATGAGCAATACTTTTGGCAGATAACTCTTCTCTATACCCCCCTACTTTTCCCTTTCTTACCTTATAAGCATTTTCTTCTTTTTTTTTAGAACCAAGTATAGTTTTTGCTTTAATACTTCCATCTCTTTCAGATTTTTTTAGCTTATCAAAAGAACTATACTCAATTGCTTTTAAAAGAGCTTTTTCATCAATTTCCTCTCCTATAAATTCTAAAAATTGTTTCATTTCATTAAATGTATTTTTTCTAAGATTTTCATAAAAAAAACCCAATTTCAAATGTTTAGGATAATTTTTATATTTGCTCCATAAAGAATTATAATAATGAAGTATAAAATCTGTCCCAGATAAAGGAGATAAAACAAAATCATCTATTGAACCTGAAAATGTTTCCTCTCTATGAAAACAATGATGATAAAAAGAAACAATAGTATCTCTTGGATCTCTAAACAAAAAAATTATTTTTTTATTTTTAAATCGATTAATAACTTTTTGATCGTGAGAAAATAAAATACTTGGTCCTCCCATTTTAGTAATATTTAATTCAAATGAAACATTATTTTTTTCACTAAAATATTTAGCAAGTAATACTCTAATCCAAGTTCTACCACATTTAGGAAAGGAGAGAACTAAAATATCTTGAGACTTTTTATCTTTTCTCAAAAAATATCTAATTCTTCCATAACAATGATTTGAATGAAATATCCAAGATACGGGTAGAATTTGTTTAAGAATGGACTTAATCATATTATATAAAATGTAATATTGTTTTTAAAAGTTTATGGAAATACTAAATAATCAACTTTTATAAATTACAACATAACACATATAATATGTCTAAAGATTTTACAATTAATACCGTATATTCCTTCTACATTATGAAAGTATTCATTGTTCCTCTTGGATTTCTCATTAAAATGTTGTATTCAAACACTATCTCCTCAGAGATGTTTGGATTACTCTATTCAGCAATTGCGTTTTTCACATTAATCTCATTTTTCACAACAGGAGGTATTAATGCAAGCTTTGAATATTTCATGGGAAAATATAGAGCAACAAACAATAAAAATGCAGTAGCATCACTGTTTCAATATAATCTCTCAATAAAAATTATTTTAATTGTAATTATGAGCTCTCTTGTATATCTCACCTCAGATATAATTGCAACATATTACTTTCAAAATGAAAATGCACAAACAATACTCTTAATTTTTCTATTTTACTTCATCTTCTTAAAACTCTACGACACATTAAAATCAGTATTTGTAGCTCATCAATTAAATCTCTATTTTCAAGGTGCAAGATTTATTGAAATGTTCTCAGTTCTTACACTCTCAGCTATATTTTTTCTAAGTGTAGAACAACAACTATTTTTCTACTACGCACTTGCTTGGGGGATTGGAACTGCAATTTCACTGTGCATTTACATAGTTCTTACAATTTACAAATTCCCATATCTCTTCAAATACCAACCATTTAACAAATCTTTATTTAATCAATATATAAAATACGCAATGGCAATGTTTGCAACAGGAATTAGCAGACAAATTATTGGAAAAACAGATGTCTTTATAATTACATTTTTTCTCTCACTCTCATCAGTTGCATATTATACAAATGCACTATCTCTTATTGCAACGTTTGCAAGCCTAGTTACTATTTTATCAAGGCCACTCATGCCTCTCTTTGCCCAATATAGAGAAGAAGGAAAAATAAACACATTGCAAACAATGATTATAACACTCTATAAACAAGTGCTATTTTTTCTCATCCCTATCTCATTAATATTTTATCTCTTTTCTGATATCATATTATCCCTCATCTTTGGAGAAGAATATAAAAATGCAGCAATAACACTCTCTATATTATCTCTATTTTTAATGATTCGAATTTTAATGACATTCAACATCGCGTTTTTAAACGGACTTGGAAGAGCTCTGTATCTCTCAAAAATAATTCTTCCAATTGCACTATTTAATTTAATAGGAAATGTTCTCATAGTTAATTATATGGGAATAGAAGGAGTTGCTTTAATCACTGGAATTTCTTGGACACTCATATTAGCGTTTACATATAAAGCAGTTCATGAAGAACTTCAACTCAAAATTCCATACATCAACTTATTGAAAATAATTGCATCAATTTCAATATTTATTGTATTAACACATATTCTCAAACAATCCTTCTTCATATTCAACATCTACATTACAGGAATCATCATACTAACAATCTCATACGCAACATATATCGTCTTGGGATATCTTCTCAAAATATTTACAATTAAAGAGTTATACATCTTCATCCCAACAAAACTCCAACCAACTATCAAACACTACCACCAAACATATCTCAAATTTTTAAAATGAATACAAACGTTTAAATATTTCTAAATACTATATTTAATATGGCATCTACTACTGTTGATATTTCATCTTCATCGTATACTGCATTGAAAATGATTGCAAAAGAGAACACAGATATTTCATCTTTACTAGATACAATTATTTTAGATTATATGGATTCAAAAATTGAGACATATCTTGAAAACTTAGAGACCATCTCTATTGATGATGCTATTTCAAATGCTAAACAAAAATGGCAGTAGTTGAGATTGATTCAAAATTAATTAAAAAAATTTATAGAATCTTAAAAAAAGAATCAACCCCTAAAAACATTAGAAAATAACCCTCAAAAAGGTAAAATTCTTTTCTCTTCAAAAAAATACCAGTTAAAAGAACCAAAGTATAAATCATTTGGTTTTACTTTGTTAAAAAAATGATAAGATAATTGTATTTGATGAAAATGAAATTATTACTTTTTTAGATGTTTCAAAGAAAAATGATCAACAAGAAATTGTTAATAAACTCAAAGAAATAATTTCTAAAAAAGAATTTGAATTCAAATAACTACTCCAACCAACAATTAAACACTACCATCATACATATTTCAAATTTTTAAAATAAATACAAACTCCTTGTCCTCAAAAAATAAAGATAAAGCAAAAGAAGAATCCTCAAAAAATAAGAAGAAGTAATTTTTAATTTTTCACTTATTATCAAACCTCCATATTTTTTCTTATTCAACGCACTCAAATCAGAAAAATGTTATGAATTATAACTTCTTAATAGAATAAATCTACTAATGATAAGTAATATTTTTACTAATAAAAAATGACAAAAACACATACGACATATAGCGAATTTCAATGATTTCTTTTGCAAATGATAAAGGACATGAGAAAATGTATCAAACAATTAAACACCTTTTTAAGATTTAGACGGATGAATCCCATATTCTTTCTTGTAAGTAGTATAAATAAGAACAAATAATTCAAATATTAATGGTCCAATTATAATTCCTAAAACTCCAAACATACTCAAACCAGCAAACACTCCTACAATAATAAAGAGAGGATGAACTTTGAAATATCTATTAACCAGAATTGGTCGTATAATATTATCAATTTGACTCACAACTATACTTCCCCACACTAGCACAAAAATTCCCATTGCAATATTTCCTTGAAATAATAATATTAATCCAGCTGGAAACCACACTAAAAACGCACCCACCATTGGAATGAGTGAGAGAATAATCATAATAATTCCCCAAAATATTGCACCTTCAATTCCTGCAATAATAAATGAAATCATACCTAGAGTTCCTTGAATAATTGCAGTTAGCACTTGACCAATTAATAATGCTTTAACAATAAATCCGCTTTGAGTCATAATGTGCTCAGTATTTGAATGGGAAAAAGGCAAGATTTCATAAATAAATGTTAAAATTGTATCTTTTTCTATAAATAAATAATAGAGTAAAAATGCATATAAGAATAAACCAATAAGAAACGATGTTGTATAAGAAATTAAGTTTTGAGAATATGACCTTAAATTTTCTAAAATATTTTCCTTAACACTGTTAATCGATTGAGTTATTGAAAATTCAACTCCTGTAATATCTTCAATTGTTTGTTCAATTTGAGAAACTGCGCTCAAATTAAAATCAAACGATTGAACTTGAGAATAGATTGATCCTCCCATAAATACAACTGGAACAAGAAAGATGACAAACATCAAAATTGTTATAATTAGTGCAGATAATTGCTTTTTCTTAGTTTTTTCACAAAGTTTACTAAATAATGGATAGAGAACATACGCTGAAATAATTGCTAGAAGTATTGGTGTGATAAAATCTTGAAGCATCATTGAGATCATAATTGTTAAAATTACAATAAGACCTAGAGCAAATAATTTAGAAGACAATATTTGTTTATTCATACTATTTACATAGATAGAGAAGTTTATAAATCCTTCTTTTGTGATATTTCCAATTAAATAGTTATAGTGAATTAATTTTATAAATACGAATTGTCATAACTAATTATGAAACGCTTTTTCAAATCCTTAATGAATTTCTTTCAGAAAAAAAAAGAAATCTCACTGGGTTTATATGGTCCTCCAAATGCAGGAAAATCAACACTTGCAAATGCTATTATTAAAGATATTTTAGGAGAAGATACGAAAACAATATTTTCTACATCAGAGATTGAGCATGAAACACGAAAAATTGAAGAAGTAAAAGAACTACATTTACAAAGAGGTTCAAAAAAATTGAATTTTTCATTAGTTGACACTCCAGGAATTGCAACAAAGATAGATTTTGAAGATTTTGTTAAAAAAGGAATGAAAAAAAATGATGCTAAAGAACGGGCTCGAGAAGCCACTCAAGGTGTTATTGAGAGTATAAAATGGGTTGAGAAAGTTGATGTTGTATTAGTTGTATTGGATTCAACTGCAAATCCATACACTCAAGTTAATATCACACTTATTGGGAATCTAGTTGCTAAAAATAAAAAAATTGTAGTTGTTGCAAATAAAATTGATTTGAAAGGAGCAAGTGTAGATAAGGTGAAACTTGTCTTCCCAGATTATCCAATTGTTGGAGTGAGTGCAAAAGAAGGAAAAAATTTAGAAGAGTTGTATGATTCAATTTTTAAGCAAATATAGTTATAAAAAGATGAAAAATGGAAGTTAAAATTATATCAAATTCGGTGCTTAAGGGGTTGGAATCTTCTAAAAAAGTAGATAAAATTTACAGATTAGTTAAAGATGGTAGTTTAGTAGTAATTGAGGGGAGATTGAATAATGATGAAGAACTTGCACTCACTTCAAAGAGTTTAAAACATGTGAATGAATCATTTAGTGGAATTGATATTGCATTTTTAAATAAGTCAAAAGAAAATAATTTGTTTGAAAAATTACGCTATAAACTTGCTGCGTATTTGCTCAGATATGAAATTGGAATTACCGTTGTTGGACCATCAAAAAAAGTTAAAGAGTTGAAAATGAATCCAGAACAAATTGATATATTACTCTCTAAATAGTTTTTAATATATAATTCAATACAAAAATTTACTTTGCTCTCTTATGAATACAATTATTTAAAAATATACACTTCTTCTTTTATTTAAACTAAACAGTTCAAAAATGACAAAAAAAACATATCAAGCTAATGAGAAAACATCTCACACAAATGCGTCTAAACATTCAACTAATAATGAGAACCATACCACTTATTCACAAAAAAAGCAAAACAAAAACATTCCTTCAAAATCATCTCAAGTAGATAATGACGAAGAACCTGGATTTAAAGAGTATGCAATTATTTTAGGTATATTTATAGTTATAATTGCAAGTCTCTACATTGGCTTTGAAATTTATGAATCACAAAAAGAAGAAGAAATTGTGCTAAATGTATATCAACGAGCAGGAATTGAAGATGAAGGATTTACGTATCAAGCAAGAGGATTTAGAGGGGAGCGTGCAAATATTGAATTTGTGTATGATTTACAATCACTTGAAAACTTTAATTTTGAACAAGAATTCACTCAAGAATGGATTGCTCAAAACAGAGTTAATTTAACACAAGCAACGCCTAATGTATTGGAAGATGTAACTTATAATAGATTGCTCATTAAATCCAGTGGAAAATTTGCACAATATTTACGTTTTGTAGAAGGAGTTCGTTTTAATGAAAATAGCTTTAAAACAATTGATAATACAACAAGGTGTGAGTTCACATCTGCAAGTAGTCCACTCATTATTTTTAATTACAACACAACTCAAGAACCTTCAGTTCAAATACACAATCAATATCCACACTGTTTAGAGATTAACTCAGGTGAGAGTGCTGTTGGATTTGTACAAGCAGTTGATAAAATTATGTATGATAGATTATTAAAAGAATAGTTGAATTATTTAACTTCACTCAAAAATTCATATGAACAATCTTTTCTCCCTTTTTAATAGTCACTCAATATTTTATAGACTTAAACTTAAAATAAAATATGGATATATCATATACAATTGGTGGAAAAACATCGACATTTTCAAAAAAAACACTCAATGAATTAGGTTCATTCTTATTAAAAAATCCACAAGGAGATTATATCATTCAATCAGTTTATGAGCCAACGTGCAAATCATTTGGTTTTTTCAGATTTGATCAATCAATGCAAACACCTTTAAAAGTACTTGATTGGTTTGGAGTTAAAAACACACAAGTTGAAAAAATTAATATAAGTGAGTATAGAGTTGAAAAATACTTTAAATCTCCATATATTGAACACTCAACAGAGAATGTGTTAGAGTATGAATCATTCACAAAAAGTCCAAAAGGGGGATTTGTCTACAAAACAAATTCTCACCTCCCAATTCAAGTTCATTTAGATGTTCGCTATTTTGATGATTTTTCAAAATTTGGAAAATTCTACAATTTATACGAAGAAGAAGGAATTGTATTTATTGAATTCACAAAAAAAAATAATGATTTAATCCAATATCAAGAAATTATTGCAATTTCAACACCAAATATTGTATACACAAAAGTGGAACAATTTGTTGAACAATATTATAAATATGATGATGAGAGACAAACAGGAGCGCACGAATTTATCTATAATGCTTTAGAAATTGATACTGCAGGAATTGATAAAGAAATTCACGTAGCGTATGCGAGTTCAAAAGAAGAAGTACTCAAACAATTAAAAGTTATGAACAATTTAGATAGTGCAAGTGAGTTAATGAATGAAGACATTAAACCTTTTTCAAACACAACTAGCTCAACTGTTCCAATGAGTGTTCAAACTCAACTAGCATATAAAGTAGGACAGAGAAAATTATTTGATTTTATGCATCCTAGTGAGCAAAATTCTAAATTAATCGCAGGATATCCTTGGTTTTATCAAGAATGGAGACGAGATGAAATATTATCTCTTCGAGCATTTTTAGAAATAGGAGAAGAAGAATTTGTAAAACAAAAATTAATTGAGATTTGTAATTGTGTTGATGAACAAGGTGAATTAAAGCGATTAGAAGTAGAAGGTTCATTAAAAAGTCCTGATTCCTCACTTTTGCTTGCAAAACGAATTGAAGATTTCATTTTTCATGAAGATAAAATGGGTAGATATCAAATTCATTATGATGATGGAACAATTCATCTATTTTACAACACATTATACTCAATATTTAATGGAATTTTACAAAACAAATGGAACTCTAAGAGAGAACTTGTTCGAGTTGAGCAAGGAGAATGGTGGAGAGATACACTCAATTGGGTTCAATACCCTTTAGGCATGCAAGTTGCAATGCTTAATACAATTTCAGCACTTGCAATTCTCTCGCGCCTTGTTGAAGATTCTATTCGATGTGAAGAATGTCTTGACTTTGAACAATATTTTAAAAATCACATTCGAGAAATTTATATGAGAAAAAATCATTTATTTGATGAACCTGAGAGTGAAGTTGTAACAAGTGATGTATTTTTAGCATATTACACTTATCCAGATTTATGCAGTGAGAATGAGTGGATTACAATTTTTAAAAATACACTCAATCATACATACATGAGTTGGGGAGGAATTACATCACTCTCAAAATATGATTCAAGATTTTGTGATACATACTCAGGAAGTGATGATGAGAGTTATCATCAAGGAGATAGTTGGTATTTTATGAACGCTATTGCAGCAATTTCACTAAGTCATTGTAATTCAAATAAGTTTAAAGATGAAATTAACACAATTATTCAAAATACAACACATCAATTATTATTTCAAGGAACACTTGGACATATTGCAGAAGTGAGTTCAGCAAAAAAATTAGAGACTAAAGGGTGTAGTGCTCAAATGTGGTCACTTGCCTGTTATATCGAGATGCTCTCTAATTTTTATAAATTAAACAAATAATCTCTTTATAGTGGTTACCAATTATTTTATATTTGTTTTTTTTAAACACAAATATGGAAGAATATTTCATAGAAGAAAAAACAGTATATGATAAAGTACTAGATATTGCAGTATTCTTATCAGTATTTGTTGTAACCATTTTTTTAATAATGGATGTATTTCAAATAACTAATGATATGAGTGTACCATATTTATGGATAAGTGTAGTTGTATTAGTTGTGTTCTTATTAGACTTAATTCGTTTAAGAGCAAGACATGATACATGGAAAGAATTTTTCCATGATTGTTGGTTAGATATATTAGCAACAATACCATTTGAACTTATAGCGTTTGCATTTGCAATGGCACCAGAGCAAGCATCACAGTTTGCAATTTTAAAATGGATTAGAGTGACAAGACTCTCAAGAGCTGGACAATTGTCAAGGATTGCACGAACTTCAAAAATAACTAAAGAGTTCAAAGCAGCTGCTCACTTAAAAGAAGAGAGTGACAAATTTAAAGAGAAAAATAGAGTATAGAAATCTCTTATTTTCTTAACTTTTACCGAACTAAAATTTTATCATTATTTTTTCAAATAGAAATATGTACTGAGTTTAGTAGTAATACTTATATAAAAAATATAATTTGTATTAATATGGGTTCACCAATTCCAAACAAAGCTAAAAAAGTATTTCAAGGAATTTTATTTGATGTATATCAATGGCAGCAACTACAATTTGATGGAACTTATAAAACATTTGAAGGACTTAAGCGATTACCATCTGTTCAAGTTATTGCAACGACTTTTCAAAATAAATTAATTATTCTCAAAGAACGCCAACCTCAAGATGAAGAAGTTGGATATTCTTTAATTGGAGGAGGATGTGACTTTGAAGATGAAGATCCAAAAGATGCAGCTAAGAGAGAACTACTTGAAGAAACGGGGATGAAATGTGAAGAGTTAGAATTATTACAAGTATCTCATCCAGGAGGAAAAATTGATTGGCCTTGCTATTATTTCATAGCTCATAATTGCCAAAAAATCCAAGAGCAACAACTAGATTCAGGCGAGCAAATTGAAATAGAAGTTGTAGATTTTCAAGAATTTTGCAATATTGTTGAACATGAACATTTTAGAAATCAATATTTTAGAAATATGCTCTTTCGAATTCTTCACACACCTGATGAATTCAAAGAGTTAAAGAAGAAGTTGAGATTAAAGAATCAAAATAGGCATATTTAGAATCATATTTAATATATGAAATCAGTCAAAGAGTTCATCTCAAGGAATTTCAAAAACTTACAAAAGAACAAAAAATTTAATTCTATTATGAAATAATCTTTTACAATGATGAAGAATTTTAAAAAACAAAATTATTTAAAGTTTTAACATAAAATATTCATTGGTGAAAAATAGAAGATGAGAATTGAAGAAGATATTAAACTTGATTATTCTGATGTATTACTAAAACCTAAACGAAGTACGCTTGAATCGCGAAAAGAAGTCCAATTAGAGAGAACATTTAAATTTTATAATTCTCCAAAAACTTGGACTGGAGTACCAATCTTCACTGCTAATATGGCAACTTGTGGAACATTTGAAATGGCAAAATTGTTAGCATCTTATAAAATAATTACTACATTTCACAAATATTACACAGTTGAACAATATAGAGAATTTTTTAAAGAATTTGATAATCCTGACTATATTGCATATACACTTGGTATTAGAGATGAAGATATTCAAGATTTAGAGGAGATGATTAAATTAAAATTAATTGATAATTTTTCATTTATTTGTCTTGATGTTCCAAATGGATATATTCAAAAATTTTTAACAACAATTTCACATATTAGAAAATTATGTCCTAAGCATATCATAATTGCTGGAAATGTTGTATCAAATGAGTTGAGTGAAGAGATTATTTTAGCAGGAGCAGATATTGTAAAAGTAGGAATTGGACCCGGTTCTGCGTGTACAACTAGAAGAATGACAGGAGTTGGCTACCCACAACTCTCAGCTGTAATTGAGTGTTCAGATGCAGCTCATGGATTGTGTAAATATGAGAGTGGAACTCAAAAAAAAGGTGTTGGATTAATTATTGCAGATGGTGGTTTAGTGTATCCTTCTTGTGCAGCTAAGGCATTTTGCGGAGGTGCAGATTTTATTATGTCAGGAACATTTTTCTCAGGTTTTGAACAATCAGCAGGAAACACCATTGAGCGTGATGGAAAAAAATTTAAAGAATATTTTGGTTCATCATCTAATAAAGCGATGAAAGAATTTTACGGTAAAAAAGAATCTCACAGAGCAAGTGAAGGGAGATATACATTAATACCTCATAAAGGCGATTTAAGAGATTTTTTGCAAGATTTATTTGGTTCACTAAGATCAACTGGAACATATATTGGAGCTAAAGAATTAAAAGAATTTTCAAAACGAGCCACATTTATCAAAGTAAACAGACAATTAAATGAAGTTCACGAAAAATATACACAAGGGGATTAGTTCTAAGGTTTATTTTATAAACTTAAACTTATTAGAAATAATATGATTATAGGAGTAGTTGGAAAACCAAATGTTGGAAAGTCTGCATTTTTTAGAGCAGCAACAATGGCTCAAGCAGAGAGTGGGAACTTTCCGTTCACAACAATTGATAAAAACGCAGCAATTGGATACGTGAAAATAGAAGATCCTGCAAAAGGATTTGGAAAAGTTTCAAACCCGCGAGAGGGGTATGTGAGAGGAGAATATCGATTTGTTCCAGTTGAATTAATTGATGTTGCAGGACTAGTTCCAGGAGCTCATGAGGGGAAGGGACTTGGGAATAAATTTTTAGACGATTTAAGACAAGCAGATGTATTAATTCATATTATTGATATCTCAGGTTCAACGAATGAAAAGGGAGAGCCAATTGATTTGTTTGAATATGACCCAATTAAAGATATTGAATTTTTAGAGGATGAGTTGAATCATTGGTATTATAATATTATTGAAAAACACTGGGAAAATGTGTATAAAAAAATTAAAATGCAAGGAATGAAAATTGAAGAAGCATTATCTTCAATTTTAAGTGGTCTTAAAATTAGTGAAAAACAAATAGCTAATGCAATCTACTCGCTTTCTCTAGATTCTACAAATATTAAAGACAATTTATTTGAATTATCTGTCAAACTTCGAGAACTCTCAAAACCTATGGTTATTGGTGCAAATAAATGTGACGCCTACACAGACACAGCTAAATTAATTGCAAAACTTGAAGAAATTAAAGAGAAATTTCCTAACTATATTATTACACCAACAGTTGCACAGTACGAATTCAATTTAAGAAAAGCAGATGAGGCAGAACTTATCAATTACATAGCAGGTGAGAATTCATTTGAGATTAATAATAAAGAACAACTCAGCGAACAACAACTACTAGGACTTAACAAAATTCAAAACTACTTAAACGCTATGAATACAACAGGAGTTCAAAATTGTATTAATGATGCTGTTTTTAAACTTTTGAAAATGAAACCAATATTTCCTGGAGGTTCAAAGCTAGAGGATGATAAGGGAAATACGCTCCCTGATTGTTTTTTGATGAGAGAAGATGCAACAGCGATTGATTTTGCATATCGATTACACACAGATTTTGGAAAGAAATTTGTCCAAGCAATTAACATAAAGAAGAAAATACCAGTTGGAAGAGACCACGTTTTAGACTTTGGAGATATAATTGAAATTAGAGCTGGCAAGTAATAATTTCAATAGACAAGAACGCACACAGAAAGTGTCTCGTATAATTGAGATTCGTGCAGGAAAATAACTGAATCTCGAGATTCAAGAACGAAATGAAATGAAGTGTCTCGTATAATTGAAATTAGAGCTGGCAAGTAGAATTTTTTTGAAATAAACATTTTATTCAGTTTTCAAAATCATCTTGAATTATTATTTATAACTTATAAATTTTAACATTATTTTTTAAAGGTATTTTACAATTTTTATGTATGGGTACATTTTCCTTTCTGAAAAATACGTATTTTATTGCAATTGCTACTCTCTCAGTATTTGTTGCACTTATTATGGTTATTCAAACTCAAAATGAGTGGTATGTTCCTCAACATCCTTCTTGCAACTCAATTGAATATGAAGCACAAGCATGCTCAAAAGCTCAAACAATTGAAATTGAACTATTTATACCTCCAAATAGTCCTGATTTAGTGTTTAGAAACAAGGAGGATAGTTCTCTAGGAGAGTTAGAAGGAGGAAGATCAATAACAGTTGAGCAAAATAAATCACAATCAGTTGAAATAATTCCTCACAGGGATTCATATAAGTGCAGTAAAGAATCTACAACATTTGAGCTTAATGAAATTGAATTATGTTAATAAGGTATAAGAAAATGGAATTTAATAAAAACTATAGAGAATATAATAAATCTCAAATGAGTATATTCATTATTATTGGAGTGTTAATTATTGTTACAGGAATTATTTATTTTATATTTTCTCAAACCAACTTGTTCCAGTCTCCTCAAGCACAATCACAAGAACAAATTAGTGAAATATTAAGGTTTTGTGTAGGGGAATCATTAGATTCTTCTGTAAGAACTCTTCAATTTAAAGGAGGAAGAATTAATTCAGAACCTCTTGAAACTCAAAAGTCAGTTGATGCACTAGGATTTGATGTCTATTCGTGGAGTAGAATTATACCAATAGAAGAGATGGAAGCTGAATTATCTCAAGTAGTAAAAGAGGATTCACTTTCTTGTATTACAAATAATTTAAGGGAGTTAAATGAAATTTATGAAATCTCAGGTCTTGATGAAAATGAATTCCTTGTTGATGTGACAATTGCACCAGCTCAAGTTGAGGCATTTATTGAACTTCCTCTTCAAATTTCACTTAGAGCTTCAGATGAGACGTGGGAATATTCAAGTCTTAATATTGATATACAATCAGCCCTATATTCTAACTATGAACTTGCAAAATCAATTTTTTATGAACATCAAGAAGAATATTTGTTTGATGAGCTTGTTTTGGAGCAAATTTCAGGAGCAAAAGATTATTCAGACCCAACACGTTCAGTTCCAACTCAAGGAGTTCAATTTAGTTGTGCAACACCAATTTGGAGAAGTAGTGAGATTAAAAGTTCAATTTTACAAATGAATGAGTATAATTTTAATTTCTTATATTTTAACGGAACTCGAGATATTTCAAACAGGTTTTTAGGATACGATGAGTCTATAAAAGAGTATTATGATGAAGTATACGTGAAGACTCTCTCAAGACTCGATTCAAGCGTTGATGTTTCACAAAAAGAGGTTAATGTCATCACGCCTAAACAATTTTCAACAAATGCTAGGGGAAGAGTTGATATAACTTCGTTTAGAGAATTTAGAGTAAATGATGAAGAGACCAATTTGATTCGTCCAGAAGAATTTAGATTTGATGGAAATACACCAATTCCTTGTGTGAGTGTCTATTCAAAAGTATATGATTTAGATTATGATTTACTTGTTGAAATTGAGAGTGATGAAGCAGGAAAATTAGAAGTATTTAGACTACCAATTCGTATTCAAATTGATGATAGTGAACCAAAAAGACAAGCTCGTGAGCGAGCACCATTACTTGATGATTCACAGCAAACAAGAAATTCACAAGTCATTTGTGAGGAAGATAATCGAGATAATAATATTGAATTCTACACATACGAAATTTCATCTCAAGGGCTCTCACCTCTCTCCCAAGTAAATGTTTATTCTGAGTGTGCAGGAATTACCTGTACAGATATTGGAGATTCATCAAGAATGATTCAAAGTACGAATCAAGCAATCATAGAATCCTCACTACCATTTTGTTCAAATGCAAAAATTACTGCTCAGCGTGAAGGATATTATCATATTGATACAGTTGAAAAATCTAAAGCTCTTGGATACGGGCAACAATGTGAGAGCGCGTATGTGAATATGAATGAGATTGACTTTAGTAGTAATACAATACCTTATTTGGACTTATGTCTAGTGAAACTTGAGACAATAAATTTTGATATTAACTCTTTAAATTTATATGACATAGATTCGAGTCAAACAATTACAAATCCTCAAGGTGAGTTATATGTTGAATTGTCAAATAATGATTTAGATTACTCTTCATTTGGGTACTATAACTTTCAAACACAAGAAATAGAAACAGAACTAGAGTTTCCAGCAGGAGAAGAGATGGAAGTTGATGTCACGTTGATGTATTACGAGGATGAAGAATTATTATCCTATTATGTATTTGAAAATATTTCTATAACTCCTTCTTTGTATTCTAATTTGCAAGCAACAATACCTGTGCTTGGTGAAGGACTTGAGGCAGTAGAAGATTTTGAAAAACTTGAAAATGCATATGATACTGGTGTTGAGGGAGTGAATTTTGGATTTGAATTTAATTAATTTTATAAACACTTCTCACTTAGTTTGATGTATACTTCTTAATATTATGTATTAAGCAGATTACACTAAAAAGGTATTAAGTATTCAACAATATATAAAAATGGCAAAAGATTTAGGACAAGCAGTAGTAGAGGCAATGAAGAAGCCAACACACATTAGAAATATCGCAATTGCTGCGCATATTGATCACGGTAAAACAACGCTCTCAGATAATTTATTATCAGGGGCTGGAATGATTTCAGATGAATTAGCTGGAAAACAACGATTCATGGATTTTCACGAAGATGAAGCTGCTCGTGGAATTACTATTGATAGTGCAAATGTTTCAATGATTCACAGTGTTGATAATACAGATTTTTTAATTAACTTAATTGATACTCCAGGACACGTAGATTTTGGAGGAGACGTAACTCGTGCAATGAGGGCAGTTGATGGAGCAGTAGTATTATCGTGTGCAGTTGAAGGAATTATGCCTCAAACTGAAACAGTTCTACGTCAAGCCCTAAAAGAAAAAGTGAGACCAATTTTATTTATTAATAAAGCTGATAGATTAATTAAAGAACTAAAACTCACACCTGAGATGATGCAGGAGAGATTTATCAAAATTATTAATCAATTAAATGAGCTAATTGTTAAAGTAGCACCTCCTGAATTTAAGCAAAAGTGGCAAGTAAATGTGGCTGATGGATCTGTGTGTTTTGGTTCAGCCTTTTCAAACTGGGCCTTATCAGTTCCATATATGAAGAAAAAAGGGTTAAATTTTTCAACTGCAATTGAAACATATGAAAAAGATGATCCTGAGGCATTAAAGGAACTTGCTAAAAAAGCACCACTTCATGAAGTATTGTTAAACTCAGTTGTTGAACATTTGCCAAATCCAGTTGATGCTCAAGCATACAGAATTCCAATGATTTGGCCAGGTGATGATACAAGTGCAATTGGAAAAAGCCTAAAAAATTGTGATCCAAAAGGTGAATTAGGATTTGTAATTACAAAAATTACACAAGACAAGCATGCAGGAGAAGTGGCAACTGGGCGTATGTTTTCAGGAACTGTGAAAAAAGGACAAGAAGTTGTCTCAAGTGCAGGTGGAAAAGGAAGAATACAACAAGTGTTTGTCTCAAAAGGACCACAAAGAGTTCAAATTGAATCAGCAGTTGCAGGAAATATTGTAGGAATTGCAGGTTTAAAAGATATTACTGTGGGTGACACAATCTCAACAACTCAAATTACCCCATTTGAAGATATTCAACACATCTTTGAGCCGGTGGTAACTGTAGCAGTTGAGCCAAAAAAAGCAGCAGATTTACCTAAATTAATTGATATTTTAAAAATTGTTGGAAAAGAAGATCCATCATTGAAAGTTACAATTAATGAAGATACAGGGGAGTTTTTAATTGCAGGAATGGGAGAGTTACATTTAGAAGTAATTACTGATAGAATTAAAACTGAGAAAGGAATGGAGATTAAAGTATCACCTCCAATTGTTGTGTATAGAGAGTCTGTGACAAAGAAGTCTCCTGAAGTTGAAGGAAAATCACCAAATAAACACAATAAATTTTATATGACTCTTGAGCCACTTGAAGAAGAATTTGCACAAGCAATTGCTCAAGGAGAAGTTCCTGAAGGGCGTGTGAAGAAAAAAGATAGAGAATTGTGGGATTTATTCCATGAAAAAGGAATTTCAAAAGATGAAGCTGAGAGAATTAAGCATATCTTCCATGGAAATGTCTTTGTTGATATGACACGTGGAATTGTTGCATTAAATGAAGTAATTGAATTGGTGCTTGATGGGTTTGAAGAAATCATTAAACAAGGTCCAATGGCGCGTGAAGGATGTGTTGGAATGAAAGTGAAGTTGATGGACGTATCACTGCACGAAGATAGTATTCACAGAGGTCCTGGACAAGTATATCCAGCAATTCGTGAAGGATTAAAAGAAGCAATCCAAGGAGCTGGAGCAGTATTATTTGAGCCACTTCAAGTGATTCAAATTGATTGCCCTCAAGATATGATGGGGAATGTTTCATCAGTCGTTCAAAACAGAAGAGGTCAAGTGTTAGATATGCAAATTGATGAAGATAATATGACAATTGTTGCAAAAGTGCCTGTAGCAGAAACATTTGGAATGACTGGAGATATTAGATCAGCAACAGGAGGAAAAGGATCTTTCTTTGTTAAATCACAAACATTTGAGCAATTACCAAGAGAGTTGCAAGAAAATACTGTTAAACAAATTCGTGAGAGAAAAGGACTCTCAGAAAACCAGTAAAACTTTTTCTAAAAATCTTCGATTTTTGTACTATATAATTTTTTGCCCACTAGGTTCATAAGCAACATAGTTGCGTTGTTCCAAGAATTTCTTAGAAATTGTTGATATTTTTAGCGAATCAAAGATGAGCGTTTAAAAAAAGGTAGAATCACACAGATTTGAGCAACTACCAAGAGAGTTGCAAGAGAACATTATAAAACAAATCAGAGAGAGAAAAGGACCCTCAGAGAACCAGTAGAGCAACTTCGTTGCTTGAATTATTTTTGTTTGAATGAAGTGAAAACTATTTTTTGGGGTTTAATTTTTATAATTTTTATACATAAGTTTTAAAATAAATTCATTTTAAGATAAAATATTATGACTTCTGATATCTATTGTGATGAAATCTTAAGTGGAAAAACACCTATTAAAAAATTTTATGAATCTAAAAATTTTCTTGTGTATTATCATACACTTCCGTTTTGGGAATTTCATTTAGTCTTAATACCAAAGTTCCACATTGTAAATTTATATGAAATTAAAAATGAACAATTAAAAATCGAATATTTTGATACATTAAGCAATGTAGTAAAATTAGTTGAAGAAGAGAAGAATAAATGTCAAGTAATGTTTAATGTGGAAGAATATCAACATTCAAAACATCTGCATCTACATATTCACTCAGGGAAGAGAATACGAGAATAACTAAGAAAACAAAACTTTAAATAATATTTATATTAAAATCAACTTATGAGCAAATTCTCCTTTGTTAAAGCTATATTACACCCTAACTCCCAACATCTACCTATAAATCGTTATGTTGATAAATTAAAATATATTGAATTGAGAAAAGAGTATAATTTTAGTGGGAAAAATAAAGTTGATTTAGGAGATGGAAAATTATATGGATTAAATAATTCTCGATTTGATTTTTCACCACATAACAATGTTAATGTTGGTTGGAAAGTTCATTTGAATGTATCACTTGAACATGTTATTGAAGTATCTAATTTCTTAATTAGAAATGGTTTTTTACATAAGTATTTTTGGAGAGGAGAATTAAAAGATGGAAAAGTATTTACAATTTATTTTGGTTCGTGGAGTAAAATGTATGAACAAACAGAATTTATCGAAGCTCAAATTGCCCACTTACTTGCAAGACCAAAAACTATCAATGAAATTGAGATCGGACAAGGAATTACTGCACGATTTACAGTGTTGAGAAATAAAAATACTAATATATGGGGAGAAGAAACGTATTCAGATGATGTTTATTTGCAATATGGTAATTTTGGAATTATCATGAAAAAAGAAATGTTACCTAAACTGAAGAAAAACAAATGGAAATCTGTATTTAATTCAAAAGAAGAAGAGATTGATTATTATGAACAAATATTTAATGAGCTAGCTCAAGAATTTGGAGAGTATTTTGTTAATTTAAATGTGGTCAGTTTTAGATAAACTCTTTTAAATATATTTATAAATATTCAATTCATAAATATAGTATGGTGCAAATGGTTTCAATTCCTCAAGAAGAGTATTTAGATTTTTTGAAATTTAAAAAAGTTGTAAAAGGAGATTTTACAGTGCAAGAAGAACTTGAGTTTTTGGAGAACACTCTCAAAGCTCAAAAAGAATATGATAAGGGAGAATTCACAAGAGTTGATTCTTCTAAGCTTGATGAATTTTTAGATAGTATGTAAAATGAGCAATTATGAAGTTGATTTTACAAAGCATTTTACAAAACAATTTTCAAAGTTTGATAATACATATAAAGTTCAAATTAAAAAGCAAATTAAAAAAATAATTTTAAATCCTCTTATTGGAAAACCAATGAGAAATACAAGGAAAGGAACAAGAGAAGTATACCTAAAACCATTTAGAATTTCTTACGAAGTTCATCAAGATAAGTTGGTAATTATATTTTTGGAAGTTTATCATAAAGATAAGCAATAGATGACAAAAATTCATATAAATTATTTAAATCCTCTTTCTCTACAATAATTATGAATAATAAAGAAATTCAAGTAGTCTATATTCATGGAGCAGAGATTTTTGCAACACATGAAGAATATATTGAATATTTACAACAACAAAGAGTAAAACTCACAAGTTTTCGAAAATGGAACAGAGAATATCTAAAAGAAGAACTTGAGGTAATAGCTCAATTTATTAGACCAAATTTGCCTCGAGGAAATTGTAATCCACACTATGATGAGTGGGAGATATTTTTTACAAATCTACTTAAAGAATTGAATCACAACATCATTTTAATTGGATGCTCATTAGGAGGAATTTTTCTCTCAAAATATCTCTCAAAACACAAAGTTGATAAAAATTTTATCTCACTCTATTTAGTTGCAAGTCCGTATGAAGATGAAAGTGGAGCAGAAGAATACAGAGCAAGAAACTTTCACATTGATAAAGATATTTCAAAATTGTATAACAATACAAACAATATTACATTAATGTTCTCAAAAGATGATGATTGTGTACCAATAAGTGATATGAATAATTATAAAGAGAAATTACCAAATGCAAAATGTGAAGTGTATGAGAGTAAAAATGGGCACTTTATTGTGGAGGAATTTTCTGAATTATTGGAGATGATAAAACAAGATATAGAAAAATTTAATCAAGAGTAACTCCTTTTCTTTTTACATTTCAAATAATATTTTAATCCTTCTAAACTCAAAAGAGTCATCATAGTAATTATGAGTATTAATATCATAAAAAATTCATGAGAAAATAAGTAGAATGAGACAAATTGAGGTTCAAGAATCATATATCCACCATTAAAAAAAAGTTCATGAAAAACTGAGAGCCAAAAAAAATCAAAAAATACAACAATGAACAACGATATACCAATGAGAATGTACTGAGCAATTCTTGCTTGTTTAATTAGAGAAGTTATTTCACTATTTTTAATCATATAAACATAATATGAAATAGAGTAAATAATTAAAAGCAAAAATACAAGACCTGTATTTAATAATACTTGTTTCACATCTTCATAATGTTCAATTTCAAACTCAGAAAATACAGAATCATCAAGTTCTTCTCCTGTAATATAAAAAGTAAGAATTTGGTTTCTCAAAGAATTAGTATCTTCAAAGGTAATATTAAAAGGAGAATATTTCAAATCATCTTCATCAAGTGTTATTTGAGCAATTGTATGTTGCAATGGAGTGAAGAGAAATAACATAAGTGTGAAACACAAAAAAATTGTGATGAGAATAATAATTGAGTTAAATAATGATGAGAGTTGTGATAATACTGAAGAAATTCTTTGAGAAGTGAGATTAAAATATTTCATATAATAAATATTATTTTAGATATATTAAAACTTTTTGTAACCAAGTGCTTTAATTTTTGCAATAAATGTGTCTAACTCTCCACTCACAACTCCTAGACATTGCTCAGATGCAATAACATATTGTTTTGTTAAAAAGAGTGGATAGTCATTACAAATAGTTGGTTTTTTCTCAGACTTGTGAATTGAGCACAACACACTCTCTTTGAGATGTTGACATGGTTGTTTTTCTAAATCATATGTCATAAATCCATTTTGGGTTCTCTCAAGAGTTCCATCTTCAAGATACTGACCAATATTTTCAGCTCCACTAATTGTCTCAACTTCCTCATCACTTTGCAACAATAATTTTCCAACTTTGCAACATTTTGCACCACACACATTCATACAAAATGAGCTTAAAGAGTCTCTCGCCTCTTGCGCAATTTCACGAGCAATAGCTGATGTATTCTCATCAATTGGATTAAATGAAGATGTTGGAGGAGGAAGTACAGGTGGAGTTGTATTTAATGTTGTCATATTAATATTCAAATGTAGTAAGCAATATGTGTTTATAAACTTCTATATTATATAAATTGTATTAGTGAATAATTTTGCAGTATCTCTTATTTGCATATTAGTTGAGAAGTGTTTACAAATATTATTAAATGTTGGTCAACTACGAACATATATGGTAAGTAATGAAGATATTAAACATCAATTATTACAAGTATTTGAAGACGCTAATATTGAAGTTGACAATCCGAGAGGAGATGATGTTCATTTTAAAATAGAAATTGAATCTTCACGCTTTAATGGACTCTCACGAGTGAATCAACACAAATTAGTGTATAAAGCGTTGGGAAATAAATTTAATAAATGTGGACAAAGTCTGCATGCAATTGAGTTAAAGACAAAAGGAACAGAATAACGAGAAAAATGAAAAAAATAAACACAAATAATAATATTATTGTATCAGTTTTACTTTTAATAATAGGAATTATTATTTTAAGCATGTTATATTTCAATAGTTCAAATATTAATCATGTTAATGTTTCAGGAGATATAAATTGTAGAATTAATGAATCCGCTCAAATGATAACAACTCAAGAAGAATTTGAAGAAAAATGTTCTGCTTTAAAAGATAATGAACTTGAGATAAATTTTGAAGAGAATGTTTTGATTTCGTTTTTAATATCTCACGGAGGATGCTCAAATATTGAAAAAGACACTATTTATGATTTGAGTTTAAAAGAAGAAAATCAAAAAATAATGGTCGAGGTACTGCAAAAATATGATTCTTGTGAAGGGATTCGTATTGAAAGCTTAGATATATTAGTTGATTCAAAATATTTAAGTTATGATTTAGAATTAAAACAAAGCAAAACTCAGTCAAATATACTATTCTATTTTTCTAAATTTATTTAATTTAATAAAAATACTTATTTAAAAAATTCTTCATTAGTTTGAACTATTGCTATTTTTTGAAGAAGTTGAAGAGAAGTATTATGATCTTCTTCATTTGCTGCTGCGCAACAATCACTCAATATTGTAACGTGATAATCTCTATCATGAGCGTCACGAACAGTGTTTGATACGGCTAAATCAGTCGCGACTCCTCCAATAATTAAATGTTGAATATTATTATTTTTGAGAATTAAATCAAAAGGAGTTTGATAAAATGCGTTTACTCGATGTTTTGTGATGATAATATCGTTCTCTTTCACATCAATTGCCTTATGAAACTCTGTTGCAAATGTGTCGAGTTGCAGCGCTTCAAATTCTTGTGCTTTTGAAAATAGTGGTGATTGTTTTGGTTGTTCAATATATGATTTTGAAAATCCAACCTTTACGTGAATAATGAGCATATTTTCTCTTCGAGCATTTGTGAGTGCAGATGAAAGATGTTTAAATGTATTGTGTTGTTCAATAAATTGAGAGTATCCTTTTTGAGCAAGTTTTCCTTCTTCATGAACAATTTCGTTGATATAGTCAATTAATATAAATGCAGTTTTCATGATTGTTTTAAATATTGAATTTTTAAAAAGACATATCACTACTTGAGTTCTCAAAAAAATTAAATAGTAATATTATTATTGTACAAAGAGTTAAAAATATGTCTTAACTTATAAGAATATGACAAGAGATATTGTTCGTGAAATTCAAGATATTATTGATTCAAATCAAGTAGTATTATTTTTAAAAGGAGAAAAAGGATCTCATATGTGCGGGTTTTCTCAACAAGTATTAATGATATTTGAGCAGTTACAAGAAACATTTGGAGTTGATATATATGTTGTGAATGTGTGGAAGGATCAAACATTGTATGATACACTTAAAGAGTATAATGATTGGCCAACATACCCTCAAATTTTTATCAATCACGAATTTGTTGGAGGATTTGATATTATTCAAGAACTGGAGATGAGTGGTGAGCTAGAGGAGATGATGAAATCAATATCTTCAAATTAGAATATTTATTTTGAACAAATTATAATTATCACTACCCCTATTTATTTATTGCGAATAGGTAGGGAATAGCCCTTCACAAGAGAATCCAACATTGAACGCACGTTATCAACGAGTAATGAGATGTTGAAGTTAGTGGTAAGGGCGTCACTTTTGAAAATTTTCTAAACAACAAATCTATAAAAAATACACTTATTTTTAAAAGTTAAATTTATATAATTCAATGTACCATACTGAGTATGGAAGTTATTGAAGAACAAATTTTACAGTTTTTAAGAAGAATTGAATCAAAACTAGATAATTTTAGAGGATTTTAAGCACCAGTTGAGCAGAGGAACATGAAACATTCCAAAAATTGAAGGTGATATAAATTCAAGAAACTTCAAAACATTAGACGAAGTGAAGAAAGAATTTTTATACTGACTTTCAAGGACATATTTTTTTAAACTTTAATTATATGAAATTATAGGATTGAATACATTATTGTTGGTTATTATTATTGTAAATTTTTCTTACTAAATCAGTAGTTAAACATTAAAATCGAACTTGCAAAACAATTTTTTTAGTAACTAGCATTTTTAGAATAAAATTACTCTTTGGAAATTTTATAAACGCCCATAAAAATTTTTCATGGAACCTTGCACAAAAATCATGAAACTATTTTCAACTCTAACAAATAAGATAAAGTAGATAGTATTTAATAAGATATTTTGGTTGTAGATAGTCCAAGTTAATTAAAACATTTGCTGATAACAAGTTTGTGATAAACTGGCGTATTTGCTCAGTTTTTTGAGAGTAGAGGGATAAACACATCTTAAGAAGAGTGCAACATCTACAGACTAATGATAAAACAGAAAGGTAATTTGGAACTTATAAGCAGGAATTTGACGATAGGTTTAATAATTTAGATGAATTTATTGATTTTTACAACAAAGAAAGATTACATCACAGAATTGGATAGAATTGGAGATAAATATCCAATTCATAGATATGAGATACAACCTCATTAATGTGTGCCATTAATACGGTTTAGTCACTAAAAAAATTCTCTATGAAAATTGTTTTGAAAATTTAGTGCAAACTTTATTTAAAGAAATTTGAATCCTTTTAACTTTTGCTTTATTATCCAAAGCAATACTCCAATGAATCTTTAATCTTATCATTTAATATTCCTCGCTCCTCTAAATCTTCACATAACTTCTCGTCTTGCAAGAACAAGTATAAATATCCCATATCTTCTCTTCGAGTTTTTTTAAATGAGCGGTGAATAAGTCCTGCAAATTCTTCAATTGGAGTTGAATCTTCTCCTTTATCTTTTTGCAGCTTTGTTCTATTTTTTAAACTTTGAACTTTACTCCCAAAAATCCAACCCTTAAGTAATCGTTGATTTTGCTCTATTGATGTAATTTTTGAAGAATTCTCCTGAGCATGAACATTTATTGCATACGTAGAGTAAAAATAAATATACACTAAATATCTCCAATACTGCCATTTGTAAATTCTTCTCTTATATATATCTGCTTTTGAGAGCTCTAAAAATGCTCTGAGTCTTTGATTAGGACTGAGTTGAATAATATTTTCTTCTAAATATAAAATAATATCATCAATTAATATATCTTGATATGAGCTTTTATTAAGCACTTCTTTAGCAGAATTAGAGTTGAAAATGGTGTGAATGAATTCTTCAATTTTTGCTTTGTATGATCGTTTCTCAAACACATCACTTGGTTTAAATTCTTGATTAATTGAACTGTGTGCTTGTAAATCGTTAATAAATCCTCGAATATCACTTGACTTGTGATAATCAATAAATTCTTGAAGTGTTTTCTCATCATATTTGATGTTTTCTGCTTGAAAAATTCTTTGAGCAATTACTAAATGAAGCTCTTTTGTATGTTCTTCAAAATCAATAATTGATGCCACTTTTTTAAGTGCCTTTACTTGATTTGATTCTTTTTTGTTAGCAGTAAACACAAATTTATAGTTTGAATTCTTCATTAATGATATTATCTCATTCACTCCTCCTCTATCGTATGTTCCTGAAATTCCATCAGCTTCATCAATTAAGATGAGTTTTTCTTGATTAAATAGAGATTTTGAACGCAAAATTTCTTGTAGGTATCCACTAATTGATTTTTTTGATCGCATATCACTTGCATTCAATTCAACGAGTTCTAAATTAAAATGTTTTGCGTAAGCGTTGAGTGTTGATGTTTTTCCACATCCTGGACTTCCAACAAGTAAAATACTTTTTTTGGGATTTTTTGATTTAAAATATTCATCAATTTGCTTTATTGCTTTTGTTTTTGGAAGTGTTGAAATGTCTTCGAGTTGATATTTCATAAACCACGGAAGATAGCGCTCAACATATTCTTGTTTATGTGTTGATTTTATATCACTCATCTCAATTGAAGTATATTCTCCTTGAATTTCTTGAGCAGATTCTTGTTTTTTCGTTGCAACGCCAAATGAGGATAAATCCATAATACATTTAAGAATGTATTTTTTATAAATTGTTGTATTATTGAAGGAAAATTAGAAAACATTAATGAGATTGCAATTATTTTACTAATACTATATCTGATTAATTGTAAATTATTAATTTAGTTATAATTCATTGTGAGCATTTAAAAAAACATAAGCATTACCATAATGTTGAGTATTTGCAGTAAAATCAGGTTCTCTTGACAACAAACCTACAATTCCCTCTATATTTGTACCTGTTCCAAAACAAATCACATGGGCAGGAGAGTATTTTTCTAAATATTCTGGAAGGCACTCAGTATTTTCTTCAAAACCTCTTAAAAAGGAACTCGTACAATCCCAACTCCTAGATTCATCATATTCTTTGAAAATTAAATATTCTCTCTCTAAATAAATGTAATGAAGCAGTTTCAATATCTTCAAATTGAGATAAAAAATTACTTCCATTATCAGTCTTAACCCATTCACCAAAATTAAATAAAGATTCCTCTAATTTTGCAACTATATTATATTAGAAAGTTATAGTTTATTAATTTTTTGTAAAATTACTTTTTCAATTCTGTGAGTACAACTTTCTCGCTCTCATCTTCTCCATACCAAACTGAATGCTCAAATTGGGAAATAATATCTCCACTTTTACTCACTAACTGCCCATACTCCAAAATGTGTCCTGATTGTTTCAAGGATTGAACTGCTCGAAGTAATTTTTGTTTAGAAAATGTTTTCCATTTCACAACATCTTCTCCAAGTTCTTCTTCTACTCCTTCAAGTAACCATCGTTTTGAAAATGGAAGATGAGGAAAGTGTTTTTTTATAACATCCAATACTTGCTTTGCAATAATATCACGAGTTGGCTTTGTTGATTGTAAGTGCAAAATATGACTCACTCCTCGCTCAATAATTTTAGGTTCACCATATGTTAAAAATGGCTCAATTGCTAAGTGTGTGTTTGGATTGATAGTTGTCATATCATGATTATCAAAATTTGAAACATTCACCCCTGCATGTAACTTATTTCGTGCAATTTGATGACCCGAGAGATTGTGAATTGTATTACACCCATACTCTTTTGCAGTATCATACACTGCCTTTCCAATCTCACCAATTGTAACACCAACATTTGAAACATTAACTGCACTCTCAAGAGCCTTTTGATTTGCTACAAATAAGTTTTCAATATGTTTTCTCTCTTCTTTATCTTCAATAGCATCAAATCCTCCAACAACAATTGAGTATGCCATATCTGCAATATATCCATCTTTACTCGCTCCAAAATCAACACTTACAATATCTCCTTTTTTAAGTATATAATCATCCTCTTCAAAACTTGTCCAGTGTGCTGCCACTTCATTTATTGCAAGCATTGCAGGAAAAGAGGGTAAGTAATTGTGTTCAAATATTTCTTTTTCAATTGTATTAATAATCTCACTTGACTTTACTCCTTCAACAATGAGTGATTTACTCTTCTCATGAAGTTTTGCTGTAAATTGATTAACTTCAACTAAATCTTTGTGTGGTTGCATTTATCAAATATAGGTATTGTAGATTTTATAAATACTTCTACAAAAGGATAAACAATTAATTTAAGTTAGTTACAAATATTTTTAAATAAAAATAATTCAATATTATTATAAAAATGAATAGCTTTAATGGAATTATTAAACTTATGACAAGTGTTATGTTAATACTTGCAATTTTTGTTGCAGGATGTACACAAAATGATATTGTATCAAATGAAAACGCTCAAAGTGAGGAAAGTACTCAACGAGGGATAGAGGGTGGAACAGACTCTAATGAATCTGATGTTGCAAGGCGTGAGAGTGTTGATGTAGATGAAACGCAAGATCAAATTAATGAAGCACTCACAACATTAACAGAAACAGGTACTTATTCTTATCATGCGGGTGAAAATACAATTCAAGTTGAAATTAAAGTTGATGAAAATAATATTATTCAAAGTGCACAAATTATAAACTATGATAATTTGGATTCTGCGAGTCAGATGTGGAATGATAGGTATAATGAAGGAATTGAAGCAGAAGTTGTTGGAGTGTCACTGAGTGAAGCACAATCACCTGAGAAAGTAAATGGGAGTTCTGAAACTTCTGCTGGATTTAATGAGGCTCTTGAAAAACTAAGAAATCAACAGTCTTAACCATTCAACATTTTATCATAATTTAATAAAAACTTATGTTTTTCCAATACATTACAAATGAAATTCAAAACTTATTCTTTCAAACTACTTGGAACAACTATTTTTATTCAACTGCCTGAGAGTCTTGAAGCAACTCAACAACTTGTTCAAGAATGCTACCAAGAGTGTTTGCGAATTGATGAGTGGTACTCACGCTTTCGAAAGGATTATAACACACTTCAAATGCTCAATGAAATAATTGGTGAGTGGCAAGAAGTTGATGATGAAGTGTTATATTTGTTTACAAAAGCAAAGGAGTATGAGAAGAACACAGATAATTCATTTAGCTTAAATACAAAAGAAATACTTGAGAGTTGGGGATATAATCAAGAATATCAATTAGAAAAAGGTTTGAAAAACAAATCTCCTGATGGTGAAGAATATGCAGTTGATACTATAATAGGGAAAAAGAATAAGAGTCAATTTTCATTTCAATCATTTGAAATTGATGAAGAAGATTCAAGCATAAAACTTCACGCTCCTATTGAATTTGGAGGACTTGGAAAAGGGTATGCTATTGATTGCATAGTTGAGATTTGTAGAGAATACACACAATCATTTCTCATAAATGCAGGAGGAGATTTGTTCGCCTCACATGAAGATATAAACAAAGGATTTGAAATTTTACTTGAAGATCCAAAAGATTCTACAAAGCACATTGGTAAAATAGTTGTTAATAATTTTGCTCTTGCATCATCAAGTTCTAATCGAAGAGCATGGGGAGAATTTCACCATATTGTTAATCCTCAAACACAACAATCTGCTAATGAGATGATTGCAACATATGTCCAATCAAATACAGCAATTGATGCAGATGCATATGCCACAGCGTTATTTGCACAAGGATTTGAAAAGGCCAAACAAAGCGCTCAAGAAATTGAAGAAATTGAAGTATTACTTATATCAAATACTCATCAAGTGTGGAAGACAAAGAATTTTAAAGCTCAATTATTTACAACTGATACAAAATGAAGAAACAAGCTAAAAACAATAATCAAAACTTTAAAACGACTCTACAGCAAATTTTATTATATTTAAAAATAAACAAAGTAAATATTTTTTTATATTTATTAATGTTTTATACTTGTATTGCTTTTGTTTTTAATTCTGATAATTTTATGAATTTATTCTTATCTCTTAGTAGTCTTATTATACTAACAGGAGTAGGATATGCAATATTTAAAGTATTCGACCTCTCAACTCCTAAATTTTCAACAATGCTCATTAGTATACTCATTATATTTCTCATCCTATTTCCTGATGAATACTCTTTTGAATTTGCAATTACTCAAGTATTATTAATTACAGGGTTGTTTTTAGTCAAATATATTCGAATTAATAAAAAACCAGTTATGAATCCTGCTACGTTTGCATTTATTTTTGCAAGTTTAATCTCATTATTGATTCCTTCAATTAATGGTGTATTTATTTCATGGTGGGGAGCATCGTTTGGAGGTTATATTGGATTTTTTTCACTACTCCCAGCTGTACTATTTGCTGGATATTATTTTAAAAAATGGCCACTTCTGCTTGGATTTTTTGTGACACAATTTTTAATTTTATTCATTTCTTCATCTCAATTTTCAGTTCTCTCACTCACACTATTTTTAGCAGGAATTATGCTCCTTGAAATTAAAACATCTCCAATTAAATTATATGAACAAATAGTATATGGTATTGTTGGAGCTCTACTTGTATCATTTACACCATCACTTCTTCAAATTGATAATCACATTCTTGCAATTGCACAAACAAATGTATTATATGTTGTATACAGAGAAGGGAGAAGATATTTTAAAATTTAATTTTTATTTACTCTTCATCATCTCTTCTAAATATAATAATGCTTGAGATTAATGTAAATAGAGATGTTATCATATAAACTAAAAATCCATATCCAAAATATTGTGATAAATATCCTCCATCAGTCATTTCTCTATCTATAATAAATCCCCCAAAATTGAAAAAATGAAATACAATATAAAAAAAAGCACAAAGCACAAAAATTGCTGTAATTAAAGCTGATAACTTATCATCTACAAAAAATAGTGCAAAGGTAAAGATTAGAATTGCAATTGTTATGTATGATGCATTTTCGTCAATAAATGTTATTCCTCCAACAATTGGTAAAACTGTCCATGTCATAAATGTAGCTGAGTAGAACAATACTATAATTGAGAGAAGATAAACAATATTTGTCCCAATAAAAAAATATGACTTGCTCATATTCAAATATTAAATCTTGTATATTTAATTGAATGTTTTCACGCAAAAATTGTAAAATTAGGAGTTTGAGACACTTCATTCATTTCGTTCTTAACTCTGAGCAGGGCTGATGATTTCACTTCTAAAACCTTGTGAGATAAGATGTTCACTTCGCTCAATCTCATTGATACAATTCTTGAAGCAAAACTTCAATTAAAAATCTCATTTCACAACAATCAAAGATTCTTGAAGAAATTCGACTAAAAGTCAAATTCTTCTTCAATCTCCTCAATAGCAGATGGGTCTTCTCTCACTCAGGAGTTTCACTCCCGAACCTTGTGAGATAAGATGTTCACTTCGCTCAATCTCATTGATACAATTCTTGAA
>CAZULG010000002.1:0-42439 GCA_964621065.1 uncultured Methanosarcinales archaeon | reverse complement strand
TTCGACTAAAAGTCAAATTCTTCTTCAATCTCCTCAATAGCAGATGGGTCTTCTCCACCATGCCATGTAATTCGTGGCTTTACTTGCATGGTATATAATCTCTCATTTTTATCATCCATAATAATAGCACATCCTTTTGTTTTTGGCATTTGATTAAACAAAGCTTTTGATCCTTTTGAGTTGTATGAGAGAAAAATTTTATCAAGGGATTGTAAATCAAAACTCGCAGTGAGTCTGTGAGCTATCACAATATCACTTTGTGTAATAGCATCAGTGTGAATTTTTGCAGGTTGTTGTGTTGCTAGAATTAAACTCACTCCTGGTTGTCGACCTTCACGCAGAATTGTCATCAGAGCATTTGTCGCAGGAGTCTCACCACTCTCAGGCAAGAATTCGTGAGCTTCGTCAACAATGAGCCATGGCATAGGTAAATCTCCTTCAAATTTACGCTCTCCTGAAATTTGAGTTTTTGAAGTAATTGCTGAAATTTCTTCTTGTTTTCGAACAAGCATTCGCTCAACAAATATTTTTTTAGCAATTAATCCAAGGGCAAGAGCTTTCACTTCCCATCCACCAGGCATTGAAACATACGCAGAAAAATCCAATACTGTTACTTTTCCTGGGAACAATAAATCTCGAATTGGTCGCGCGTTTTTTGAAAAAATTCCCCACGATTTTGCTCCTTCAAGGCGAATAATTGTAGATAATACTGTCTCTCGTGAAAGTTCTTTTTCTCCTTGAATTGAAGATATCAAATCATCAACATCAAAATTTTCTTTGCTCTTTAAAAATGCTCCAACATATTTTGCAAGTAAAATGAAAATAGGATCATCAATTTTAAGATTAAATGACAATCTCCAATCTTCAAGTGAGAGTTCATTTGGTCTAATGTAGAGAGGATAATCACACTCAATTCCATCTTGCTGATATTTTTCAAAAAATCCTCCTGGCACACAAATGATTACATTAAGTCCTTTTCCCTCAAGCCCCCATTTTTTTAATAATTCATCTTCTTTTTTATTCCCATACTTCATCGACCAATACACACCCATTGTATCAAGCATAACAAATGATAAATTTTTAGAAACTTCTGGATCCATATCTGCAAGTCCTTCTGCAATTGAACCCATTGTATATGATTTTCCTCCTCCACGTTTTCCAACAATAAGCATTGCATGCGCCCTTGCCACATCAAGATGAATTGAATTTGAAAGAGATGAAGTCTGACCCATTTGAACGTATTGCTTTCCAATAAACACAGTTCCTCTTGTTCCTAGAGTATCTGTATCATGAGCACTTCTTCCTAAAATAATATCACGCATTCTAATTGTTTGTGAGAATTAGACTTTAAATAGTTGTGTGAGGAGTGAGGAGTTGAGAAATTAGTTTTCTTGTTTTTGAACAAATAGACTCACTGCAACTATAAATGAGATTGTTAAAAATATAACATTGAGAACAATTAATGAGAAGGTTAGTGAGTACATATCTATAAGAACTCCACCTACAAGAATTGTAATTCCAATCATTGATGATTTGAATAAATTAAGCATTGAAGGAGTTGATGTTCTGATTTCATCGTCTTGAATCAATTCTTGAATTTCTTTTGTAATAAATATATACGTAAAACTACCAATACTCCAAATTATTCCCATAAATATAATTGTTAAATACAAGTTTTGAAAATACACTATAACAAACAAGCAAACACTCCACAGAAGAATTAAAAAGAGATAGAAAAAATTTCGTAATTTCTCAATTATTATAGAAGAGAATATAACAATAAACGTTTGAACAACTGTAGCTGCTGCAAAGATTATTCCATACGATAGTGTGTCAAATTGATCAAATATGAGGGGCTGGTTGAATAACTCTGCAAAACTCCCAATTATTGCTCCAAACATAACTGAGAACAATGTAATTTTTAAGAATAGAGAATCTTTGAAAATCAAAGTAATATTCTTCTTCATGATTCTCTTCGAATCTTCTCTTGTGTTTTTGAGACTATATTGTTTTGTGACTTGTTGCGTTTCAATTAAGTTAAATGATAGTATTAATCCAATAATTGAAAAGATTAAACTAATTATGAATGGATATTTGGGATTAATATCAAACACTAATGGCGCCATAAAATTAGTTACAACTCCAAAAGATGTAGTTAACACTTGAATTATTGTAAGTTTTGAGGTGTATTGACTTTTTTTATTCTCTTTTTTCAAACTCTCATATAATAATGCTTCAACACTTCCAGAGCTCAACGCTCCACCGAGTGCTAAAAAAAATACTGCTGCTAAAAATCCAATAAATGAAGTTGAGAGCAAAAATAATATAATTACAATAATAAAACTCAATTGAGCAAGTTTAATTGAATTTGCTCTTCCATAAATATCTGTAAACACTCCTGTTATATATTCAAAAACAATTGTGAGGATAAGCGTAATTGTCAAAAGTACTGAGATGAGTGTATAACTCTCAATATAGGCTTGCAAAAATAGAATATAAATGACCGAGTGGAAAAATATTAACTCTTTAATTGCAAAAATTGATTGAATGAAAAAAATATTTTTTGAATAGAGAGAATGAAAAAACATATAAATTATTCCAACACTTTGTGTTTAAAAAAGTATTTGTTGATAGACTAGTTAATCTTCAAAGTGTTCTCCTTCTTCCATATAATCTAAGAGTTGATAATAGTATCTCATAAGTGTTGGTGAAAATTCAAACGCGCTTTGTTGCCACAATATCATATTTTCTTTTGTAAACCCTGTCTTATTTCCAAATATCTCTTTGTATTTCAATGATTGAATTGTTGGATCAAGTTTATCAATTGCATGTGCAAATTGTGATTCTTTTGATTTAAAATATCTAAATTCTTTGTCTAATTGTTCAAACTTTTGGGCAAGTTGAAATGGATATTTTTTCATTAATATTGGAATTGATTCAATCTCTCGTTGTTCTTTTTCAAGCCTACCTTGCCTATTTGAAAGAGTCATATCTCCTACTTGAATTTCAATATCATCATGATACATTAACAATTCATATACTTTTAATCTATCTAAATCTCTAAACTCTTCTTCTTGTGTTAAAAAATAATCTGCAAGTTTTAAACACGAATAAACATGCTCAGCATTTGTCTCATTTCGTGAGATTTGAGTATTTGACTTTTCACAATAATATTTATTTACAGTTGCTCTTGTAATTTTTTTCATATCATAGAGAGTTATAATGTTTAAAAATCTTGAAATGTTTCTTCATTCATATTAAAAATTAGAGAAATATATATTTATTTACTTTTTCATTTATTCCTCCTTAATCAACTCTTCAAATTCATCTAATTTAGAACTAATAAATGTAGCTGCTGTTTCATAAAAATCAGAAGAGTTAATATCAATTCCTACTTCTTGAAGTAGCTCTTTTGGAGATGTACTTGAACCAGCTTGCAGAATTGTTTTATACTTCTTCATAAACTCATCAGTTTCTTCTTCTAAATACATTTGATACAGAGCAATACTTAGAATTTGACCAAACGAATATGAATAACAGTAAAACGGAGTGTGGAAAATGTGTGGAATTCTTGACCACGAAAAATCTTCTTCTTTTGAAGTTGTAAATTGAACTGCTCCTTGATATAATTTCTCCTGCTCCTCTCGAAACATTATATTAAAATCTTTATATGTCAACTCTTGATTGTTCAAAAAACTCTCATGCACTCGTTTTTCAAACACAGTATACATAATTTGTCTTGTAATTGTTCCAAAAAATCCTCCTAATTCTTCATTTAATACTTCAAGTCGCTCGTTTTGTTCTAACTTATTTAATAATGTGTGTGAGAGCAATAATTCATTAAATACAGATGCTGTTTCAGCAAGACACAAACCAGTTTCATAATATCTACTCGGCTGATGTTGAAGTTTTTGTCCATGAAATGCGTGTCCAAATTCATGAGCAAGTGTAAATACATCATTAAGAGTATTGTTATAATTCAATAACACAAAGGAGTTGAAATTCTTATAAAAAGAACAATATGCTCCCCCTTGTTTTCCTTTTTTTGAAAATACATCTACTCTTCCATTATGAAACATCTCGCTTGAAAACGTGTGCATCTCATTATCTATTGTTTTCAATGAGTTCAAAAATAAATCAAGTCCTTCTTCAAAGGGGAATTTCTTCTCAACAGAGCTAATTGGTGCATGAATATCATACGAATATAACTCCTCAACTCCAAGTGCTTTTTGTTTCAATTGTAAAAATCGAGAATACAATGGATAAAATTTCTCTTGTACTTGATTGAGTAAAAAATCAATTGTCTCATCTTCCATGTCTTCACTCAAATTTCTCGAACTCATAACAGTCTTAAATCCTCTTAGTTTCATTGAATTCACACTACTTTTTACAATACTTGAGTATACATTTCCGTGCGTAATTTGAGTTTGTGTGGTTAAATATACTTGCTTTAATGATTCTCCTACTCGTTTTCTCAGTTCTCGATTAGGACTATGAACGTACGCCATGAGTTCTTCTTGTGTTAATAATTTCTCTTGATCATTCTCATCAATAAAATTAAATTCATACGAATTATTCAACTCATCAAATAATTGAACATTACAATTTTTAGCATTTGAAGAAGATGTTAAAAGAAGTGCTCTCTCAACTGGAGTATCTAATTCATATTTGAGTGTATTTGCTTTGTCTATGAAAAATTTAGAAAATTTTTGCAAATCATCTCGCTTTGAGAGTTTGAGTAATTCTTCTTCTCCTATTGCTCTAAATTCTTCATCGATAAAAAGGAGTTGTTCTTGGAGCTCTCGTGTTTTATTTTCATAATAGTTTATTTTTTTAATAATATCTTGATTTTGTGTCTCAAGAGATTGCATATAATTTAAGTATAAAAATATTTTTGGAAGTAAATCATTCTTCTCATTCTCTTCAACATCATTAAAATATTCTTGCCAATCATCTTTAGTTTTTAAATCTCTGAGTTTATTTGGATATTTCTCAATAACGTATTGTTGAATATACTCAGACCAATTGTTAAAATCTTTCTGTATTTGCTCATCAGTAATTGACTCGTAAAAGTAGTGTTGTAAATCCCACCTTGTTTGAATTGTTGAATCTTCTTGCATAATTACAATAAATTAAATTATTTTATAAATATTTAGAACTTCAAGTTTATTATTGAATTATGATTTTATTTCAGTTTAAAAATAAGAAATAATGGAAAGAGTACAAATAACAAAATAAATGGAATATTGAAGATATAAAATAGAATTGAGAGAAGAATTGATATAAGAAAAATAATTATTGAAATATAGAGTAATTTTGATGAATATTGAAATTTCATTTTATTCTTCTTCAAGTAATTTTCGAGTTTCTTGTTTATATAACTCAACTGATGGCTGATTAAATGCATTCACTGACCATAATTTTGCAAGGAGCATCACTTCAATCATCTTAAATTGCATAAATGCTCCTAGAGAGTATTCATTAATCTCATTCATGTGAAAATGATCAAATGGAATTTTTTCTTTTACAAATGCTCGCTCAACACCTGTGTAAATTGAATCCATCACAAAATCTACTGACTTTTCAAAAATGCTGGGAAGTAAAAACTCAAATCCTTGTGGTACTCGTTTAATTTCAATACTATTTGAACTTCCAATTGTCACAAATTGATGATATGTCATATTTGGACCCCCTAAAAATAATTGTGCAACAGAGTGCAAATCAGTTGAACCAACTGAGACTATTGGCATCATTCCACTTCTAACTTCTCTCGTCTCACTTGAATTCATTTTCTTCCCCAAACTCTCTGCAAATAATTGTCGATACCAAGCGCCTAAAGATTTTAAATATGTTGAAAATACGAACATGTTCACAACACTTTGACCTCTTTTTTTTGCCAAATACATTGCTGTTGCACTCATAATAGCAGGATTTTGACTTTTTGTTTGAAGACATTGAGATTGAATTTCTTTTGCACCTCTGAGTAACTCTTCAATATTAAGCCCTGAAAAGCTCAATGGAAATAATCCAACATTTGAAAACACACTATATCTTCCTCCCACATGTTTTGGAATTGTTAAAACTTTAAATCCCTGCTGTTTACCTATAATATATAATTTAGACCCTTTATCAGTTGTCACAATAATTCTCTCATGCAATGCAAGTTTTGTTTTTGCAAATGTATCATTATTACCCTCACTTTCTTGAGTTTCATTTTGAGAATCCTCCTCAGGATTTTCTTCTCCTCTACCTTCTTTCTTGTTGTCTTCACTCTTACTCTTATCTACATCTTCAATATCATTATTTAAACTACTAGTATCTACAGTTTCTTCACTTTTATCCTCTCCATTTTTTGTATTTTCATTCTCTGTTTGAGAAGATGAATTAGTTGAATTAGAGTTATCATTACCACTTTCAAATGTTCCTTCTTCAATTTGTTTTAACGCATCATATAGCACGTAAAAGTTAGCGAGTGTTTCAGTTGTTGTTCCAGATTTAGAAATAACATTAATAGCAATTGTGTTCTCATTATCATGAAGCATTTTGAGTAAATTAATCAAATTATTGAGCATTGCAGAGTCTGTTGTGTCTGCAAAGAGAAGAGTTTTCAACTCATTCATTTTAGAAGATTGCATTGCCTCATATATCGCTTGAGTACCTAAATTAGAACCTCCTATTCCAACAACTACCAATACATCTACACTCTTTAAATTTTGAGATACCCTTTGACTTTCTTGAATAAATTGCGTGTCATTGACTAAGTGAAGTGGTGCGTATTGCGATTCATAATCACGAACATGTTTCATATCTTTAATAAAAGGAGATAAGTAATTCACAAAATCATCGAGTTGATTGAACTGTGAATACTTAAAATTTAATTTTATACTTTTATTCATTTGCATTTTTCTCATATTCTCTCCAATCACTTTCAAATTTTTCAATACCTATGTTAGTTAAAGGATTATAATACATTTTTTCAAAAATTGATTTTGGAATTGTTGCCATATCAATACCTAAGAGCATTGCTTGATGAACATGATTTACACTTCTCATACTCGCAGCAAGTATTTGAGTCTCTATATCATAATTTACAAATGTCTGCTTAATATCTTTTAATAATTCAATTCCACTCCACCCTTCATCTTCTACGCGTCCAACAAAAGGACTTACACACCACGCTCCTGCTTTTGCTGCAAGAAGAGCCTGAGAAGCAGAAAAACACAGTGTCACATTACACTTAATATTCTCATTTGATAAAATTGAAACAGCTTTAAGTCCATTTTTAGTCAAAGGAACTTTTACTATAATATGCTCATCAATTTGAGAAAACTCTCTTCCTTGTTGAACCATACTCTCAATACTCTCAAGATGTGTCACTTCCATACTCACAGTAAACTCTTCAATATGTTCTTCATAAAATGAGTGTAGAATTAATTGTATAACTTCATAGAAATCTCTACCTTCTTTTGCGATTAAACTTGGATTTGTTGTCACACCACTAATTAGTCCTGTTTTAATTGATTGAGTAATTTCATCCACATTTCCTGAATCAATATATATTTGCATAATGTAGAGATTAAAATTATAATATATAAAATTCAGTAGTAATTGAGAAGTTGAAAAATTAAATTCTTCAAAACTATTTCTATAAGGTTATGAATATTTAATTGCTCAATTATGTAATTTTACAGATAAAGTATCTAAACTGCTTCAACTTCAACATACTTTGTGACTAAATTTTCTTTATTGCCTCTTGAATTAAACATTTGATAAGGTATTACTGCTTTTGGAATGTAAATATTTAAACCTTTGTCTCTCTCAGCTTTTAGTCTAGAAATTACTACAGGGATATCTTGATCATTAGATATAATTGAGGGAGTATTGATCAAACAACCATACAAAACAAGGGCTAAGTCTCTTCTTCCTGGGCTTTTAATATTTCCTTTTCTAGTACGATATGTTAAATCAATAGATGAATAAATTTTTCTTCCAAGTCTTCTTGAGAGTTCAAGTTGCTCTCTTGTTGAATTGAAGTCAAATTTTCTTAAAGTTATAACTGAATTTTCATAACTTTCCAATAAACCATTTTTGAATTCAATAAATTTTTTAAAATCTTCTTCACTAAGCCATGGTTTAATTTTTTCTTTTAAATGTTTTCCGGTTCTTCTTAGTGTATCTATTTTCTTACTTTTCAATTCATTAATTTCAGAAATAATACAGTTATGACTTGAAACTATTCTATCTTGAATTCCTCCATTAATACTACTCATTTGAAAATAAGAATCTCGCAGTATTGTTAAAGACTGTTGACTTAAAGCTTCAAAATTTTTAAGTCTACTTCCTTCACATGATTTACTTAAAGAATTAAACTCTCTATTTAGAATTATAATTGAATCTACTGGTGGATGTAGTGCGTTAGTATCAATTAATGCTGGTGAATTAATTGATAATTCATCAAAAGATAGATAGTCTTCAAGTGTAAATCCCTCTCTAGATATTTCACTACTTTTAAAACCAGAAGGAATCTTTAAATCAATAACATTCATACTTTAAACTTAAGTAGTATAAATTTATATAGTTTATTAAAATAAATACTTATTTTCTTATTTAAAAATAAAAAATTAAAATTAAATTTTTTTATTTCTCCATACTTACACTAATAAACTCATTTCGAATTGTATCTTCTTTTTTATATTTCAGCGCTCGCTCTTTGAGTTGAGTTGCTCCTACTTTTTGTTTAATATCATCAACATAAGGCTGAATCATCTCCAACACACCCTCACTTGTTCCATTTAATGAAATACATACTTCATCACTCTTCTCATATCCTGCTTCTTTTCTCAAATCTTGAATTCTTCGAATAATCTCTCTTGAAAATCCTCTTGCAATATGCTCATCACTCATTGTAGTCTCAAGAATAATCTCACCGTGTGAAAATTTAGAACTCTCAATATCGCCAGAAATACTCATCTCTGCTAAAATATCTGAGTTCATATCAACTTCAAATCCTTCAACTTCAACACTATCTTTTGAGCCAATATGTTGTGCAATTGATTTTTTATTTTTGTTTATCACACCAATAACTCGTCCCATATCACTCCCATATTTTTCTTTAAGACTTGAAAAATTAGGTTTAATAACATATTCAACTTCAAGACCTGATGAATCGTATGAAATTGAATCAACATTTGTAAGTTGCTCAATGAGTGGTTCAAATTCTTTTAGTTTACTCTCAATATTTTCAACTGAAGATAATACTCTCACTTGAGCAAGTGGCCATCTTAAACCAATTTTTGCTCTCTCACGACTACTCAAAATTGCTTGAACAATTTCTTGAACAAGTGAGAAGTATTCTAATACGTTCTCATTTTTCATCTCAACATGAGTTGTAAATTCTTCAAGAAATACACTCTCTTGTTTAAATAATAATTGTGAATCTTGATACAGTTGCTCCGCTTTAAATGGAGAAATCATTCCAAGTACAACACAAATTACCTTATTCACAGTTGAAAATACTCTCATTAAAGCGCAGTCTTTTTCTTCTCCTCGCTCCTTTACAATTTTCAAATACGTTTTAGAGTACTCTTCCACAACTAAGTGTTCAAATTCTCGAATTGCTTGATCAAATCGATACTCGCTCATTAAAGAGACAATATTCTCCTGTCTCATTTGAAGAGTGTTAAACATCCAGATATCTTCAATATGTTCAAGTTGAGTATCTTCACACAATTCTTCACCATGTGCTTGCATGTATGAATTTGTAAATTTAAACACATTATCAATTGTATTAAACACACCATCTACAATTGAAAATTCTTCAGGATCAAAATTTAATTGCTCCTCAGGCGCAGTTTTATATAATAAATAATATCGAGTTTTATCAGCTCCCCATGTCTCAATTGCCTCATTTCCAGAAATTCCATTACCAACACTCTTACTCATTTTCACTCCATGTTTATCCATTACAAATCGCTGAAAGAGCACTTGCTTATATGGAACTTGCCCAGTTGTTAAATAACCAACATTCATAAGTGATGAAAACCAACCTCTCATTTGATCTTCTCCTTCAGTAATCCATGAGAGAGGATAGTATTTTTCAATAATTTCATCAAACGTTAAATCTTCACCATAATGAGACGCAAAACTTGCACAACCTGAGTCAAACCAAACATCACACGTATAATTAACAAATCTAAATTCTTTTCCATTTTTTCTAATGACAAGCGGTTGTAAATCTGTTTTATGAACATCTTCAAGTGTTGTTCCACACAACTCTTCAAGTTCATCTTTAGAACCTACTACAATATATTCTCCACTCTCTTTATGTTCAAAAATTGGAATAGGTGTTCCCCAAAACCGTTGTCTTGAAATCGCCCAATCTCCAGCATTTGAGAGTAAATTATTAAATGCTCCTTTTGCTGTTTTTGGAAACCACTCTACTTCTTCATTATTTCCAGTAATCATATCATCAATGAGAGCACTCCTCTTAATGTACCACTGCTCTGTTGTCCTGTACACAATTGGCACTTTAGATCTCCAACACAGAGGATATTTGTGCTCTTTATACTCATAGTGAAGCATCTGCTTTGTTCCCATTAAATATTCAATAATGTTTGCATCTGCATCTTTGAAGAACTCACCACTCCATCGACTCTCATCAATCATCTCTCCTTTTGAACCAACAATTGAATATGTCTCATTAATTCCAAGTTCTCGACATAACTCAAAATCCTCCATTCCGTGCGCAGGAGCTTCATGAACAATTCCAGTACCATCTGCAATTTTCTTCTTAGAAGCTTGTTTCTTCTCCTCATCTTTTACTTCTTCAACACGCTCCTGCTCTTCATCAATTAACTCTTGAGGCTCTTCAACATCTTGAGAATGATTATGTTTGAATTTTTTTCGCTCTAATTTTTCCAAATATGCATCCTCTTGTCCACCCAAACTGACAAAATCTGCATGCACAATTCTATGATAGTTCTCATCTTTGTGCAATCGTTTTTGAGTCACATTTTCAGGATAAATCGGCTCATATCTTTTTCCAACTAAATCTTCTCCTAATACAACTTCCACTTCTTCATATCTTTCAATTACTCGAGATTTAGAAAAAATATTCATACAATTCTCAACTAGAGCAGTTGCTACAATCAAAATACACTCTTCACCATCCTCAAAATTCACCTTAACTTTTGAATATTCAAAATCTTTGTGTACACCTACTGCTAAATTTGCCTCAAGCGTCCACGGAGTTGTTGTCCAAATTACAACATACTCATCAAGTCCTAGAGTATTTGTTGGTTCTTTAAGTTTCATCCTCACATAAATTGATGGGTCGTTGAGCATAGCATAACTGTCTTTCACTTCATAATCGCTCAATGTTGTCTCAAGTCTAGGAGACCACGCTACACACCTGTAATCTTTATACAATAAACCCTTCTCTTCAGCTTGTTTAAAAAATCGCCACGCCATTGAAATATACTCAGGGTGTGAAGTTTGGTAGTGTTCTTTTGCAATTGATTGTCCATATCGTGCTCGAACTCCTTTCATATCATTAATAATTCTATCAACATACTCTCTACATTTATCAACAAATTTCTCTTCTCCAAATTCTAGCAATTCATTTGTATCTTCAATTCCCAGTTCCTTTTGTACTTTTTGCTCAATTGGAAGTCCATGAACATCATATCCATCTTTTGTATAGACATTATATCCTTGAAACCTCTTGAACCTAAATACACTGTCTTTAACAGCCCAATTTCTTAAGTGTCCTAAATGAGCTTCACCTGTTGGATATGGAGGTCCTTCTACCCATGAGAAAATCTTTCTTCCCTGTTTTGATAAACTCACTTTCTCATTAATATTATTTTCTTCCCAAAATTCTTGAATTTGCAATTCATAGTCATGTTGCTTTGAATGATGTACCATAACTAAAAAGAATGATAAGACTATTTAAATTTTATTATATTTTTATTAATGTATGAACGGGTGACATATGTCACCACTTCAACTTTCTTTGAAAATTGTAAAATTCTTCTGCTGGAGTTTTATTGTTTAAACTTTGATGAGGTCTAAAATGATTGTATCTCATTCTAAATTGCTCTAAATCATTATTACAAAATTTAATTTCTTTGGAAATTGAACCAAACAATCGCTCAACTTTACCATTAGTCTGTGGTCTTTTAACTCGTGTTCTAATATGCTCAATACCTCTTCTTCTACACCATACATCAAATTTAGAGAATTTACTTTTAAGTCTATAAGGACTTCCATTATCACTAATTATTTGAGTTGGTAATTCAAATTTTTGGATTAACTGATCCAAAAATTGGGTTACAACAGGAGTTGTAACTGATTTTGTGTGTAAAATTCCCAAACAATATCGAGTTGTATCATCAACAACTGCTATAATTTTGCCTTCTTCACTAAATTCACTATTATCAATATGCCACAAAGAATTTGCATGCTTACGCTCAAAACGAACATATTTTGTGCGAAATGAGCGATTATGCTCAGTTCTCGTTAAATTATTTCGTTTGAGAACTTCATTAACAGTATCTTGATGAATATCAAGATTTAAACATTGTTTGATTTTCAAAGCCCCGTATCCAGTTTTCTTGCGAAAACTGATGATTTGAGCTTCCATGTCTTGAGTTACTTTGTAATAAATCTTATTTAAAATTTTAGATTTATCTCTAAAATTCCAATTCTCTTCATTAGAAAAACGCTTATACCAGCGTTTTAGGGTAGATAGATGGATCTTTTTATCAAATTTTTCTTTTATCAAAACTTGAAATTTTGAATAAGAATATTTGCATTTCAATTTCAAAAATTCTCTTCTTATTTATGAATCTCCATAGATTCATTAAAAAAATTGAATTTTTAACGGGTTGCATATGCAACCCGTTTACACAAATATCATTTGGGAGGAATATTTAAAAACTAAAAGGGCAAGAAGTATATAATGTTTTTAGAAAAATTGTTGAGATTCTCAATAGTAAAGATTTAAATTATTACAAAAATCTTAAACATTCTTTAGAGAAGTATAAGCGAGTGCATGTTAACAAATCTTATGTTATCTTGTTTTATAATGATATCACAAACACCATATATTTTGAAGACTATGAACATTACAATAAAATTTACAAAAACTAATTTATTATTCTTTATATTTGAAATTGTTTCACAAATTCCTCTTCAATATCGTGCATTTCTGATGGGATAATAATACATAGTGGCTCAGGCAGAGGATGTTTTGAATCTTTTTCAATAAGTTCTTGAATTGTTCCAAATAGAATCTTCTCATCGCCCATTCCAAGTCGCGAGCAAATCAGAGCAGAAGTTTGTTCATCAATTATTGCTGCGTCTTTTTCTTCAATTTCTTCTTCTTCTTGCATAATTTGAGGAATTTTGAGTAAAAATTCAAGTGCATTATGAGCTTTGAGATATTTCTCTTTTCCTTTGTAGGCAATATCATTACTTGGGTTTAAATCTAGTAAAAATAATGAGTGAGCTCCAATATTTTGATTATCAATAAAATTCATAAATGGAGTTCGCGGCATAAACTTTTCATTGAAAAATGGAATAGATGTTACTTTTCCAAATTTATACCACTGTAACCCAGTTCGTGTGATGAGATTTGCAACTGATACATTGTGATAGAGTTTAACATCAACTTCAAGCTCTTTTGCTCGCAGAAGTAAATCTGTGTGAGTTGTTGCAATCAGACAATCTCCAATAATGAGTAGTGCAGTGTCTTCATTCTTTGCAGGTTTGAGAATTAATTCTTCAACTTGACTCTCTATATTTTCTCTAGTACAGACTTGAAGAGATGTATTAATGTATTGCTCTAATTCTTCAAATGAGTTTTCATAAAAATTAGTATAATGTTCTAAAAAAACATGATGTGAATTTGAGATAAGTGATTTCATTTCTTCAGTAATGTGTTCTTTTTTCGTTCCTATTCCAATAATGTGTAACATATTGAATTAAATACAGAGTTTTTTATAAATATTTAGAAGAAGATTTTTTTACCATAATGTATGTTATAATTGCTGTAAATATTGCAAATGTACACATTGTTGAAGTTATATACAAATAACTATGTTGTAATATTATCCATGCCAGAGCCGGAGAAACTAAAATAAACAAATAACTAATACCCATTAAAAAATTGAGTGTTTTTCTCTCTTTATCCTTATTGAACAAAAATCCTATAAATGCTGCTACTAATCCTACTAATAGAAGAGGAAGATAATAAATAGTACTCCAAGAAAAATATATTTTGCTATTTTCAATCAAATTTCCAAATTTGATAAAGCAATAATCAATTGATAAAGGTGTAAATATCACAGGATTGATTAGTGCAATTATAATATATGCAGCAGGAACTACAAACAAAAAAGGAGTATATCTAATATTGTTGTAATTAATTTTCTCAAGTAAGATTAAACCAATTACTGGAAGTAGTGATGTTGCGCTAAAAGCAAAGATGTTTGCAAACACACTTTGAGTAAATATAATGAGCACTTCTCCAAGTTGATATAGTGCTAAAAACAAAACTAAAAAAAATGCCTGAAGTTTAATTCTTGAATTAGTTTTTAAAATTAAAAAGCACAAAAAAATTTCAATAATAAATATAATTATAGGTCTAAGTGTAAATAATTGTTCCATTTTTCTTATTAATGTGTTTAAAATTCATTTATAATAGTTTTTAAGTTCATACTTTTTTTGAACACGAATTTATTTAAATGAAGCTATTATTATTAACTATATATGGCTGAATTGATTCATAAATCTAAAACTATTCTTCCTCAAATGCGTGTTGCTCAGTCAGGATTTGCTCTTGCATATGGTTTAATGTTTGCATCAAAAAAAAAGGTTAGACAAGGATTATGTTTAGTTTTTCCAGGTAATGAGGATGTTCAATATGGTGCAACAATTACGATGTGGTTTTGTTTTTTCAAATATGAAATTCTATTTATTAATTCAAATAAAGAAGTGGTTGATAAAGTTATTTTGAGACCCTGGAGGATGAGTTATATTCCAAAAGAGAAGTGTAAATATGTCATTGAGAGTTTGCCCAACACGTTTGAGTTGATAAAGATAGGAGATAGAATTAAAATTAAGTTTTGAATGTTGAATAAATTTTAATTTTTTATTGAATTATTTAAAAAATTTTGATAATTTTGGTCCTTCTTGCCCTTGATAATTATTTTTTGCTTCACCATACACCTTATTTGGGATTTTTGAATTATCATAAATTGTAATTGCACAAATTGGTTGTTTATTGTAAATGACAATATCTTCATAGCTTCTCACTTCCAGCACTCCAATTGCACCACTCTCTCCTCCAAATCCGGGATCAAAAAACCCAGCGTAGTGTGCTCGAAAATCTCCTATTAAATGTGAATATGGGAGCATTTCAATAGAATGTGTTGATGGAACTCGAATACTTTGGGAGGTATGAAAAATATAAAATCTATTTTTCTCAATTGTGATTTTAGAGTTATTAAACGAGTCAGTCTCACACCTAAGAGGCTCAAAAAAATCGTGGGCTGAGTGGTAGTTTGTTTTTGTAAGATTAATTGGTTGTTGTGTACGTTTTGCAACATATCCAAATGCTTTGTTACTTGAGACTTGAATACCTAAAAAAGCGATGTGTTCATCAAATTGTAATTTTGAAGAATTAGTAGAGTTATTTTTTTCAATATCTTGAATACAAGTTTTAAGAAGTTCTTGTTTTTTTTGAATATGGATTTTCTCATGATGTTTTTCTTCAAATAATCGAATTTGACTCATTGTTACTCCTTTTTTTACAATAATGTTGAATGATTGGGGTGTAATTTCTAAAAACAATTTTCCTCTGCTCTGAGTTGCAAATACATCATACATTGAAATTGATGAGCAAATACAACGAACGAGTACATCAATTCGTCCAATTGATGATTTAGGTGAGCATTTTGCACTCATATGAGAGTTTAAATTAATCTCAATATCGGTTTCAATTAAATAGGTATGATGTTTAAGCAGCAACGTTTCTTCTTTTAAATCAAGAGTTTGTAGAGCAATTTCTGGAAGAATTTCTTCAATAGAGTGTGTTGTTGAGAGAGCTCGCTCAGAGAGCAGATATGCTTTATTTCCAAGAGGAATATCAATACTTGAGGGTTGAATGTGAGAGGAGAGGTCAAGATCATTGAGAGGAATAATCGTTTTGTTCTCAATGCACTGAGTAAGTTGTGAATCAACAAGTGTGTATTTCATTATACTATTATACTCAGTATTGATTTAATAAATATTGCGTTAAATGATTATTTTTGAACACAATTTTTATAAACTTCTTCAGGTTTAATTTGTTTATGAATGAGCAAATAGTCGCAGTTGGAAGTCAAGACTTCACATTTGGATTTGAAATAGCAGGACTAAAAGCATTTTCAGAAGATGAATTCTCAATTGCAATATCAAAAGAAGTTGAAGCAGGAGTTGTTATCTTAGACGAAGCGGTATATGAGAGACTCTCTCAGCGAGAGAAGTCACAAATTACAACTATGACAAAGCCTCTTGTTGTTATTTTATCTCAAGATGATTCAAAAGGAAGTAATTTAAGAGAGATGATTATTAAATCATTAGGTGTCGACTTATTGAAGGAAAAATAATAATTCTATCACATCAAATTTATCTTTTTCATATAATCCTCTATAATTTGTTTATGATCAAATGCAAAATTATATTTATATAATTCTTCTGTTTGCACAATTTCACACTTCTTCGCATCATCTTTTGCCATAAGTTCCCCAGTTGCTTTGATAATATACACCATAGACGCGATATGTCCTCGAGGATCTCGATTTGGTTTAGAATATAATTTGAATTGTTCACTTGAAATTACATCCAAATTTGTCTCCTCTCTCACTTCTCGAATAATGGCATCATCAGCACTCTCTAAATTAGCATCGACAAATCCTCCTGGAAGTGCCCACCCAAAGGGTTCATTTTTCCTCTCTATTAGAACAATACCACCTTTGTGTTCAATAATTGCATCAACTGCTAGAAGAGGAGTTTGTGGTTGATTTGGCGCTTGATTGTTGAGCATTTTAAAACTACTTTTTATTATTTTCTAAACTATTGTCCACTTCTTCTCTCTCTAATGTTGATTCTTCATCAGATACTTCTTCACCTTCATACTCTGTTTTTCTCTTCTTCTCTAATATGTGTTGTGCTTCTTCTACACTAATCTCAAGCTCTTTTGCTAAGTTTTCAACACTTTGAAAAAATGTAGTAATTGACCCGTCTGCTGTTTTTTTAAAATCTTCATCTTCTTCGAGTTGAAAGTAGTCAAAGAATTTTTTAGTCACACGATAATATTTCCCAATTCCTACTTTTTGATATGATAAGAACTTATTTCGATACAAATATGCAATCTCACTTTGCACATTTTTCCCAATAATTTCAGCAAGTCGTGTTTTACTCACAGGTTGTTCGTACGCTATGACAGAGAGTACTTTTAAGATGTGTTGTGGGATTTCTAAATTTGCTATTAAATCACTTGCGAGTGTATCAAACTCTTCTTTAATTTTCATCTTAAATTTGTTGTTCTCTTCAATAACTTCAAATGAGAATCCTTCTTGAAATTTTTTTTGAACATTTTTCATTGCATCTTTCATTTTCATCTCACTCTCTTCATGCAGAGTTGTTTGAAGTTCTTTAATTGATAAAAAATCTCCATATGAAAATAATAGTGCTTCAATTTGAGATTCAAGTTCTTGTTGTTCCATATGTATATCTAGCACATGAGAGTTTTAAATATTTGTTACTTTTTTGAAGACAAAATATAAAATGCTCTTATTATTGAGAAGATTGGAGCTCTTGGAGTTTTTCAACATTTATAGTTACAATTTTATCTTTTTCATTAATTGATACAATGAGTTCTTTAAGAAGCATGTTTTCTTTAGTGAGTCTTTTGAGTTCTTGAAATCCTTTTTCTTCCACAATTGAGTTTATTTTTGTTTGAAGTTCTTGAAGTGTTGTATAGTTCTCATATATTGCTCCTGCTTGTTGTTCTAAGTGTTGAGATTGCTCTTTGATTTTTTTTAAATGAGATTGTTGTTGAGAGAGTCGCTTTTTCAATTTTGTAAGTTTTGCAGGTTCTTTGACACTATTTTGCGGGATAAAATCTTTGTGATGTGTTGTGATAATGGCTTGAGAGAAGGTGGTATTGAGTGGAGTTAATGAAACTGAATCATTATTTATTATTTCAGGGTGAAATGGAAGAAGGAGGTGTGTTGAGTTGTGTTGATTTGATGATATAGAGCATGGATTAATTGAATGTTTGAGTAATTGTTCTAATTTAGAGGATAGTGTTGTGAGTTTGGAGTGTTCAAGTGGAGTTGTAGAGTTTACATTTAAACAGAGTGCAACATAGTTAATGTATGTTTTTCCAATTCCTAGCGGTTTGAGATAATCTTGAATAGAGAGTTTGTGTTTTTTCTCACTTGATTCATCAATACTTGAGAGTTGTGTAAATTCTGTATTTATTGTTTGTAGTGATTGTTGAAAAAGGGATTGAATTTGGGAGTTTTGAGCGTGAGATACTTGTAGTGCGTATTTATTTTGAGGTTTTGCTGTTTCATCATCTTGTTGTTGTTCTTGATTTGTGTTAGTGTTGGTGTGTTGAGTTGTTTTAAGAGTTCTAAGAATTTCCTGCTTTGAGTTACAAATAATAATTTGTCCACCCATAAAGAGTTCAATGTGGACGTAGTAGAGTTCTACTTCTTGTGTTTCTCTATTTTTTGTTGAGAGTTCAAGTGAGATGACTCGCTCTTTATAGTGTGAGTAGATTTGTTCAAGTGTTGCACCTTTGAGAATTTTTCGCAAATATTGAATAAATATATTTTTTGAATTGTGTTGATATTTTTCACTGTTGATGAGAATTAGTCCTTTTGATAGAAATGTTGATAAAAAGAGATTTTTTCTTCCTGATTTATAGAGTTTAATATATAACTCTTCATGATTTCCATACCAGTTTTCTATTTTTGCACCTTGAAGTTGAGAGTTAAATTCTTGAGATAAATAATACAAATCGACCCATGAGAGTGTTACCATATTTAATTAAATATTTGTGAATTTATATGACTTTGGAAGAGTGTAAATAATTTTGTACGTTTGAAGTGAAGAGAAATCTTTTTAAAAAGAATAGATAAAAAGAAGTTATGGATATTAGTTCATATTTTAAATATGCCCTTCGTTTATGGCAATTTGATGAGAGTGCAGCTCAAGAATTACGAGAACAAGAAGCATCTAGTATTTGGATGAGTTTAGCAATTGTTGTGATATTTTCATTTATTAATTTCTTCAGTGTTACGTTAATTAGTTTTATGTCTGGAGGTTTGGAAGAGAATACACTTAGCATTTATAATTTGATGTTATATTTTATTGGGTATTTAATTGCAATACTTATAATAAGTCCATTATTATGGTTATTATTTATCTTTATGAGCTATGTGTGGATTAAAATTTTTGGGGGAGACTTAAAATTCAAAAAAACATTTGAATTATTTATTATAATGTTAACACCCTATTTAATGTTTAATACAATACTGGTATTCATATTTTCATTATCTTCTGTATTTTTCACTGAAATTATACAGTCTATAATATTTTACACTTTTGGTTTAATCTCGTTAGGTATTATCTTCTTCGTATTTGTAGTAATCGCTAAGACGACTAGTATTACTCATAACTTAGATATCGTAAAGACATTATTATCGGGGTTTTTATTTATATGTTCTGTTTTTTTTGTAATTATACCTATACTTGTAATCACATCTGTTTTAATTGGAGTAGCAGGTTCATATTTACTTATGTAACTCTCGTTTTTGTTGAAGAGTAATTACTCTTCTTTTTGAATTGTTTTGAGAATATATTATTATAAAAATGGATTTTGTAGAAAAAAAACAGCGTGTTGTAGATGCGTTTAATAAAAAAATTACAGAGGAGATTACAAAGGAGGAGTTTTTAGAAATTATTCAAGAGTTTTCAAACGATGGTGAACTTACAGGAGTTGAGTTATTTAATTCAATTTTTCAAGAATTGCTTGTCAGTTTTGATGAGCTCTCACGAAAAGATTTGAAGCAGAGAAAGTTGATGATTGAGAGTTATATGTATTAAGATTGATCATTTTATTATTCAATATTGATGTTCAATATTAAAATTACAATTTAGTTTATTATCAAAATTTTTGAATTATATTTTTAAAAATTATAATTTATTAATCTCCCAAATGCTTCGCTCAATTAAGAGCTTTAATACTCGCGTTTCATAATGATTAAGAAGTTTGGAGAGTGCATTAATTTTAATTGAAAGTCCTTTGTCTGTTTTTGTGCACCAAATTTGTGTTTTTGTATTCGCTCCTTTGTGTGAGTTATTGTGAAAAAATGCGCATTTGTCTTCTACTCCTTCAATGACATTGAGGAGTTGTGCGAGCTCTAAATCATTAAATTTTGTAATATTCCAACTCCACTTTTGTTGTTGCATGGCTCCGATGTGAATATAGACTTCTCGAGTTTTTGAAATTTGAAATTTTAAACAAGTTGTTTTTGCAAAAAATACACGCTCTGCGATGAGTGATTGATTAGGTTGAAATGTGTTATTTGATGAATAGGAGTTGGTATTTTGTGTGTGTTTTGTATCATTATTATTACTGCTATTACTATTGTTATTCTTTGTATTGTTTTCTTGGTGTGTTGAAGGGGATTGTGCGTGAGAGTAGTTTTGAGTGAGTGTTTGATTTGGGTTTTGTTGTTGTGTTGCGGAGTTTTCTAATTGTTTGAGAAGAGATTGAATGTACTCAGATGTTTGTGTTTTATTTTCAATTGCTCTATTTGCTAGCTCATCTGCTTTTGAGTTATTATCTCGTTTTACCCAGTTGTATGTTATTTGAATATTGTGTTCTTTGAGCTGATTTGTAAGTTCTGTGTAGAGGAGTTTGAGTTGTGGTTGCTTAATTTGATATTCGCCTTTGAGTTGTTTGATGACAAGTTCTGAGTCCATAATGAGTGTGAGAGGAATTGTTTGATTGAAGAGTTGAATTTTTTTGAGCTCTTCTATTGCTCGAAGTACTGAGATGTATTCTGCTATGTTATTTGTTGCATGTCCAATATACTCATGAAGTTGGATAAGTGTTTTCTCGTTGTGGGTGATATGTATCCCAACACCGCTCTCTCCTGGATTTTTTTTAGACGCCCCGTCACAGTGAATTGTTATCATACTACATTTTCATATTATTTGTTTTTAAAGATGTTGGTTAAGAAGAATAGACAAAATAATTTGTGAAGTATTTTTATATGATCTGAGTAACTTAATTTTATAAATATTGAAATCTTATAGTTGATATGAGAAAAAGTTATACGGCAATAATTGAACAAGACGAAGATGGTATGTATGTTGGGAGAGTACCTGAACTTAGAGGGTGTGTTACTCAAGCAGAAACAATGGATGAGTTAATTATTAATTTAAAAGATGCTATTAATTTATACTTAGATACTACTGAAAAATCTAATGTAGAAGTGAGTAAATTTGTTGGAACTCAGCAGATTGAAATTGGAGAATGAGTGAAAAATTACCTCTAATCTCATGTCACAAATTGGTTAAATTTTTAGAAAAAGAAGGTTTTATTAGTGTTAGACAATCTGGTTCCCATAGAATTTTCAAGCATTTAGATGGCCGAATGACAGTTGTCCCAATTCATAACAATAAAGAAATTGGAAGAGGTTTACTAAAAGCAATCTTAGAGGAGATTAACATTTCAAGAGATTATTTTTTAAAGAACTATAAATAATTTTAATGTTTAATTTGATTACTGAGATTGTTAATTAAAGTGTGGTATCCGAGATGCGGAAAAATCATAGATTTTTAGCATCCCAAAATCTCCAATTTTGTAAGATTTGAAATTTTGCTTTAGCAAAACACAAGAACGACTTACAATTTATTGTAATTAAGTGTCTCGTGTCTCCTCGTTCAAATCTCGAAGCATCTTTTGTAGAACAAAATCATAAGTGAGTGTGGTATCCGAGATTTGAACTCGGGACCTCAGGCTTTCTTAGCGAAAAACCAAAACGTCAGGACATCAAAGGAAGCGAAACTAAAATAATGGGCGTTTCACTTATAAGACCTGCGCTCTAACCAAGCTGAGCTAATACCACATGAAGAACATGTGTAATATTGTGTTTTGATGCAGTGACCGGGAATCGAACCCGGGTTACCAGCTTGGCAAGCTAGTGTCATAGCCCCTAGACCATCACTGCGTCTATTTAATTTTTATGTGTGTTTCTTTTTAAATGTTATGATTTGAGACTCCGTGTATGAGAGTAATCATTGTTCTATGTTAAGTTTTAAAGAGTATGGCATCAGAATTAGCCTATATTTAAAAGGATTTTGATTCCTTCATTAACTGCTTTTAATTCTTCGCTGGTTATTGTTCCTAGTTTTTTAATTAATCTTTCTTTTGATATGGTGAGAATTTGTTCAGTTTTAATAAATGATACTTGAGTGAGTCGATTTGAATTATTTGGAGTGAGTTGTATGTGAAATGGAATGTTTCTTCCTTTTGTTGAAATTGTAGTAATTATGGTGTTAGGAAATTTATCATTACTATTACCATAATCGTTTTGAATGATAACTGATGGTCTAAGTCCTGATTGTTCACTTCCTCTTGATGGATTCCAATCAATGAGCCAAATTTCTCCTCTTTTTGGTTTTTCAGTGGAATTATTCATTTTTCTCAATTGCTTCTTTTTGAAGAGGGAAATATTCTTCTACATCTTCTGCAGCAAGTGTGAAGAATTGCTCAATATCTTGAGGAGTGTAGTGAATAGATTGATTATTTAATTTTTCTAAATCTTCAATTTTTTTATGAATTGCTTGTCTTGCTATTTCACTCCAACGAATTTCAGAGAATTGTTTCATTTTGGATTGAGTTTCATTTGGAATACTGAGTGTTATATTTGCCATACTATATTTATGTGTTCTCACATATTTAAATGTTTTTATTTGTTGAAATAGAATTTTTATTTTTTGTATTATTATTGCTATAAATAGATTTTAAAAAAGGTTGATGAGGGGTTGTGTGATATTGATAATAATAATACAGTTTCATTTGAAGATGTGAAAAAAAAGTTTGAAGGACTAAATACTTAAGTTAATAGGTTAAGATGAGTAAGATTGTTTTTTCAAAGAGGAGGGTAATGAACGTTTATTTGTTAGTTAATACAAAAATGTAAACATTTTAAATCAATTATTATGGTATGGAGACTACAATATCAATTCCTAAAAAACAGTATTTACAAATGAAACGAGAGATACGAACTTTAAAGAATTCTGAGTTGTACAAAAAAGTACTAAAATCAAGAGAAGAGTTAAAAGAGAAGGTTTTTACTCGTGAAGATTTAGGCTTTTAGTTCTTTGCTTGATAGTTATGTCTAGATATTACAAATTTTTATAAATCTTGAGATTATAAATTATATATGGTGGAAAAGTTAAATGAGGATAATTCTATATACAAAAAAAATTCTTCTCTAAAGGAGTTCTTGACAGGTTTTATTGAAACAATGCCTGAGTCGTATGATATTGATGATGTGATGCAAGAATTGTATATTAAAAAAAAAGTAGATGAAGGGTTGTGTGATATTGAGAATAATAATACAGTTTCATTTGAAGATGTGAAAAAAAAGTTTGAAGGACTAAATACTTAACTTAATGGGTTAAAATGAGTAAGATTGTTTTTTCAAAGAGGAGTGAGATTGATTTGGAAGAGATATATTATTTTATTGCTAGAGATACTGAAATATATGCTAAAGAGGTGATTGATTCTATTTTAAATGCAATTTATACTTTGAAGTAATTTAATTCAATTGGTTCTATGTATTCAAAGTCTTTAAAGTATGAGCATGTTAGAAAATTTGCTTACAAGAACTATTCTATATTCTATACTATTAAGGAGGACACTATTTTTATAATTACTATTGTTCATCAATCACGTAATGTTGAATTATGAGAGAGTTATTTTAACAATTACTTTAAGCTATTAGTTTTAATGAGATGATTTTCAAGAAATTTTTGAGAAATTGGTTTTTCTTACTTTATTTGAGGCATGGGTTGATTTAACTGTGTATTTGAGGTCCTTGGGCGATTTCACTCTTCGTTGTATTCTGTATCAAAACACGTAACATTTATAAATATGTTGAGCTATATACCTAGTAACCCTTATAGTGTAAGGGTGCTATGAATGTTTATAATTCATTATAAATGAGCATAGAAATTGTGTCTTTGTGGTAGTACAAAAAGTATTTTAATACTCAGCTACTGGAATGATACGTTAGTTACTTACACTAAATGCGTAAACTAAGTGATTAAAAATGAAATTTAGAAAAGCAACGAAAAAAATTGTAGCAGTGGCAAGTGCAACTGCTCTAGCAAGTGCATCAGTCTTTGGTGCAGCAAATTATCCATCCAACTTTGTTGAAGATGGTGAATTAATAGCAGATGTAGTGGTAGGTTCAGGAGCAGCAGCTTCAGATACAACTGCAGCTCAATCAATTGTAGATGATCTACAAGATAGATACTCTGAAGGAGCAAGTACAACAACTATTACTTACAGAGATAGTTCCTCAGGAGGAGAGTCTGTTTCAGCAACTGATGAGAGAGATACTTTAAACTTTGGTACAGATAATTTTTCAGATATTAGAGAAGAATTAGATTTAGATATGACTTCAATTTTAGAAGACAGAGATTTAGATACTGAAGAGTATTCTCAAGAATTAATGATGGGAGAAACTGCTGAATTCAATTATAGATTATTTGATGAAGTAGACAAAGAAGAAGCAACTGATGGTCTTTACTTTGGTAATGGAGCAACTTTTGCAACGTATGTATTAGAATTTGATACTGCATTAGATAGTGATTCAGCTCCTTCGTCTGGAGATTCAGATATGATTGGAGAAGAGTTAACTATAATGGATAACGAATTTACGGTAGTTGATTTATTTGATAATTCCATGACTCTAATTGGTGGAGCTAATAAATTCGCTATGGGAGAAGGAGACACAAATACTGTAACAGTAGATGGTGAGTCTTATGAAGTAGAAGTTTTATCTGTTTCTGATGATACTGTATTAGTATCTGTGAATGGTGAAACACAATCAGTTGATGAATTTGACGTTGAAACTATTGGAGGAGTTTCAGTTGCAGCTACAGATTTAGTGGCCTCATCAAGAGATTCAGTTCAAGGATACGCAGAGCTTGTAGTTGGTGGACAAAAAGTTGAAATTGAAGATACAAGTAATGTCAAAATTAACGATGAAGATTTGGATGATATTTACCCAGAATATGAAGTTGAAGCAGTTTGGGATGGTCAAGAATTGAGAATTGATTACATGATTGATGATGAAGTGTTACTTGAAAGAGGAGATTCATTAGAAGATGTTTTATTTGATGCGTTTACTCTATCATATGAAGGAATTAATGATGTAGACTACTCAGAATTAATAATTACTTCAGATTCAGATTCAATTGATTTCAATGGTAACTTATACAATGGAAATTCAATTCCTAGTGAATTTATGATTTCGGTTAATGATGAAAGTGAAGATGCAAATGACATATTTCAGTTAGGAGCTGATGATGAGAGAATTTTCTTCTCAGGTTCACAATTACTCAATGCTACTAATGAAACTGCTGAGTCAGGAGATGTTATTAATAACTTGGACAATACTATTGAAGGTTTAACATCAATAAATGATGATGAAGGTTTACGATTTGATTTAAATGATGAAGATTTAGATATTGATGACCAATTGTTCTTCACTCAAGAAACAGATCCAGAGGATATGCATTTATTCCAAGTTATGTCAACACGAGATGATGATGAAGATTCTACGATTTCCTTTGAAGATTTAATTGGAGATTCAACATACGATGATAGAAACGCTGAAGATGTAAGAGATGATTTAGAGTCAGATGCGTTTGATAATACTGATGAAGTAATTAATGTAACTCTTGAGGATTTATCTGAAGATACAGGTGAAGAAGGAGAAAGGGACGCTCAGTTATACTTAGAGAATGAGATGATTATGAATTTCGAGAATGCAGAAAATAAAACAGGTGGAGGTCATAATGTTACATTTAGTTATTCATCAGACGCTGACGCTGATGATGAGCCTAGTACATTAGAGAATGTAATTACGTTAAGTTACTTTCAAGTAGATGGAGATGCTGATACAGATCCAATTGAACTAATTGTTAATGGTCTTGTAGATGAAGTTGCAGGAGATAGATTTGAAGTTGAAGAAGATTCAGACTTAGAAATGTTCTTAGACCGTTATGGAACAAGAGTAACTATTGATACAGATGAGAATGATATGGTTATGATTGAAGTTCCTGATGAAGAAGTTTATGGAACTGTTAACTTTAACTTTGGATCAGTTGGAGAAACTATGACTGAAACTGTGCCTACTTCACAAGCTGACGATAGAGTTGAAGAACTTGAAGATGATGGATTCACAGTTGTTTCAACTGATGAAGAAACAACAGAAGATGTTGAAGTAAACGTAACAGGTCCTACATTAGATGTTGACGCTGATGTTGAAGCAGGAAACCACATTGTAGTAGGTGGACCAGCAGTAAACGCAGCAGCAAGAATCTACTTAGAAATTGATGAATATTCAATTGACCAAGCTGGAGTTGAAGAAGGAGAATTCGTACACTTATACTACGAAGATGCTAACTCAATTTTAGTATATGGTTACTCAGCAGAAGATACAGAAGCAGCAGTTGAAGAATTAAACGCTGGACAAGCTGATTTTGAAGAAGAATAAATAACTTATTCTTTTTTTAATTAATTTTTAACAATTACAAATACTTTATTCTAAACAGTAGTTAGTTTAATACAGACAACAATTACAAATACTTCATTTTAAGTAATAGCAATTTTACAATTCAACAAAACAATACTTATTCTATAGATAAAAAATAATAGCAATCTTCATGATTTCTCTCTCTACAATCACTCACAAAGTATTTAAATTTAGAACTACTACAGAGAATATGGTAAAAGTAGAAATATCTCAAGAGTTATATGACGAGTTCATCAAAGATAAAGAAAACTTAGACTCCACTCTCTCAACTATTGAAATTTTAAACGATCCTCAACTTTTGGAAGAGATAAAACAAGGACTTGAAGAATTAGAAAAAAGCCCTCAAACACTCACATTTGATGAAATTGATAATTTATAATTCTAAAAATGATAAGAGAAGCAGACTTTTCAAATCTATTTCTAAAAACTCTCAATAATTTAGAGAATGAACAAAAAGAGAGAGTAAAAAGTAAAATTAAACAATTACTAATTGATCCAACAATAGGAACTCCTCTCAAAGGAGATTTGAAACCATTATTCAAACAAAGAGTTGGGAAATTCAGGATATTATACAAATTTGATGAATCAAAAGTATATTTTGTAATGCTAAATCTAAGAAAGAAAGTTTATAAGAGAAAATAATCAAGTTCATAAAATACTAATTTATCTAACTCAGATGTTGAAGCAGGAAACCACATTGTAGTTGGTGGACCAGCAGTAAAACTCAGTTAGCCAAGAATCTACTTAGGAATTGATGAATACTCAATTGACCAAGCTGATTTTGAAGAAGAATAAATAACTTATTCTTTTTTTAATTAATTTTTAACAATTACAAATACTTCATTTTAAGTAATAGCAATTTTACAACGTAACAAAAAAATACTTATTCTATAGATAAAAAATAATAGCAATCTTCATGATTTTTCTCTTTGCAATCACTCACAAAGTATTTAAATTTAGAAGAACTACAGATAATATGAAACAAAAAACTGAGACTAAAACATCTAAACAAGAATTAATTGATGAATTATGGAACATCTCAAAAAAGGGCTCATTTCGTTCATATAATGAATTTCGAAAAGAACATCCTCTAGAATAATGTAAAAATTGGTATATCTAATTACAATTGAAAAACAAGCAGAAAAATTTCTACTCAAATTAGACAATTCAATACAAAAAGAAATAGATAATCTTATTCAAAACCATTTAAAATACAAGCCATTTCCAACTAACAAGAAACATATATTAGATTCAAGTGGAGATGTGTTACTTTGTGAATTAGCACATAAAAAATACAGATTATATTATGAATACAAAGATGGTGCAATAAACATATCAGGAATTTATTATGAAGGTGTTATTAACATTTTAAAAGGTTCATCAAATCAAAAATCAGAAAGTTCTAAAAATTTTTCTAATCAAAGAGAATTGATAAAGCGCTTAAAAAAAAATTTCAATAGTAAATTTAAGAAAAAATGATTTTGTTATAATATATTATCTATCTAATTCACAAGCTGACGCACGAGTTGAAGAACTTGAAGATGAAGGTTTCACAGTAACAGGAACTGATGAAGAATCAACTGATGATGTTGAAAGTAAACGTAACAGGTCCTACATTAGATGTTGACGCTGATGTTGATGCAGGAAACCACATTGTAGTTGGTGGACCAGCAGTAAACGCAGCTAGCCAAGAATCTACTTAGGAATTGATGAATATACAATTGATCAAGCTGGAGTTGAAGAAGGAGAATTCGTACACTTATACTACGAAGAAGCTAACTCAATTTTAGTATATGGTTACTCAGCAGAAGATACAGAAGCAGCAGTTGAAGAATTAAACGCTGGACAAGCTGATTTTGAAGAAGAATAAATAACTTATTCTTTTTTTAATTAATTTTTAACAAATACTTAACACCTAATTCTACTCAAAACATTACTAAGCACTATTCTAAGTTCATAGAAGCATAATTTATTCTGCGAATAAAACAAATATTTAATATGATAATATTAATAAACAAACGAATCACTCATGTATTCTCCCTACAATCACTCACAAAGTTTTAGATTTAGAACTACTAAAGAAAATATGGAACAAAACTTAAAACAAAATCTACTTCAATAATTAAACTTTTTCTCATAAGATTTATGATCCATCCAATCTAAAATAATTGATACAACAACTATATCATCATTCTCAACACAATACAGTAATCTCCACGCATTAGGAAGATTATACTTCCACAAATTGTGTATTCCATATTTTGATTTATACTCCTTAGGAATAAGTTTCTTAGGAATTTGAATACCACAAAACGCATTTTCTTCAATATCCTCAAAAGCACGAATTAACCATTTGTATATCTTTTACTCATCGTGAGTTCCATTTTTCAACTCCATAAATGCACTTTGAATATCCTTATCAGTAAACTTAATCTTAGAAGGTAATATCATTCTCTTTCCCAAAACAATTCTGTATTTTTAATATGTTTATTCACACTTTTGGGATAATGAATCCATCCAACTTTTCCTTCAGAGTCAATTGACACTTTTCTTGAATATAGTAAATAATCTAAAATTGTGCAAAATGTTTGATACATCATTTTTTTAGGTAAATGTTCCCATAATGCTCTTTTTTTAAATTCTCCATCATATTTTTTAATGTATCTCTCAACCATTAAAACTGTATCAAGTCTTGGAAATCGAGTAATTTGTTTTACTTCCATGTTATATCAAATAATATAACAAAATATATAAATTTATCTATTTTAAAATAAAAGATTCCTTTATTTTCTCTCTCTACAATCACTCACAAAGTATTTAAATTTAGAAATACTAAAGAGGATATGGAAACAGATAAATCAATCTTATCAAAATTAGAATCTATTGAATCACAACTTGATTATATTAAAAAAAATATGGTTGAAAAAGATGAAGTTATGACAAATGAGGAATTTAGAGCATATGAGAGAAGTTTTAATCCTGAAAATTTAGACTCATTTGATGATGTAAAAAAACAACTGAATTTATAAAATGTCATATGATTTATTTTTTGAAAAAGAAGTTACAAAATTTTTAAGTAAAGTTGAAAAAGAAACTGCAAGTAGAATAGTAAATAAAATTGAATTATTAAAAGAGAATCCTTTCTCACAAGATGCAAAAAGAATTGTAAATACAACTCAAAAAATATATAGAATTAGAGTTGGAAAATACCGAATATTATATAGAATAGAAGATAATATACTAGTAGTAGTATTTTTAGTAGATAAACGCTCAAAAGTATATAAAAAATAATTTTTCTCTCCACAATCACTCACAAAGTATTTAAATTTAGAAGAACTAAAGGAAATATGGAAGCAGACGTAATCAGAGAACTAAAACAAGAAAATGAATCTTTGAAAAGAACGTGTGAAATTTTAAGTGATTCTCAAGCAATCCACTCAATTCAACAATCTTTAAAAGAAATACGAGAAGGAGAGTATATTACATTAGATGAATTATAAAAATGTATCATCTTATTATTTCAAAGAGTTTCAAGAAGAAATTTGATAAGCTACCAAGAAATATTCAAACAAGAGCTAAGAAGCTACTTGAAGAATTAAACGCTGGACAAGCTGATTTTGAAGAAGAATAAATAACTTATTCTTTTTTTAATTAATTTTTAACAATTACAATAAGTATAATTTTATTCTAAACAGTAAAAATTTTACAACTTAACAAAATAATATTCATTCTACAGATAAACAATAGCAATCGCTATGATTTTTCTCTTCACAACCACTTACAAAGTATTTAATTCTTCAAAAAAATCACTTATTTTATAAATTATTATGAATTATCTCTATTATGACTCAATCTCAAGAACAACTCAATTCCTTCTATACAGAATTAATTGATGAAATAACCCAAATTAATGCTCCAACTTCTACTCAACTCAATTCTTTGAAAACAAAACTTGCAAAAAAACACAATATTAACTCCGTTGTAAAAAACCCTCAAATACTTGGATATGCAAAAACGAATCAAGAACGTGAAAAACTCATCAAAGCGTTTAATACAAAGCCAATACGTGAAGCAAGTGGAGTCACTGTAGTTGCTCTATTTGCAAAACCTCATTCGTGTCCACATGGAAAATGTATGTATTGTCCAGGAGGTCCAGATTCACCATTTGGAGACACACCACAATCCTACACAGGCCATGAACCAGCTGCAATGCGAGCAAAAAGGAACATGTATGATCCGTATTTACAAATTTTTAATCGATTGGAACACTACATTGCAAATGGACACGATCCTGATAAATTAGAACTTATTTTTATGGGAGGAACATTTCCAAGTCTAGATAAAGAATATAGAGACGAATTTGTAAAATATGTCTATAAAGCAATTAATGATTTTGGAGAGTTATTTTACGAAACTTCAGAGGAAGGAAAGAGAATTATTCGCTATGATGTATTTAATGATTTTTTTGAAATGACTCATCATTTTTCCTCACAAGAGCGCATGCATAGTGTTCAAGAAAAAATTCTCAAACAAAAACTCTCAAATGATACATTCTCAATGGATGATGAAATTACTAAAAACGAAACAGCAACAATTCGCTCAATTGGTCTTACAATTGAGACAAAACCTGATTGGGCACTTCAAAGTCATTGTGAGGATATGCTCAGATATGGATGTACACGACTTGAAGTTGGAGTGCAAACACTTGATGAAAAATGTTTAAAGAGAACAAATCGTGGACATACACTCCAAGAGACAAAAAATTGTTTTCAAATTGCAAAAGATATGTGTATTAAAATTAATGCTCATATGATGCTTGGGCTCCCTGCATCTACATTAGAAATTGATGAAGAAGGACTCACAGGATTGTTTGAACAAGAAGATTACAGGCCTGATATGCTCAAAATTTATCCATGTTTAGTCGTTGAAGGAACTCCTCTCTATAATATGTATAAAATGGGACGATTTGAACCAATTACAACTGAAAAAGCTGCACAAATTATTGCAAGAAGTTATGCAAAATTTCCACGATATGTAAGAGTGATGAGAGTTCAGCGAGATATTCCAACAACACTTGTTGAAGGAGGAGTTCAAAAATCAAATTTGAGGCAATATGTAGATTTGGAGATGAAGCGAGAAGGAGTTCAAAGCAAAGATATTAGAGCGCGAGAAATTGGACTCAAACAACTACAAAAACAAGAAGCACAATTCTTTGAAATGACGCTTCAAGACGAACCATTTAATTCTATTCAAAATCGTGAGAAAACAATTGAATTCAGACTCTTTGATGAAAAGCGAAGAAAATTACACATTGGAGATGTTATTACATTCAAAAAACAGCATAATAAAGAGGAATTAATTACAGTTAAAATAACAAAAATGCATATCAAACACTCATTTGATGAATTATTTGAACATTTAGAATTGGAGAAATCATCAAATAAAGCTATTAAATATCATGAAAGTGCTCAACAAATGCAATCGTATTATTCAAGCGAAGATGAGAAACAATATGGAGTAGTTGGAATTGAATTTGAATTATTAAACAAAAATGAATTAAAAGAGTATGAGAGAGTTCAAGAAGAGTTTGATATTAAAGAAGAAGAGTATAATTCTTCAAAAGGAGTGGATGTGTTTTTAGACGTTGTAAATTCAAGTGATACATTAATTGGATTTACTCGACTCAGATTCCCACACCAAGCAGGACTCATGCCACAAATTGATGAGAAAACTGCTCTGATTAGAGAATTACATGTGTATGGACATACAATTCCTGTAGGAGCTGAGAGTGGAGCAAGTCAACATAAAGGATGGGGTCGAAAACTCATTTCAAGAGCAGAAGAAATTGCAAAACAAAGAGGGTATGAAAAGATGGTAATTATTTCAGGAGTAGGTGTTAGAGAGTACTACAAAAAATTAGGATATCACAGAGAAGGACCATATATGGTAAAGAGTTTGCACTAACGTATAAAAACAGCTTTTTTATGTTCCTTTTTCAAAATCACTAAAAAAAGTTACACAAAAAAGAAACTTTGTTTCAATCAATTATTCATAAATTATATCGCGTGAATAGTTTAGAAATTTTTTAAATATTACTCTTTGATAATAACTATAACACAGAATTTTTTAAAATAATTTAATATTTACATAGAACGTGCAAATATTTCGGTTTATCACAAACTTGTTGTAAGCAAATGTTCTAATTAGTTTGGGCTACTTACAACCAATATCTTATTAAATTCTATTTTCTTTATCTTATTTGTTAGCATTGGAATGAAATGAGAAAAAATAAACTATTTGTTCTAATTCTCTTTTCTAAGATAAATTCTTTCCTTTGAAATCTGTTATAAATAAACCCAGATTTGAATCGTATCAATATCTCATAAATTTATTTGAAAATTTAAGTATATAAATTAAAAAAAATACATCAGTATTAGTGTTATAACATCGCGATTATGAGAAGTTCCAATCGTAGTGAGGAATTTGAGAAATTCTACAAAAATTTTCCTCTTAATTGCTCTTATATATTATTTTGTAAGAAAAAATCCCAAAGGGAAGCGAAGGGACAACATGAAGTAGGAATGTATAATAAGCTATTATTTATCTGTTTTTATGCTTGTTTTGTAATGTAGGATAAGGTGCTTAATTAAAATTATAAACAATGTTGCAAGAATTGCAGAGACTATGTCATCTCCCACAATTCCAAACCCTACAGGAAGGTTTTCGATATAGCGAGCAAGGGGTTTAGTTAAATCTAGAATGCCATAAACTGTTAATCCTAAAAGCAGAGGAAACAATTTTTTTGAAGCAAACATAAGTATTCCAGCAGCTACAAATTCGTCAAGAACAAATACTGATGGATCAAAAGCACCTTGTGAGGGAGTTAAAGAGATAAAAATAATTCCTAGCAAAATTTGAGCAACTAGAATCCAAGACCAATACTGTGTTTTCTGCGATAAATAATACATCCAAAGAATTCCAAGTATCATAGCAATAAAACCTGATAAGGGTAAATAACCAATTCCACCAAGTGTTGCTATCCAAATAAAAACGTCCATATTCTAACAAATGCTAAATTCTTATATAAATCATTGCATCATTTTCACAACGACACATTCTGAGTAATATTGTACATAATAATTATTAAGCGAATTATAACTTTATGTAATAACTTTTTTACTATAAAATACGAAGTTTTATGTATTTTATTTTATTTTAAAGTATATGAAAAATAATCAATTTGAAGATTGTTAAATTAAATCACTAATTACACAGAATTGTAGGCCTAGTGGATACCCACAAAGAACAATTAATAATTTCTTATAATATATATAAGAAATTTATTGGGACATTCCAACATTAGTACAACGCTTATCTATACAAAAATCACTAATGAAATATATCTTCTATAAAAAGTCTATTAGATAACTAATAGAAGTAGAATTTTAAATTATTTGTTTGTATTTAAACTTAAAGTGGTAACAAAAACCTTAACACTAGAAACAAACTTATTTTACTATGGATGATAGTAATTTGAGAACTAAAGATGTTTTTATTGAAGATGAAATGAAAAAAGCATATTTATCATATGCAATGAGTGTAATTGTTGGTCGTGCACTACCTGAAGCAAAAGATGGACTCAAGCCAGTTCATCGAAGAGTGATTTACTCAATGAAAGAACTTGGAAATTATTCAAATAAGGCGTATAAAAAATCTGCAAGAATTGTCGGAGAAGTAATGGGTAAATATCACCCGCATGGTGACACATCAATTTATGATGCAATGGTTCGACTTGCTCAATATTGGTCAGTTAGATATCAACTTGTTGATGGGCAAGGAAATTTTGGAAGTGTTGATGGAGACAATCCTGCTGCGATGCGTTATACTGAAGCGCGAATGTCAAAGCTGAGTGAGAAGTTTTTAGAAGATATCGACAAAGATACAGTTGCTTGGAGAAATAATTTTGATGATACACTTCAAGAACCAGTTGTGCTGCCAGCTAAATTTCCAAATTTATTATTAAATGGGTCTTCAGGAATTGCAGTGGGAATGGCGACAAGCATTCCTCCACATAATTTACGTGAACTAACAGACGCTCTTATTCATATTATTGAACATCCTGAAACAACAACAGAAGAGTTAGTTCGAAAAGGATTTGTAAAAGGACCTGATTTTCCAACTGGTGCAACAATTCTCAAAAATAAAGGAATTCAAGATTATCTAACAACAGGAGAAGGTGCAATTACACAAAAAGCCATTTGTTCAATTGAAGAAAAAGAGCGAGGAAAGAGTGCAATTATTATCGATGAAATCCCGTACCAGGTAAATAAATTAAATCTAATTAATAATATTGTTGATTTAGTTAAAACTGGAAAACTAAAAGATATCTCCGATATTCGTGATGAGAGTAATAAACGAGGAGTTCGAGTTGTTATTGAAATTAAAAAAGAAGGAGATCCAAACGTTATTTTAAACCAATTATATAAATTTACAACTCTTCAGACTAATTTTAACGCTAAAATGCTTGCAATTGTAGATGGGACACCTCAAGTGATGAATTTAGGTTCATACCTAAGACACTTTATTGCATTTAGAAAAGATGTTATTATTAAACGAACGCAATTTGATTTGAAAAAAGCGCAAGATAGATTACATATTTTAGAAGGACTCACAAAAGCACTTGATAATATTGATAGAGTCATTGCTCTGATTAAAGGTTCTAAATCAGGACCTGAGGCAAAAGAAGGGTTGATGAGCCAGTTTTCATTTAGTGATTTACAAGCACAAGCAATTTTAGATATGAGACTTCAAAAATTAACAGGTCTTGAGATGGGAAAAATTCGAGATGAATATAATCAAACACTTGAGTTAATTAGGGATTTTGAAGATATTTTGAGTAATGAAGTTCGTCAATATCAAATTATTAAAGATGAGAGTTTAGAAATTGTTGAGAAATTTGGAGATGATAGAAAAACAAAACTCATCAACGATACAGGTGATTCAAATATTGAAGATTTAATTCAAGATGAAGACTTTGTTGTAATGATTACGCAAAATGATTATATTAAAAAGGTTCCTTTGGACAATTATAGAGCGCAAAAACGAGGTGGAAAAGGAAATAACGCTCATTTGAAAGCAGAAGATACCATTCGTGATCTATTTGTTTCAAACTCTAAAGATACACTTTTAATTTTTACAAGTGATGGGGTCGTGAATTGGATGAAAGCGTATGAAGTACCAACTGCAACAGGAATTTCTAGGGGCCGACCAATTGTAAATTATATTGATTTGCGTGGACGAAAGATTTCAAATGTGATTAATATTTCAAATTTAGAGAAGGGATATTTAATTTTTTTGACCAAAAAAGGAATTATTAAAAAGACTGAAGTTGCAAACTTTGCAAAACCACGAGCTGGTGGAATTCGTGCAATTGGACTTGATGAAGGAGATGTTGTTCTCAATGTGATGTATTCAAATGGAGATGAAGATGTGATTATTGAGAGTAATGTTGGACTTGCTATTCGTTTTAAGCAAGATGATTTGTCTGTCTTGGGCCGAACTGCAAGAGGTGTAAAATCAATGAATTTGAAAGCAGGAGAAGAAGTTGCTGGAATGGAACTTGCACAAGCAGGAACAACATTATTAACTGTGTGTGAGAATGGATATGGAAAAAGAACGCTCATTAGTGAGTATCCAACAATTAGAAGGGCTGGAAGAGGTGTAATTGATATTAAAGCAGATGAGAGAAATGGAAAAGTTGTCACTCTCAAAGCGGTTCGAGAGGATGATGAAATACTGTTAATGACTCAACACGGAAAAATTATCAGATCATATGTGAGTGATATTTCAATTATTGGAAGAAATACAAAAGGAGTTCGTGTTGTTAACTTATCAGAAGGAGATTTAGTACAACGCGTTGAGAAAATTGCCAATGAAGACGAGGCTGTTGAATAACGCGAAGCGTTATGAATGCAGTCTATCACAGGTCAGCAGGAGAGAATCTCCTGCGTTGAGAAAATTGCAAATGAGGACGAAGAAGTTGAGGAGTAAATTTTTTAGCTCTCTTTTGTAATATTTATGAAATACAGTTAATTTTGAAAATTTTTTAAAAAATAGATAAATTTTTTAAGATAGGAGTGGGTAATTTTGGAATTATTTTTAAAATTTTAAAGATAAAATTTAATTATTCAATAGAAATAAAGCAAGAGCTTGTTATTAAATTTTTTAAAAATAAATCTAAAATAGATAATGCAATTAAAATATATGACTTAATCAAAAAATCAGGAGCTAAAACATATAGGTATTATAGAAAATTAAATGAAATGCAAATAATTATGAATAATTTAAAAAATAATAAGAAACAATATGTAGTATTGTATGTTGATTCTGATAAGGGTAGAAATTCAAATTATTTTTTAGAAATTAAAAAATTAAATTTTTAAAACATCACTAATATTGATTTATTTATTAATGAAATTTATGATAATTTATGTTTAGTTTCAAATAATAACCTTCACATAGAAGCTGATACATATTTCTATATATTTGAAAAAGTAGAAAATGATAATATTAATATTAATATTAATCTAGTATTAGGAGATTTTGATAGTTGTAAAATTTTAGATATTTGAAACATGTAAAAAGGACAAGCATTTTTGATTTCCTTTCTTTCCTCACTTATAATATCTATATGTGAGTTAATCTAGTTTTTTCTCAATTCACCATCCTCTGAATTAAAGAAATCTGTATTTTTTATTGAGAAAAGTGTTCTTTCACCTCAAATTAATAGGATATGAAAAAACGAAGTAACATTTCTTTATTATACAGCTCAAGATAATTTTTTCCAAATAAAAATAAATACAAAATATCTGTAAAGGCAGAATTAAGTCCCGAATTATAGATATCATTTAAACTTCTGTCATCAGATAATACTAGTCTTAAATTAGGACTAACTTCATGGGGAAACTTAATCTTATCTAACTCAATTTGTTTTAAATAATCAACTATAGATTTAGAAAATTGCTCAAAATCTCTTAAGTTATAATATTTACCTAAAAAATCTTTCCCCTGCTCCAAATTTTCATAATCCTGATATGATTATCTTCATTTTTCTACTTCTCTTTCTTTTTCTTAGTTGACTTACTTGTAGCACTTAATTTTGTAGCTGATTTATTAGTTGTACTTTTCTTTATAGTACTAGTTGATGATTTTTTCGCAAGCGCTTTTTTCTTCTTCGCAGCAGGTGAAATTGGAGTTGTATCAACTACACCTCCTTGAATTTTCATCATTGTTTTACACTTTGGATAATTATCACATCCTAAAAATTCACCATAAAAACTCTTTCGAAGTTTCATCTTCCCTTCCTTGCAATTTGGACACTGCATTCCTTCTTCTTCATATTTTTTATGTCCAAGTTCTTCTTCCTTCTCAACAGTATCTGTGATACAAATTTTTCTCAAGTTTCCTTCACTTTTTCCAGCAAGCACATACAACTTTCCATCATCTTCTTCCAAATCAGGAATTGCTCGAACAATTGGCATTTGTGGAACAGGAAGTATAAAATCACAATTTGGATATTGATCACATGCAACAAATTTCTTTTTTGTTTTTGGAGAGTGTTTGATGACTGCTTTTCCTCCTTGAGTTTCACCACATTTTGGACACTTGCCAACAGTTCCTAAAACAGCTCTTGCAATATTACTTGCATCTGCAAGTTTATGACCAAGTTTCTCTTCATTTTCTCGTATTTCATTTAAAATTGTAAGCAGTTCTTTTTTAGCTGAGTCTAACACATTTTTTGAAGTTGACTTTTCTTCTCGAATGTTCTCCATCTCCTCTTCAAATTGTCGTGTTAGTTCTTCATCAATGAGTTTTGGAGTCTCTTCACTTAGAACTTTATCCATTTCAAGCCCCAACTCTGTCACTTGAATTGATTTTCCAATAATATATCCTCGTTTTTTTAAGTTATCTAAAATATCTGCTCGTGTAGCTTTTGTTCCTAAATTTCTCTTCTCCAGCTCTTTAATAATTGAAGAATCAGTATAGCGCTTTGGAGGAGATGTTTCCTTACTTAAAGCTTCAATTTTCTCATTAGTAAATTCTTCTCCCTTGTTAAGTTTTGGAAGAGTTACATCTTCAAATTTCAAATATGGTTCATACAGTAAATGCCACTGAGGATCAACAGTTCGTGTTCCTTTTAAGACAAAATTATAATTATTAATATCCACTGTAATTGTTTGCGTTTCACGAGTTGCATCACGACCAAATACTGCAAAAAATCTTTTTACAATCAAATCATACACTTTTGCGTCTTGCCCTTCCAATTTTTTTGGAATTTCTCCAGTTGGATGAATTGCTGGGTGCGCTGGGTCTTCTTTTTTCCCTTCATTTGGTTTTAATTGAGAATTTATTGATTTTACGAGTTGAACCTTATCTTTAAATTGTGGTTGTTTTTCAAGCTTCTCGAGTACCTTGTCAAGCGCTAACTCTTTAGGTAATTTTTGTGAAGAAGTTCGAGGATATGATGTAATTCCCTCAACATAGAGCTTTTGTGCAATTTCGAGTGTTCGCTTAGGGCTCAGACCAAAGTGATTACTCGCCTCCATTTGCAGAGTTGTTAAATCAAATGGTAGAGGAACTTTTTGTTTAAACTCTCGCGCTTGAATTGATTTAATTGTTCCATTTCTTCCTTGAGTTTGTTCAACAACTCGTTGTGTATATTCTTTGTCAAAACTTTTATATCTATCAACTGTTGATTTGATATCATCTTGAGTATTCTCCTCGGATCCATCATCTTCTAAAGATTCATCTGAGTCATCAATACTTGCTTTTTGAACAACTCGTTTTTCATTTTGAGCTTTTGCAATCGCATAATCCAACTCGTGTTGCGCTTTAAGTTGAGTAGATTTACATTTACCATGAGCATAAATTTCACTAAATTCCTCAGGAATAAATGCTTGAATTCTTCGCTCACGATTTGCTAAAAAATGCAAAGCAGGTCCTTGCACTCGCCCAGTTGATAATACTTTGAATGAATTTGTTGCTTTTTTGAGAGCCTGAGTAAATGCTCGTGATAAATTCATACCATAAAACCAATCCAAGTGATGTCTAGTGTCACCAGCGTTCGCCTGTCCCCACTCCAAATGATTTTGTTTATTCTCATATGCTTTGACAATATCTCCTTTTGTAAGTGTTGAGAACTTCATTCTATTTGCGTCTTCTCGCTTTAGTGCAAATCTGACAACATTAAGTCCAATGACTTCCCCTTCTATATCAAAGTCACATGCAACTGTAACCTCACTCGCATCTTTTCCAAGTTTTTCCAGAGTTTTCACATAATCTTTTGTATATGCTAAATCTTTAGAACTCTCATATGTTGGCTTCCACTCTACATCAAATTGAGGATACGACCAAGTATTTCCTTCTCGCTGCGCAAGTCCATATAAATGACCAACAGCTGATGCGACAATAATATTTTTACCTTTATGTGTGAGTTGATAATAATTAACTTTTTCTCTAATTTTTTGAGGGGTTGAATCTGCAAGTGCTTTTGCTATTTTTTCAGCAGCCTGAGGTTTCTCAGAAATGATTAGCTCATAAACCATTTTCTAATTCCTCCTTTATGAGATAATCGCCCAAGAATCTTTGATTGTTGAGAATAATTAGTTCATACACCATTTATATATAATCTGATAAATGTTTTTATAAATGTTTAGTTGATTGGGAGGAGAATTAAATTAATGGTTCAATATCTTCTTGTTAAATTGAAATTATCAAATTTATCAAGTTTTTCGCATTTCTCAAATCTCGAGTTTTTTTTAACACTAACTAAAAATATTTTAACTTTGATTTTTTTACATTAGATTTTATTTTCTCAAATTATTTCTTATCATTCGAGTCTAGAATCTATTAAGCAGACTAACTAAAAAATCTTTGATTTTTGACCTTATCGCTACCACATATCCACGCATCCTATAGCATTACAGCCGCTCAATGTTCATTGGATCAAGGCTTCTTGTGAACCCTTTTCACACAGACATCCATAAATTTTTTCAAAATTTACGGTGCATACGAGCAGCGAAAGCCAACGCGCGTGTTCGCAGACAAAGGAGCAGCGCTCAAGCTCGCAGTAAAGGCACCTGCGTAAGCACCAGGGCGCCAGCTCCCACTGCGAAGCAAGGCACGCCCTGTAAAATCGTATGAGTCAATTCGCCCAACTCCTTCGTTTGCATTATAATCTCCTAAAGGTCCCATTTCATAACGAGTATCAGCAGCACTATCTTTTGAATATGGTGAGTTAAAAGTACATTCACCTAGTCCATCGTTACCAAAGTAACTATACCAACCATCACTTCCCGAACACGCATTTCCATCTATTGTATTTCCATTCTCTAATAAATCAACCCATTCCCCAAACATTTCCTCCTAAATCCCAAATAATTTCACCATTACTTAACTCTAATACTCTGCGCTCAGTACTTGGTGCTAAATTGCCAGTGCCATCGTAATAATCGCCTGTATTACTCACTGATAAAGCATTGTTGGGATTATCATCACTATGTCCTCTATACATACTCCCACTGCCAACAGTGCTACTATCCCAATTTTCATCTTGTTGTTCTGCATCTCTTGCAATTGTCATCCACTCGCGATTGGTAATCATTTTAAATGTTCCATCTAAACTACTATGCTCAGAATTTAAATCAGTGCAAGCACTACGTGCATCTGTGAAATTGATATTTACCCACGGTGTTGAAGAAGGTTGTGATGTGGCAACTCCTGATACATCTTTGGCTTCAAATTGCATGACACAAAAATCACTGGTGCCAAAATAACTATTCCCAGGAACTTCTACCCAATCTCCAGGGATGGATGAGCAATCAACGCTTGAAGTGGAACTGTTTGTTGTGCTACTTGTTGTGTCTTCTATGCGAATTTGTTGTTGAATTACTCCTTCATTAGTTTCAATTGTCAAAGTTCCACTGGATTGTCCACTTGCTTGTGCGCAGCTGCTCATATTTACTCTTAGTGGCTTTCCACTGACAACTCCACTATTGTTTGTACACTCAACTCCTTCGTAAATGACTTCGGAGATATTGATTTGTTCAAAAGGAGTTTGAATAATACTTTGCTCAGAGTCTGAGAGTATAGAGCGAATTTGTAAAGAGTCTAAAATTGTGTTATTTTCAACTGTGCGTTGTGTGTCTTGGACATAATTTGTGAGAAAATTATACATGCCCAAAGAAATAATGACTGTGATTGAGACCAACAGTAGTATTGAGATAATAGGAGAGATGGTTTGTTTTAGACTAAAATTATTTTTTGACATTTTTTGCCTAGGAGTTCATTCAATGAATTTCAAAAAATTTGTAGTTTAAAAATATTTGTATCTCTAATTTGAAGTGAATGATGAGCTAATGTTTGAATTAAGAGTTTAAAACTATAATAATGTTCATTCCAAATTTGGAATTAAAATAATAATTTTTATCCAAAAAACAGAACTAAGTCAAATTTTAGATAAGTTTTCAAAATAAAAA
>CAZULG010000001.1:197969-301785 GCA_964621065.1 uncultured Methanosarcinales archaeon | reverse complement strand
ACTCAAGTTTTTTAATCTTAGAATAAAACTTATCTCTATTAATGTCTTCAAAAAATTTTTTTTGTAAACTTATTTTTTCTTGAAAAAAAAATAATTTCTTTGAGTTTTAATTTTTTAAAATAATTTAATATTTACATAGAACGTGCAAATACGCCAGTTTATCACAAACTTGTTGTAAGCAAATGTTTTAATTAACTTGGACTACCTACAACCAAAATATCTTATTAAATACTATCTTCTTTATCTTATTTGTTGGAGTTGGAAATAGTTTCATGATTTTTGTGCAAGAATTCATGAAAAACTTTTATGGGCATTTATAAAATTTCCAAAGAGTAATTTTATTCTAAAAATTCTAGTTACTAAAAGAACTTTTTCAAGTTTGATTTTAATGTTTAACTACTGATTTAACAGATAATTATTTATGTAAAAGAGATTAAGATTATAAAAATTGAATTTTATTATTTTATATAATATAATAAAAATATATTTTATAAACCATTCAATTTTTTTTCAATAATTGATAAGTTGTTTTGAATTCTATCTAACTTTGACATTTTTTTAGTCGTATTTTTTGGTGTATATGTTTTAGATTTTAAATTTTCAACTTCTTGATCAGGCATATAATAATTGCGAGACAAGTTAGTATTAAGAACAAACTGAGAGTCTTCATCACTCTTTGCAGCTTTAAGTTTTGATTTTAGCTCTTCTTGTCTTCCATATAATTCTTCATCTGTTTCGTCTAAGTTTTGCTCTAAATCTTCTAATTCTTCCATTTCTTCTCTATTAATTCGATTTGTCTCAATTAAATTTTCAACTTGATGTTCTAGCTCATTCAATTCTTTCTCAGCGAATGAAATAACATTTTTCGGGTTTGGAAATAATTTTTGAAGTTTTGCGTATTCTGTATTAATTCTTTCAATTTCTTTTTTGAGTAAATCTATTTTTTCAAATTTTTGTTTTCGAATATTATAAATCACTTCACTCTCTTCTTGGGCTAAAAGGGATGTCTTCAAAGCTTTAAGTAGTGATTTTCTTTTATTTATTACATCAGTCACACAAACATATAAATCTGTGTCTAGTGTTTGAGGAGTCTGTGTTTTATGTTTCGATGAACGATGAGTATTTCTATCTTGATGGAGAACTTTTTTATTTGATTTTTTTGTATGAGCAACCATTTTTCTTGTTTAATTGTATTATAATGTTATGTGATAAATGTCCTCTTCAATTTCACTTAATTGAGAGGTCCAATTTTCCATAATTTCTTCTTCTTTCACTTTTAACGTTTCAATTTGAGGAAGTAAATCATTTACATTTGTTTGAATTTTTTCAATTTCTTTTAGTGTGTGTATTATCTCTTTGATATTTTGAATCCTAATAAACACCTCTTTTGCATTATTTTTCATTTTTATAACCTCTGTTTCATTATTTTAAATCTACCTGTCAAATATAGTACTATCAACTTCATATAGTTTTTCTTCAATAAATTGAAAATCTTTTTTCATATTATCAAATTCAATATCTTCTTCTGATTTAATACTTGTAATTTTCATATGACGTTGTGTAGATGTTTTTACACGCTCTTTTACGCTATCAATCATCTCAAGTAGTGATTTAAACTCAGTTGTTGTCAAAAAATATGTGTCATTTCTTGAAGATTTAATTCCATGTGATGGCATGAAATCTTTTGATTCATCACTATCCATAAGATGAAGCGTTCTTCTTGAATGCTCATTATCTCCTGAGAGTTTTGAAATCTGGTTTGTTTGAATTTCATTATATTGATTTTCCTCAAATTGTGAAGGATTGTTTTTTGTTTCAATATCTAAACTATCCAAATCTGGAAGTTCAAACTCCTCTAAGTTGAACAATGAGTCATCCATTATACTTTGAGAGTTGGATTGTTGATTTGATTGAGGATTTTGTTGATTTTTACTCATTCCTGCTTGATTCCAACTCATTGAAGAAAACTGTGCTGATGGTGTAGATTGAGAGGGAGCCTGCCCTCCTAGTGGCGAAGGAGGAGCACTTTTATTTGAAGGTTGTTGTGACTGACTTGGGGAGGGGGGTGCGTTAAAAGAACGTGGTGTGGAACTTGAAACATCAGTACTATTTGCACCACTCATACCTTTATTAGAATCATTACTTAAATTACCAGAGCTTGATGAGACTTCCTGCTTTATATCATTTAAACCTCCATTTGGTGGCATAGGAGGTGGAGTCGGAGTTCCTTGTGATTGTTTTTTCTTTGAAAAGATTGACATAATAAAATTTAATACAAATTACATTTATAATTTGTTGAGTATTTTTAAGTGAATAAAACAGGATTAACTTTTTTTAAACTCAATTCTTTGATATGAACTAGTTGTATGTTGAGTGGGTTTTACTTGCATATTTGTAATAAGAAGTGAATTTTTATGCAGTGTAGATGTGATTAATGAGTTGAGTTGTGTTTGCACAGAATCATTAATATGAGATGATGAGAGTATAGTGGTATTACCTGAGACCTGTAGAGATTGCTTTATAAAATAAATAAGTTGAGTGAGATTATTTTCATTGTTTGAATTAATTTTTAAGTGTTGTTCTCGTTTACTTGTCATAAAATCCCATTGTTCAAAATCATTTAATTGTTTGAGATGTTTTTTGAGAATTGATAAAAAGAAAATTTCTTTTGTAAATCCAAGTTGTTCAGAGATAAAGAAAAAACGTTTAGAGCCATTCTTTTTTAAAATTGTAAAATGATACGCTATAGAGAGCCATGAAGAGAACTCATCAATTGAATTAATTGTAAGTAGAGGTTGAGCATTATGTGTTGTATTTGAATCTTGAGAGAGTTGTTCTTGATAAATGTAATTATGGACTGTTTGAATTGAAGTGTTGATGTGAGTAAGAATAGATTGTGATGATGTAATGAGAATAATTTGAGATTCTATCTCTGAAGCGTTTATTATTGAGAGAATATATGAAAAATATGGTGAGCGCGGAGTTACATTATCTACGATGATGACTTGATATTTGAAATAGGACATACAATGGAATAGTTTTGATATGTGAAAGTTTTGATATTCTGCTTGAGATAAAATTCCGCGTGTAATATGTTCATGTTTGAATAATAAGTAATAATCAATATTAATATGCGGATATTCTTTAGAGAGTTTTGTTCGTAAAAAGAGTTGTTCTAACAAAGAAATTTGTTGATGGTTTGTAATAGAGAGATTAATATAAGCGCATGATTCTACGTTGTTTAATGAGTTGAGAATTTGTGCAAATGATATCAAACTTGTTTTGTATTCTTGTGGAGTTGATATAATGTGAAGTGATTTTTTAGAAGTAAACATCTATGTGTAATCAAATAGAAGTGTTATTTAAATATTTGGATGTAATATAATTAGTTACAAATTAAGACAAGATATATTTATAAAATACCTTTTTGTTGCTTTGATATGTTTGAATTTCTATCTTCAATTCCTCTGAGTATGATGATTATTTTTATTATAACTCTTATTTATTTTCTCATTTGTTCATATGAAGATTTTAGAAAAAAAGAAGTTCTCAACTATATTAATTATTCATATGCATTGATTATATTGTTTATGAGTGCCATATTGAGTTTGTATACTAGTGATTTGAGTTATCTCACACTCGCCTCTTTTGGAATGGTCGTTGGATTTTTACTTGGAAGTATCTTTTTCTTTATTGGAATGTGGGGAGGAGGTGACGCTAAATTTATGATTGGATTTGGAGGATCGTTTGCATTGCTTCAAGACTATTTATTCTCATATGTTTCAAATGTTGTGAGTTTAATATCTATATCTGAATCGATTAATAATTGGATGTATTTATTATTGTTAGCACTTGTAGGTTTTTCAGTTGTTGCATCACTTATATGTGTTGGAATTATTATGCACTCATTACTTGTTAAACGTATGAATTCTAAAGAATTACTCAATAGTGGAGTTTTGGCAATTGTTTTATTTGCTATTCAAGTGTTTGCTATTGTATGCACAGTGCTGTTTTTTGAGCAATTAGGAATTGTAATTCTAAGTAATATAATAATGCTCATCTCACTGTTAGTGTTTATTATGCTCCCACAAAGCGCAGTACTGCATTTTTCTAAACAATTCTCATTGAGTTTAAAAGAGCTTGAGAATAATATTAATAGAGGAGAGGAGTATGTTTTAATTGATGATTTGGTTCATAAGAAATCTATTGTTATCTCATTAAAAGATTCGTTATATGGATTATCTCAATATCATATTGATGAGATAAAAAAACACTTTTCTTCATCACATACATTCAATGTTGCACAAGTATATAATTTAGTAATGTTACTTCCACTGTTTAATTTTTTTGTGTTTGTATTAAGTATTGCGTCTTCATTTGAGTTTATTAGTGGAAGTTTATTGTTTATAACAATGCTTGAGTTTATGCTTCTCTCCTTTACAATTGGAGGAGTGTATGTATTTAGTATTATTATCGTTCATTTAGTGTTTAATTTTAAACGCTCTCTTCAAAAATTGTCCACTATTCAAAAAATAAGTATTGTTACAACACTTCTAATTGGAGGAGTTGGATTTGTTCTATTTGATGGAATTGTGCAATATTATAGCGGACTTATTGCTATTATTAGTCTTACATACACATTATATGTGTTTAGTAAAATTGTTGAGAATTCGTTATTTGTAATACCTGTGAGTATAGATAAACTCTCCCCTGGTGATTGGATTGTAGAAGATGTTATAGTTGATAATAAGCAGATTTATTCAAAAGATGATTTCTTACTTGGAGTGAATGAGGAGCAAATTAATGTGATGAAAAAGTATTCTAAATTGAAAAATGTGCAAGTTAAAACAGGAATTGCATTTATTCCACATTTATTTGCAGCATTTATTGTATTGTTAATTTTGTAAAAAATAATTGAACTGTCAAATTAGACTAGTTAATTATTAAATAGAGAAGAACTGAATGCTCGAATTAATGAATTTAGTTCTATTATTTAATTATTTAAATGTATCTACACAATATTTTTATACTTATTTTTCTCTTCAATACACACATTATTCTTCCCAAGTATTTGAAATTCTTTAAAAAGAATACAACTCCTCAAGTTCACTAATAAAATCCATTCCATAAATTAAATATTTTAATAGATGTAGAGAATAATCAAATTCTTTTTTTAAAATTTACAAAAATTTACATTTAAAGAATCAATTTATGAAGAAAAAATAAATGGTGTTGAGTGTATTTTGGTATAATTTGAGAATAAAAATTGCTTACGCAATTTTTTATTCTTCAAATTTATTGAATTAAAGTTTTTAATTAATAAAATTTTTAGAAAAAAATCATTCTAAGTTTATTTCTTTTTAGTTTACACGTAGAGCCAAAAATTATAAATATTTATAAATTCTTAAAACTAAATAAAAATATGACAAAAGATTTAACAACAGATGAAAAAGTGCAATTAATCCAAGAAACATTTGAAGAGATTATTGATGAAGAAAAGTTAAGGGAATTATTCAAAGAGCAAGAAGAAGGAAAAATTAATCAAATTCGAGCATATGATGGATTTGAACCAAGCGGGCAAATTCACATTGCCCAAGGTTTAATGAGAGCTATTCAAGTTAATAAATTAACTAAATGTGGGATTACATTTATATTTTGGGTTGCTGATTATTTTGCGTGGTTGAATAATAAATATGGAGGAGATTTAGAAAAAATTCAAACTTGTGGTAAATATTTAATTGAAGTATGGAAGAGTTGTGGAATGGATTTGAAAAATGTTGAGTTTAGATGGACTTCAAAAGATTTAGAAAATAACCCTACATATTGGGAGAATTTTTTACAATTATCAACTCATGCAAGCGTCTCACGAGTTCTGAGGTGTGGACAAATTATGGGTAGAGAAGAAAACACAGAAAATCCAGCATCTCAAATCATATATCCTCTCATGCAAGCAAATGATATTCACCATTTAAAAGCTCATATTGCACAACTTGGACTTGATCAGAGAAAAGTCAATATGCTTGCAAGAGACATCTTCCCAAAAATGAATTGGGAAAAACCTGTTGTGATTTCTCATCATATGCTACTCGGGCTTCAAAAAATTGATACTGAACCCAATTTAACAGAACTTAAAATTGAAAGCTTTGGGGAATATGAATTTAATGGAACAAAAATTATTTTAGATGAAACAGGAAGTAAGTATGAGGATGGAAGTTTTCTAAGTATAGTCCAATCTCTTAATAAACCTAAAAAATCAGTGAAAATTAAAGTTGATAATTCTGAATTTGAAGTTTTTGAAGATAATTGGAAAAACTGTGGGAAAATAGGAATTCGACTTAAAGAAATAAACGAAAAAAAAGGAAATATTATAATTTCAATCAAATCTCAAAAAAATGAAATTGATAGAAAAATCGAGATGAAAATGAGTAAATCAAAACCGGATACTGCAATTTTCATGACAGATAGTAAAGAAGATGTTGAGCGAAAATTCAAAAAAGCACACAGTGTTGATGGAGTTGTTGAAGACAACCCTATTTTAGAATACTTCAAATATATTGTCTTTGAGAGATTTGAAGAGGTTGAAATTCAACGGCCTGAGAAATTTGGAGGATTATATAGAGCAAGTTCATACAATCAATTAGTAGATGATTTTGAGAATCAAACTATTAAATCAATTGATTTGAAAACAATGTGCGCAAAATACGTAAATGAATTATTAGAACCGACACGAAGTTATTTTGAAGAGAACAATGAGGCGAAACAACTCCTTGAAAGAGTTCAAAGCTTTGCAATCACAAGATAAATATACAGATTTAATTTTTCTCTGTTTTTTCTGAAAATTAAATAGTTTTTCGCTTTTTTTAACTTTTGAATAATTACGTAATATTAAATCTTGATATCATCAAAAACAGATATGAGTGTGAAAAATACAAAATCACAAAAAACTACTTCTCAAAAGGTGAATTCTCAAAAGAAGGCATCTCACATAAAAGAAACGCCAAAGAAGAATACTTCTTCAAAAAAACAGACAACTCAAAATAAAACTGCTAAGAAACAATCAACTCCGCAAGTATCAGAAGAACAAGTTGTTCAAATGGCGCAAGAGATGACTCAATCTATGAATAGTAAAGTGAGTGATTTGGAATTTATCAAATCTAATTTAGAACAAAAACTCAAAGAAATTTCTGCAAAAGTTGAAAGATATGAGAGTAAACAAAACACAAATCATAACAATAATAAAAATAAAGTTTCTACACAAAAATCTCCAGGCAAACAATTAGGAAAAACAATCTCAACAGTTGAGAGTGATGTTGCAAGTATAATGGAGCAAATTATTACTGATTTGAAACCTCTTGGCAAATCATCTTCTAAAAATAATAATTCATATATGAAACTTATAGAATCGTTTGAGATGAAGATAAATGATGAGATAAAAGAGCTTAACAAAAAGAATTTAACACATAAACAAATTGATACAATTATCAAGCGTTTAAGAAAAGAAACACAACAATTCATAACCTCAATTCAAAAAGAAATAACTGCTCTCTCAAGCAATTTTACAAAAAAGCAAGATTCTCAATCATCAACTACTAACGAGTTATTTGATGAAATATATAATACAAAAAATCATCTAGAGCGTTTAATCAAAAAAAAAGCAAATTCAAAAGAGTTGAAGTCAATTATTGAGCCCATTTCAAATCGAGTTGATAATGCAATGAGTGCAATTTCTAAAATTGGTGAATATGATTCAAAAGAGTTTAAAAATATCAAAGAAGAATTAGAACAATCAGTTTCAACAATTAAGCAACAATTACATGAAATTGAGAGAGAAGAAAATAAAAAAGTATCTAAACAATCATATCAATCAAGTTTAAACAAACTTCAAAATGAGATTGCACGAATACTTGAGGATTTGAAAACTTCAAAGTTGAGTGAAAAAGATGCACAAAAACACATTGAGAATTTAGAAATTTCACAAACTCAAATTCAACACGAGATAAAAAATCTTGTAAGTAAAGAGTCTAAAGATGTTTCAAAAGAGTATATTGCTCATCAAATTAATCAAATTGAACACCAAATTAGTAATGCGTTTAAAGCCATTGAACAATCAACTTCACTTGAAAATAAAGAGTTTAAATCATTGAAGAAAAAATTAAATGATAAGTTTAACATAGTCGCATCAAACTTTGATGATTTACACAAAAAATATTCAAACGCAGTTACTCTTACATCTTTTAATGAACATAAAAACATACTTAAACAAGAAGTAAGTGCAATGCTCTCAACACTTAAAGAAACAAATTCAAACGAAAAAACAATTGTAAAAGAGATTAATAACTTGAAACGTATTGAAGACTCTCTTAATACACATATCTTAAAAGTTGATAATACTTTGCTCTCAAAAGTTGAAACTCATGAACTTAATTCATTTGAAAAATCAATAAATTCCAAATTAAAAGACAGTCTTAAAAAAATTGATAGTTTGAAAAATGATGAGAATAATAATCTTGCTCACATCAAATCAAAAATCAATACAAGAATTAAAAATATTCAAAAAACAATTGATAGATTTAATACTAATCATGGAAGAAATGAATTAATTATTCAAAGCGAAATTCAATCAATTAACTCAACAATTAATGAAATTATTACAACACTTAAGCGAGCATCAAAAAAAGAGTCTAAAAATGAAGAGTTTATTAAACAATTAGAAGAAAATGATTCTCTTCAAGTATCAAAAATTCAAAAACTGCAAGAACAATTCAACTCATACTATACTAAAAAACAAATTAACGTTGCTCTTGAGAGTATCAATTCCCAATATACATCTTTGAAAAATGAATTGAATATGCAATCTCAAGAGGAATCTCAACACTTAACAACTCTTGAACATGCTCTTCAAGAACAAAAAAAAGGAATTGAAGCTCAAATTATACACATTAATTCAACAAATCACAAAACATTTGCAACAAAAAATTATCTCTCAAATCAGGTTAAAAAACTCAAAGAATTAGAAGATGTGCATAATAAAACTCAAGAAGAATATACAACTTCAATTAACAAACAACTCAAAGAAAAACAAAATGAGTTTTACTACAAAGTAGAAGCACTTAGAATCTCTTTAAAACAGTTATATGAATCATCTTCTCACTTTTTAACAAAATCTCAATTTGAACAAGAACTAAAACAAATCAACACATTAATTAATGCTTTAAAAAAAATAGAGCGAGTCGATACATATTCAATTGATAAAAAATTAGAAAACTTAGCAAATACATTTTCCAAAGAAATAGTACATGCATTTAAAGATATTAACTCAAAGAGTTCAAAAGAATCAGTTGAAAAAATTAAACACAATTTACAAACAAAACTTAAAAAAGCATCAACTGAAATTGAAAAAACTCAAGAACTAATAGCTAATGAATCTGAGAAGAGAATAAATAATCTCGCGCAAGAAAATAAAAAATTGCTCAATATTGAAAAAGCTCTTAATTTAAAAATTGAGTCAATTCAAGAAAATATACTAAAGCATTATTACACTAAAGAAGAAATTAACGAATTCAAGACACAAGTTGCGTCTGAGTTAAATAAACTCCACTCAATTCATGACTCAAGTGTAGATGAGTTGAAAAATGAATTAAATAGTATTCACAAAAACTCTCTTAAGTCTTATAAACAATTATCACGTTTATATAAAAAAGTTAGATCTGATGAAGAGGTGATGAGTACACATCAAGAAATAAAAGATATTAACGCAGCTATGCAAGAGACACTTAAGCACTCAAAAACTCAATTGCTTAAAAAAACAACAACTCAAAAAAATGAACTTGCTCAAGAAATTAAAGCTTTAATGAACACAAAAAGTGAAAATAAAAAACAAGTTGATAAACTCTCAAGAGATATTCAAAAGACATATTCTAAAGATCAAATTGATGCAGCACTTACTGATGTTGTAGATGAAGTTGAGCGATTAAAACTGCATGAACAAAATGAAGAAAAAAAACTCTTAAATGAACTGAAATCTGTTGAGAAACACACATCAATTGATTATTTAAAAAAGCATTTGACAAAACAAATTGAGAGTAAATTACAAGAAATCAAAGATGAACAGTTTAGAGAAATTGAGGAATTGAAACAACTTCAAGTTTCCAATCAAGCAATTGATAAATCAGAACATTATTTAGAAGAGAGAGAAGAAGAAGTTGAACAAAAAATTCAAGCTCAAATTGAGTCTTTAAACAGAGCAAAAGAAGAGTGGGAAACATTTTTCTCAAATATTACTAAAGAAATTGAAGAAGATGAAAATTCTTTGAAAAAAGTCATTGGCTCAATTGAGACTATTAAGACTAAACAATCTAGTATGCAAAAAGAGTTGAAAACATTGGAACAATCACAAACTTCTCTTAAAGAGTATATTGTTGAAAAGTATAATTTAGTGGTTGATGCGTTTCATTCAATGAAACAAGAATATCAAACATATTTTAAAGAATTAAAAAAAGAACAAGAAGAATCACTCGCTCAAAAATTTAATAATTATTATCAACAAGTTGTTGAATATAAAAAAGAGTTAGATAAAACTCAATCTATTATTGATGAACACATTGATTCTAAGACTCATTCAATATATGAAGAGTTTGAGATGAGTATGAATAATTACTCCAACAAATATAATGAAAAATTAAAAGTTCTTGAACAAGAGCTTGAATCACATATTAATAAAGTTCAATCTGATGAGCTGAAATTTAGTGAATCGATGAGAGAATATATTAAAAAGCTAAATAATAAAATCGATGAAATTAATGGACTTGAAACAAACTTTAGCTCATTAGTTAAAGATGCAAAAGAGGAAATTGATAATCATGTCGATAATTATATTGAAATAAGAACTCATAAATTTTTAGAAAGAGAATCAGAACTTCTCTCAACATATCAAGAAAAAATTCAAAATTTACATACTCATTTAGATCAAAGATTAGATACAATTGATGCTAAATTTGTTGAGAAAAATATTACATCCATTAAGTCGAAGATTAAAGAAGAAGTTGAGTTAGTTAATTCTAAAATTCAAGAATCTCGAACACTTCGCCAAGAAAATATTCACTTCCAAGAACAAGTGGAAGAAAAATTACTTGATACAATCTCATCTCTTGAAGACAAACGATCTCAAATTCAAGATGAGATGAGTGAGCTAAGCTCTCAGACTAAAGATGAATTTGAAAATTTTAATCAAAGAGCAACTGAATTGGAACTAAATATAAATACAAAGGTTGAAGAGCGTATGACTCAATTTGAACAACATTTGAACAGAAGATATTTAGAAACTGAAGAAAAGATTGCTTCTGTAAAACAAATTTTCATTGATGAAGTTGAAGGATTAATGAGGGATTTAGGAGAAGATGTTCACCATAAAAAAGAAGAAGTTGATAAGTTTGTCAAAGAAGTGCTTGTTAAAGAAGTTAAAGCTTTAATGCATGACTTTGGAAAAGATATTCATGATAAAAAACAAGAAATTTCTGAATTTATGCAAACAACATTGGGTGTAAATTCATTTTCTGAAGAGATTAACAACTTGCGTGATAAAATTGCTCAATTAGAAAGTCAAGAGCAAGGATTGAGCGCAACGATGACATTGGCAGGTGAAAATAATAATCAATCAAATAATAACTCCTCACCAGATATCATTAATTCATTATATAGAGAGATCAACGAATTACAATCTAGAATTGAAGCAAATTCAACTGCTATTGCTTTAAATTCTATAAGTAACAAAAATAACAACTCAAGAAATAATAATTCTTCTCAAGAACAAGAACTCTACTCTGTTGTACAACAATTAAATGATGAAGTGTATAATTTACGTTTAAATTATCAAAATCTACAAAGTCAAATTGAAGCAAATAATGCTAGTGAGACACTTCGTAATTCTAACATTTCAACTAGACAAATTCCTATTGGAAAAATAGATACTCAAACATTTTCTGAAGAGCAAAATAGTATTCAACAAACACCTAGTAGTTCTGTTAGTTCCCCTTCTGCTCCTCCTCAAGCATCTGCTCAAAGTTCCTCAATTTCAAAACAATCATTGCTTGAGAGAATTAAAAATACTATTTATCATCTAACTCATGCGTCTAATAAAGTTGAGTGTTCTGATTCTTTGAACAAGGAAGATTCTGAATCCATAAAAGCAGATATTCAAGATAAAATTCAACTCCTTAACAAAAATCATGATGATATAGAAAAATCAATCTCTTCTGAGAGTGATAATTCTTCTGATGAGAATTCAAATATTTCATATAAAGAATTAATTCGATATAATTCAAAAATTCAAAAAGAAATTCAAAATATCGTCTCTACACTTAAACAAGTAATTGGTGATGAAAATAATGCAAAAGATGAATTTAAGACACTTCAAGAACTTGAGAAAAAAATAGAAGAAAACCAACTTAATTTGCAAGATCAAGTCAACAACTCCCCTTCAAAAGAAGATATAGATACTCAAGTGAAATCAATTTACGCTAAAATTGAAGAGCTTTTAACAACAATTAGTCAATTTAAAGAGAAAGAAAGTTCTGATGTTACATCAATTAACTTTATAATTAAATCAAATGTTGAGCAAGTTAAGAATTTGTTTTTCGAGTTACAAGATAGAGTTAAAGAAGATAAAACATCAATTGAGGAGCATATTGCTCGTTTAGACAAACTTAATGCAGAAATTATTCAAACACTCAAACGAGCATCTGGAAAAGAAAAGTCCCTTGAGCAAGTACTTGATATGTTAGAACATAAAGAGGAGGAAGATTCATCACACATCTCACAACTTGAACAAAATCAACAAGAACTACTCTCTAAGATGAATTCGATACAAATCCAAGTTGCTCAGCTAGAGAGTCGAGTTGAAGCAAGTTCTGTATATGAAACGTTTAAAAATTTACATGAACAAAAAATTAATCAATTATATAAAAATCAACAAAAAATTGCACTGGAGCTCAAAAAAGTGTTTGTTGATTTGAGAAATTCACTCTATGACACACACTCTCAGTTTTATGAAATGAAACAAGAGTTTAAAGAAATTAAAGAAGATTCTAATCTCTCTCAAACCCATATCAAAAAAACCTCTCATGAAATAATTCACTCAATGGCTCAATATGAAAAAGATGTTATTGATGCAATTATGAAGTTACATAATAAAGGACATACTAGAGAAGAAATTCAATATATTTTAGCTCAAAAGGGATACCCTGAGTTTTATTTGAAGATGATTATTGATAATTTATAATTCTCTACACTTTGCCAAACTTCGGTTCTATCTGAAAATTCAAAATGAGTTCAAACTCAATAAATAAATTATAATTTCTGATTAAAGTAAATAATTTTTGACAATATAAAAATAGCAAAAATCCTAAAAATAATTTTTAGTTATGACCATAAAAACATAACTTTTATAAACTCAATATTTTACACAAAATATAGGTAGATTAGTAAAAATGAATGGAATTAAATTAAAAGTAGCAGAAGCACACCAAGATGATGTTAATAAAGGAATTGTTCGAGTTGATAGTTCAATTATTCGATCACTCGGGGTCAATATTGGAGATATCATTGGAATTAAAGGGGAGAGAGAAACAGTAGGTGTTGTTGAGAGAGCCTACCCGAGTGATTTGGGGCTTGAGATTATTCGAATGGATGGGACAATGCGTAAAAACGCAAAAATTGGAATTGGTGAGAGTGTAACAATATTTAAGGCTCAAATTCAAGAGGCTACAAAAGTAACACTTGCCCCTATGCAAGAATTTGTAATGCATCCTGCAACTCTTGCAAATTTGAAAAAGAGTTTGTATAAAAAAGCGTTTTGTCAAGGTGATATTATCACCATAGGTTCAAATCCTGTTGAGAGAAGAACATCGTTTGGGGCGGGAAATCCGTTTGCTATTGATTTGTTTAATGCAATTGAGAATGAATTTTTAGGATTTAATCAAGGTTCGATGAAATTTAAAGTTGTTAATGCAAAACCAACAAAAGAATTTTTATACATCTCACAACATACTCAAATTGAAATCACATCTCAAGAGGGAGAAGAAGAAGAGAGTAGTGTAAACTATGAAGATATTGGAGGATTAAAATCTCATATTGAAAAAATTCGAGAATTGGTAGAATTGCCGCTTAAACATCCAGAGTTATTTACAAAACTTGGAATTGAACCACCAAAAGGAATTTTACTCAACGGGCCTCCAGGAACTGGGAAAACACTACTTGCTCGAGCAATTGCAAGTGAGACAGAAGCAACATTTTTCTCTATTTCAGCGCCAGAGATTGTAAATAAATTTTATGGAGAGAGTGAGAAAAAACTCAGAGAGTTGTTTGAAAATGCACAAAAAGAGAGTCCTGCAGTAATTTTTATTGATGAAATTGACGCCATTGCTCAAAAACGTGAAGAAGTGCAAGGAGAAGTTGAAAAGAGAATTGTAGCACAACTCTTAACACTCATGGATGGGTTAAAAAAATCAAATAAACTTATTGTGATTGCAGCAACAAATAGACCTGATTCATTAGATGAAGCACTCAGACGACCAGGTAGATTTGATAGAGAACTTGAAATTGGAGTTCCTAAAGAAGAGGATAGACTTGAAATTTTACAAATTCACACTCGTGGAATGCCTATTGAAATTCCAAAAGAATTTTCAAAATATGAATCACAACTCAATGCATTTTTGAAAAAATATCCAGATATTACACTCAACATTAATGAAATTAAACAAGCATTTGTTGAAGATTCTATGAAAGGTCTTCTGCAATTGCCAGAGGAAGTTGTTGAGAAAATTCGAAAAAAAGAGTCTGCAAAATTACTCAAAGAAATGGCAAGTGTAACACATGGATTTGTGGGAGCAGATTTAGGAGCACTCGTTAAAGAGGCTGCATTTAATGTGTTGAGGCGAACATTTCCTGAATTTAATTTAGGTGAAGAAGAAGAAATTCCACAAGAAGTTTTGCAAAAACTCGAAATTACACATGATGATTTTACGCAAGCACTTAAAGTTATTCGACCATCAGCAATGAGAGAGCTACTCGTTGAAGTTCCAAATGTAAAATGGGAAGATATTGGGGGACTTGATTTAATAAAGCAACAAATGATTGAAATGGTAGAGTGGCCATTGACAAATACTGAGGCGTTTAAGCGTTTAGGTGTAAATGCTCCTAAAGGAATTTTAATGTATGGACCACCAGGAACTGGAAAAACACTTCTTGCAAAAGCAGTGGCTACTCAGACAAGTTGTAATTTTATTTATATTAAAGGACCTGAGATTATTAACAAATATGTTGGTGAGAGTGAGAAGACAATTCGAAAAATTTTTGAAAAAGCGAGGCAAAATTCGCCAAGTATTGTATTTTTTGATGAGTTTGATGCAATTGCAGGAACACGAATGGGACGCTCACAAAATGGGGGTTCAACTGATACAATTGTGAATCAAATTTTAACTGAATTAGATGGATTAGAGGAGTTGATGAATGTGAAAGTGATTGCTGCAACAAATCGCCCTAAATTTATTGATCCAGCTCTGTTGAGACCTGGTCGATTTGATAAGCTTGTGTTAGTAGATGTACCTGATGAGAAAGCGCGAGAGAGTATTTTACAAGTACACTGCAAAGATGTTCCAATGCAGGAAAAACAAGAGATTATTACAACAATTGCTCAAAAAACGCATGGATATGTTGGAGCTGATTTAGAAGCAGTGGTTAGAGAAGCAGGCTTAATTGCTCTGCGAGAGAATGTGAAAGCAAAAGAGATTAAGAAAGAGCACTTCACAAAAGCACTTGAAGTAATTAAACCATCTGTCACAGAAGAATTACAAAAATTCTATAGTGAAGTTGAGCAGGAGATGAAAAATCCTAAGAAGATGCAAGAGAGTTTGAGCATGAGCAGTTACATGTAGAAGTTCTAAGTTTTGCAACGCAAAACTTGAATCTATTTTTAATTACTCAAATTTCTTTTTTAACTTCTTAACAACAAAAGATTTATTAATACATTTGTTTTGTTATTGTTATGGAATTAATACTACAAAGTCCTACGCTTTTGAAAAAAAGTATGGAGATTATATCAGATATTGTTCAAGAAGGAACATTTGTGTTTAAAAAAGATTATATTGAACTTGTGGCACTCAACTCAAATAATGTTGCAATGGTGATATTTAGGCTCCTCTCAACTAACTTTAAACAATATGAATTAGATGAAGAAGACAGGCAAATTTCAATTAGTTTAGATTATTTATCAAATGTATTGAAATCATGTGATGATAAATCAGAGTTGGTGATTACATTTGCAAAAAATGGGCGTTTAAAGTTGATAAGTCAAGGAAACAATCCAAAAGAGTTTGAAGTAGCGTTAATTGATTATGTGAATGAAGAATTACAAAAAGTTCCAGATTTAAAATTCCCCGCAAAAGTAATTATGTCATCAGCGCAACTCTCACAAGCAGTGAATGATTTAGGATTTTTAGAAGAAGGAGTGACATTTCGAGCAAAAGATAAAACATTTGCACTTGAAGGACGAACAACTGCAATGGCTGGAAAAGTTGATTTTAAAGAAAATGTTGATGTGAAAGTAGAAGATGAGTTAGAAAAATATGAGTGTCGCTACTCAATGGAGTATTTAAAGAAATTTATTAAAGCTGATAAAATTGTTCCAAGTGTTGAGTTGTCATTTGCAAAAGATTATCCACTAAAAATTGAGTATAAAGTAATGGATAAGCTATTGTTAGGATTCATTTTAGCTCCTCGAGGCGAAGAATAGAGAGAATAGCAACGATGTTGCTAGAATTTTTATATTTTAGTCATAATTTTAGCCTCATTCAGAGTTCAAAAATTTTAATCAGGTAAAATTAATGATGTTAAGAACACAATTCTATGATAATTTGCATGAGCAAATTCTTAAAGTTTGCAATTCAATGGCACTACCATAGCACTTCATTAAAACAGGTTATAAACACCTTAATAATTATTAAAGAGTTGCTGTAATCATAGTTTATTTTTATTCTAAAAAAATTTCTAAGAGAATTTTTAGATTATTTTAAAGGATAGTGGGCCTTTACATAAACTCATTAGAGCAAAAGGAGTCTTGTTGAAACTCTCAATTCTGTTCTTAAAAAGATACAATTTACTTCTTTGAGAAGTAAATTATAAGAAATGAACAATAGAGGAGTAGCATGGTGTTTAATTTTATATTATATAAAAGAATAATTTCTTTTTGGCTCAATATTTTTCAATAAAAATCATTGAGTTATTATATGAAAAATATTTAGATTAAGAAACATTTGTTAATTTTCCTAACTCCAAACGGAGCTTGTGTGAAAGAAACTTTATAAATAATAATATCTAGTTCTTTTATATTGATGAAAAAGTATATTAAAAATATTAAATATTTCTTTGCTGATTTGATAGGTATGTTTTTTGCTTATTTGAGTTCGATTTTGATTGGAATTTATCTTGATCCATTAAATTATACAATTATTACAAAAACTTTCATAAATTTGTTTTTTAATGCTTTAGCATTTGTCTTTTTTTATCTTCTTTCATATTACTTATTACATGTGAGAGAATATATAGAGGAAAAAAATAATATGAAATATGACTTTAAAGAGTTAATAGTTGGATTTTCTAAATCGATGGTTGTAAATTATTTAATAAAGGGAACTGGATTATATCTTGTTATTAAGAACCAGTTATTTCCAATTTGGATGGTGCCTTTAATTATATTCCCTCCTGCAGAGTTGTTAGGGTACTATATTAGACAGCGTCATAATTATAAAAAAGGATTCTTCACACTTTATTTCAAAGATTAAATTAGATAATAATAATTTTATTATAATTTTTAATAAAACTATAACTAAAAATCTACAAAAAAATAACTCCTTTGATTTAATAATTCTAATACATTAATATACTATATGAACAGAAGACAATTTATACAAAAATTAGGAGGGGCAGGATTAATTGTCAAAACTCCTTCAATTATATATGCACAAGAAGTTGAGACTCCTCAATTAACAACAACATCACTTCTTGATAAATATATCCCTATAAATTATGAAAGTGCAGAGCATTTTTTAAAAAAACATGGACATTTTCAAAGATTAGAAGACTTGCTTCCAATATTTGAAAAAACAGGAAAAGATTTTAATTTGGACGTAAGAGCATTAGTTGGACTATTTTGTCAAGAGACAGGATATGGTCAAAGCGGAGAGTGGAAAGAAAGACATAATGGGTTTGGAATAGGATCATTTGATCATAACCCAGATAATGCTTTTAGATTCAAATCAGCTAGAGATGGGATTTATAATGGAGGAAAATGGATATCTGAAAATTATATTCATGGAGGTAGAAATACTAAGACACTACAAGAAATGCACGCAGTCCCTTATGCTACAGATCCTAAATGGGCAGACAATATTGCTTGGATTGGAAGAAGATTTAGTTAATAAAGTACAAAAATTATATAAACTATCTCTCTAATTTATAGATCTATATTTTTCTGTTACAACTTTTAAATCCTTCTAAATCTTAATAAAATCTAAGTCTTAGATATAATTACTATGGTAATGGCTCTCAAAGAATTATTAGCACAAATTGTAAGAGGACCTATTGGATTTGTATTTATTATACTTGTTGGAAGTATCTCTTTGTTTGTGTATGATTCAAATTATGAAATGCATCATCATATTATAGATATTGAGCGAGTCATTGCTCAAAACCAATATGATTCAGTGATTGAAATTCAACTCCATGAAGATATTGCAGAATTATACGTAGAAAAAGATAAACTTAGAATTTTGACACACTCAGGAGATGAAATCACGCAAGATTTATTGAAACAAGATATGTATCAAGATATATCCTATGATGAGCGCTCTAACACACTTGTAATAATCACCTAAATCATATACCAACAAAAACATACAACATAAAATGGAATCAGATATTGGATTTAATATTCTACAAACTCTCAACTCTTCGCACTACACATTTTCTCAAACGTTTCATAAAAAAGAACTCAAAAATGCAGTTCATGATAAGTCACTACTCATAGGAATAGAATATTTTCTTCATATAAATGTTAATAGTATTAAAACACTTCTTATATTTGCAACTCCACTTGAGCACCAACTTGCAACACATATTATTTTTAAAAGAGGAACTTTGATGTATCACATTGAATATAATTCTCAGGAATATATTGTAGCTCACAACCAAATTCAATATTTAAATGATATCTACAATATTCTTGACTCAATTGAAGTTGAATTATTTGAAGATTTGCAATACAATGTTAAATTTTCAAAAGAATTTATACTTCATCATCCTCTCTTGAATCAAACCTCTTCAAATACTGCTCTCAAACAACTACACACCATACAAGTGAGCGATAATTTACATTCTTCGTCTCTACTTTTAATACCTCACCTCTACATTGAACACGCTCAATCATCAATCATACAAGATTTAATTCCTCTCAATAATATTTTAGCAAATTCATATTATATAGAAAAATTATATGAATATTGTAATTTAAAATATTCTTCTCAACATCCAACATTTGCAGGAGCGAAAATCTTTCAAGTAATTGTAAATAGTGTTGACACAAACCACTCAAATGATGAAAAGCTTGAAATTATTGAACCTAATGTTGATTATCATCTCAAAATATCGCCAACTTCGACATGTGTGCTTGTGAGTTCTAAACCTTCAAAGTATCCACTTCCTCTATTTTTAAGCTCATATAATTCATTTGTTGAAATTGCAAATTCTGATGAATTTAAATCAATTACAGGCAGAACATTCTCGTATTCACTTCAATTATTTCAAACAATTATTATTAAAGATAAGCACTCTATGTATGCAACATATGCAAATTTATATTTAAACGCTGAAAATGAGGAATTACTTAACTCACAGCCAATTTATTTATATTCAACTCCAAAAGAATATTATTTAAAAAAATCTCTTGCACACTCAACACTCTTATTTAAACCAACTCAAGATAGATTTAGTATTCATATTGAGCAATCTATTAACAAAATTATCTCCTATGTTCAAGAAGCAATGATACAAAATGCCCAGTTTCCAACAAAGAAGAGCTCAACTCCTCTGAGTTATACTTTTGTTTATATAGCACAAGAATTATATGAAATAATTAAACAATATGGAGAATTTGAAGAGTTTGAAATATTAGAGAGCATTCATAGCAAAATAATTACTATTTTAAGTTGTATTGATAAATTTATTATTAATTTTGATGAATTATATGAGTTAAGTGTGGTTCTCTTTATGATTTTTAAGATGAATTCGCTCTACAAGCTCTCATTAAATATTGATGAGAAATTCTTTAATCAATTTGATGAATTTAAAGTACAAGAAAATGAACTCGAAACACTTATTCAATCGTATGATTCTACATGCACTCACAATTATTATCAAATAGTTATGGAATTAAACTCACTTTTTTTATATTTACAAACCGTTGAGACATTATGTGTTGTGGAAGATGAACGACTAAACTCACTACTAAAGCATACGTTGTGTAAGATTATTGTTAAACAATCCAATGTTCTTCACAAAATTAATCTCAAATCCTGCAAAAAGATAATTCAAAAACCTCTTATTTCTATATATGTTCAATAAAAAATTCTTAATAATTATGAGAAAGACAACAGACATATTTATAAAACTTAATTTATCTATAATTTGTATATATGAATTCATCGTTTAAAGAAAACTTAATTGACACTCTTCTGCATTGGAAAACACTTCTTCTCATTGTCTTATTAATTGGAAGTGTTGGGTTTATTAATTATAATTTTTTTGAACAAGACTCAGTTATTGTCTCAAGTGTTTCAAATCAACAAGAATTATTTAGACAAGGATTTTCACTTAATGAGAATAATTTTCAACGAGGATTTCCACAACTTGAATTGATTGATGAAACGCGTATAACTTCAATTGAACAAGCATATCAATTATTGAATTCTCAACAGGTTAATTCAACACATACAATTACAATAGGTGGTGAGACTTATTCTTATACTTATAATAATGCTGATCAAGAAGTCATTGATTTTTTAGGAATTTCAATTCAAGAATCATATAATTCAAATATTAAGCTAGGAATTGATTTAAGTGGTGGGACTAGAATTATACTTCAAGCTCAGGATAATTTAACTTCAACTCAATTTGAAGAGTTGAAAGAAATTTTAGAGAATCGATTGAATGTGTTTGGTGCAAGTGGTGCTAATATTAATATTATTACTGATCAATTTAGTGGAGAACAATTTTTACAAGTTGAAAGTCCTAGTGCAAATAGAGACTCAATTCTAGAGCTCATTGAGCGGCAAGGTAATTTTGAAGCCCGACTTGGAAATACTACTGTGTTTACAGGAGAAGATGTTCGAGATGTGCTTGAAGGATCTCAATATACACAATATAATTGTAATGATTCTACGCCATATCAATGCTCAATTTCATTTAGTGTTCAAATTTCATCTCAAGCTGCAAATAGTATGCTTCAAGAAGCATCACAACTTCCAATTGAAAATGGATATTTGAGCGAAGAGTTATCATTTATTCTTGATGGAGAAATTCAAGAATCTTTGCAAGTTGCTTCAACGTTTAAATATCAACCTGTTCTTGCCCCACAAATTACTCTAAGTGGTAATAGTCAAGAAACGCTTGAATTAGCTAGAGAATCTGCTCAACATCAACAAGAAATTTTAAAAGCAGTACTGCTCACAAAACCTCTTCCAAGTGAGTTAGAAGTTATTCAATCAGTTTCACAAAGTCCTGAACTCTCAGAAGAATTTTTATACAATGCTCTACTTGTTGGTCTCTTAGCGATATTAGTTGTTTCAACAATTATCTCATACAAATATAAAAATCCTGTTATTTTTGTGCTCATTGGTATTGCTCTTTTAAGTGAGCTTGTACTTATTTTTGGAGCTTCAATTCTCTTTCAAATCTCAATTGATTTAGCTGCAATTGGAGGACTCATTGCGGCCATTGGAACAGGAGTTGATGATCAAATTATTATTACTGATGAATATATGAAAAAGAAAAATAAGAAAAAATTGACTGCTCGAAGAATTAAGCACGCAATGGGAATTATTATGATTGCATTTATTACAACAATTGCAGCAATTGGACCATTGTTCTTCGCAGGTCTCTCAATTTTGCAAGGATTTGCATTCATGATTATACTTGGAGTAACACTTGGTGTATTTATTACTCGACCATTTTACGCAACAGCTCTAAGAATTATGACAACAAGTAGACAAATTCGAGTAGAAGAAGCTGAAATTATTAGAGAAGAAGAAATGGAACAGAGAAGATGAGGTGAATATAATGAATTTAGACTCACAAACAAAATGTACTCAAGTCAGAAGATACCACCAATTAAAATCATTTTTGAGTAATATTAATATTAGTTCTATTTCTAATTTCTTTTTTTTTAGAAAAAATAGAAATTGGGATAATAATAAAATTTTGGAGTTAGGTTGTGGTGCTGGTTTAGTTGTTGATGACATTTTCAATGACTACAAAGTAGCAAAAATTATTGGAGTAGATAAGTGTATTGATAATAGTTTTAATGATTTCAGAAAAAAAATATATAAAGCGTTAAGATTTCCAAATGAAGATATTGAATCTAGACTCTCAAAAAATGAGGGAAAACAATTTATTAGATTTGATTTAAATGAAGTTGATAAACTTGAAGAAGAGCTAACTTCTAGAGTAGGAGAAAACATTAAGTTTGATGTTATTTATTCATTTCGAACTTACTATTATATCATTTCAGATGAAAATTTTGAACTCAAAAATAGATATCTGGAAATTATTCAAAATCATATTAAATATATTGCTAACTTACTAACTAAAAATGGAATTGCAATTATTGATTTGGGTTATTTGAATCCTAATTGTAATAATCTTTATCTTAGAAATAATTCAAATCAACGGTGGAATGAGAAAATTGAAAGCTTAAAGATGTTCATTTGTAGAAGTAATATAGATTTTAGTGTTGAGTTAAAAATAGTTAATTGTGAAGTTGGATTAAATGAAGGTAAAAAAGTTTTTGAAAAAATTCCTATTTTAAGAATTATTAAAAAGTAAAAAAATTTTGTAATTAATCATTTCTTTTCTATTTCTTCATCTTCTTCGTAATATCTTCTACAGACTTGATAATATTATTTGATAAATTTTCACAATCATTCTCTTTTACAACCACGTTATCTTCAATGCGAATTCCAATTCCTTCTTCTTCAATATACACTCCAGGTTCAACTGTTAATACCATTCCTGCTTGCATTGTGTTATATTCTCCAACATCATGTGTGTCTAGACCTAAAAAGTGAGAACATCTGTGTGGAAAATATTGCCTAATATATTGTATATCTTCTTCTAGTTCATCTTGTGTGATCAATTTGAGCTTTACGAGTTCTTCACCCATCTTTTTTGCTACTTGTGTCTCATACTCTTTAAACTTAACTCCTTCTTGAATGAGTGAAATTGCATATTCCTGCACTCTTAGAACCGCCTCATAAACTTCTTGTTGTCTTTTAGAATATGAACCACTAAGAGGAATTGTTCGTGAAATATCACTTTTATAGCCGTGAAATTCACATCCAAAATCTAGGAGTAGCAAGTTAGTGTTATTTAATGGTTGATTGTGTTTTGTATAATGTAGAGTGAGTGCATTCTTCCCACTTGCAACAATTGGATAAAATGCGTGCTCAGAATTTCTCTTATATATTTCATAACTGAGTGTTGCAAATACTTCTTGCTCAGTTTCACAGTTATGAATTGATTTGAGTACTTCTTCAAAGACTTCTTGTGCTATTTTGTTTGCTTGTTTAATTGCTTCAATTTCCTCTTCGTCTTTAATTTGTCTAATTTGAGCAATTTGTTTGAATTTATTTTCAATTGTATTGAGATTATATTGTTTTTGAATAGTATTGAGAAATCGTTGAAATTGTGAAAAATAATCTCTTTTCTCATCATATACACAACTCAATTTGAAATCCTCTTTTGAGAGATATTTTTCGAGTATGTTTGTAAATTGTGTTTTACTTACAATATGTTGAGTGTTTATATTCATCTGCTCTGCAAGTTCTTGTGTTGAGATTTCTCCTTCAAAGCGTTTTTGAATTTCACTTTTCTCTTCAACTCCAATATATACTTTTATTTCATCTTCATCTCGCACAATCATTGCAACCATACTCTCACTATTTGTGTTTGAGAAGAAATATCGCCACATTGAATCACAGCTGTGAAAAAATTCTCCATCTTCTTTCATCATTACATCTCGAGTGTGAAAGAGGAGGATTTCATTGTTCTTCATAAATTCTTTGAGTTTTTCTCTTCGTTTTTGAAAATCAAAATTGATTGCATTCATAAGTATTTAGAGAATTGAGAGTTTAAAATAGTTATGGTTATTTTATATTTAAAAATTAAAATATTTCGTTTATTTTGAGGAAGTTATTTTGTTGAAGGAGGAGTTAAGTTCAATCAAATTTTCACTAGTCTAAATCTCATTCTTCTTTTAGAAAAAGAAGCAAAGAAGAAGGAATCTAGGTGCTACGCACATATTGACTTTTACTTCGCAAAAGAGATTTATTGAAGAATATTTATATAACCAAAGTCAATTCTTTAATTTAATGGAGAAAGAAGGAAAACCAATTTTGAAGTATGTGGCATATTCTTTATCAGTATGTTCTATTTTAGTATTGCTAATTCCTTTTTTAATCAATTTTCCATTTGAACTAAATAATTCTAATGGATTTGGTGATTATTTAGGTTTGATAACAGGTTTAACAGGAGTTATCGTGACTATCACTGTTTTCTTAATACAAAATACAAGTCAGGATTATTCGTCACAACTTATGCGGATGACTTTCTTTAAACAAAAATATTTTGGCTTAATTCTAGGCTACATATTTTGTTCACTTGTATTGTATACTTTCGGCACTTCTTTTGAGGTTATCAATACGGTTAAAGTATTTGCCTTTTTTGTTAGTGTAGGACTAGTTTTCAATTTCATTTCACTTTTAGTAATTTCTTCTTATTTTATGAATATTCTAAATGTTATAAAAGAAATAGAATCAAAAACAACAAATTATATTAAATTTAAAGCAGAAGCAAAGAGCTTACCTTTAATTGGTAAAATAAGTCTAAATGAAATTTCGACAACTAAAGTAATAAATCAAATCAGACCAATTTTTGATACTTTGAATAAAAGTGTAGCATTAAATCAAGATGATGTTTCAACTCAATGTCTTAACTCATTAAACAAAATAATTAAAACCTATCTTAAAGAAACAAGGTCGTACAAATCTCTTGACGATAAAATTTTGATTGAGTTAGCTGACCAATCATCTTTTATAGTAAAGACTATGATCAAATACGAAAATCAGAAGTTCATGGACAAATTTCCTCTGTTTTTAGGAGATATTGGCTCATATGCTTTAGAGAATAGGTATAATGTTGGGGGAATAAATAACCATGCAATTTCTATAAGCCGTTTATTAGTTGAGACTTTCATTAAATGTTATAAATTCGATAGAACTTCTGCCCCCAAACATGCAATTTCAGGAATAACTAAATTAGTCAAAAAATGTATACAAAAAGAGTATTATCAATCTGCTTCAACATATTATTATGATATAAAGGAGATAATGGATTTATGCGTAAAAAATCCTTCATTTTGGTCAGCAAATTTAATTCAATATGCTCTGAATGATATTAAGGATATAATTAATGAATGTGTGATTGTAGTCCAAAATAAAAAAAATGTTGAATTACACTTTTTAAGAAATATTTTTTCAGATATTTTTGAAGTAATAAAAAAATCAAATGAAACTTTTTCATCAATAAATTATGATTTAATTGTAAGAGCAGTATTTAACTTAGAATCCATTCTTGTTAAAATATCCAAAGCTCATCCACAGTTGCCAGTTTATAAAAAAGTTCCATATAGCATTCTAAACCCTATCATAGATTCTTATATTGGGTTGTGTAAAAAAATGCTTGAAAACAAAAGTATAAAATTAGATTTTATGTTTTTTCACTGTGTTCCTGAGTTTATTTTCTTAACACAATATATTCAAAAAACGGAAAGTAGATTTGACAAAAAACATTCAGAGTTATTAAATTCTTTATTAAAAAGACTAAAGTCAGAGTTAGAAAATAGCGATCATAATCATTTAGATAACCATTATTTTTATACTATTGAGGATTATTTTGCTATAATAATTTACTCTGAGAATGTACCATTATGTGAAACTCTTCTTGAATTGTTGATTAAATTTTATGAATCAATAAAAGATTCAAAGAAGATTAAAGCTCGCGATAAAAAAAGAGTTTATGGTTTATTAAAGTTAATTGGTGCATTTATGCATAAAGAAAAAAAGTTTGATCTTTTGAAGGATAAAATAATCAAAACCATTATTAAAGATTTTGAAGAACCAAAAATAATTGGGCGAGCCATTCCTTCTTTCTTTGAGCAATATGGCTATCCTACATTTAAACATACATTTTCGGATTGGTATATTCATCCTTTATCAATTTGGACTCAAGATTTTCAAGAAAGAATTAAAAAATTTGTAAATAAAAAGGATTATTCGAAATTTACTGAATTTCATGAAATCCTTAAAAAGAAGGATGAAAATAGAAAAAATGGATGAAAAGGAAGCAGGAGGAATTGTATTAGGAATTATCTTTGCTTTAGCAATGACTATAATAATCTCAAGACAGCTTTTCCTATTTTTTTTGGATTAAGTATATTCGCTTTAATAGAATTAATAATTGTGGTTGTAATTGAATTATTCAATGATAACTTTAGAGAAATATCTTTGTATGTAGGAGAAGCATTCACCATTTTACTTCTTTTAACAGGTATTACTTGGTTTGTAGGTTGTGGCATAGGCGGAACATCCTTTGGAGAAGCAAGCGTAGAAATTTACACTCAGATCACTGGAGCACAAAAATAAGTAAATCAGGAGCTATAAAACGCAATCAATCAAGTAGTAAACGAATATTGTAAAACATTAGATGAGCAAAATTGTAATCTTCTGAAAAATACTGCTGAGTCTGCTCAAACATTACAATAAGTCACGGATAAAGCAAATCAATTAAAGGGTTTAAGTGATAAAGTAAAAAGTATTAGTTAATGTTCTTTTAAAAAGAACCAAAACTGACTCCCTTATCCTTCAAATATATAGTCTCCTACTGAGAAATTTATTATCGTGAAAATTCAACTGTGCGGTTTTCCTTCGCTTCGCTACGGAACGTTGCACTAAACCTTTGTCTTCCCTTCGGTCGACCCTCACATAACAAGGATTTAGAGGTTCCAAAATCTTGCAGGTTCCATCTAAATTTTGTCTATGACAAAAACTTCTCCAAATCTCAAATTTTAATTTGAGGAAAACTCTACTAATGACTTCCCATTTCTTGCTTTTTTGCTTCGAAATGATTCGACAATTTTTCCTGCAACTTGCGCATTAAGCGTGACAAATGAGAAACTCTCACACACATCAACTGCTTTGACATTATTAATTTGAACTCCTGCTTCTTTTTCTAAAAATGTTAAAAGTGATTTTTTTGAAAATTTATCTGCTTTTCCTTTTGCAACAAAGATTTTTCTCTCTTTTAAATTTGATTGAAAATCTACATTTCCTTTCTTGTTCTCATGTTTTGAAGTATTTGAATGTGAAGAGCTTGAACCTCTATTTGAATTTCCGAGTTCCTTTTCAATTAATGAGAAGATGATTTCTTCTTGAGAAAAATGTGTTGATAACTCATCAATAATATTCTCAACTAATTCATACCGCTTTTTATCATGTGATTTTTCAGGTTTTGAGTTCAATCCACTATGTTTAATACTTTGTTTAATATCATCAATAATATATTTATGTCTTAATTCTTCAATTTGACTTTGAGATGGTAATTCTTTTCTCACAACACTCACGTTCAGCTCCCTCTCAATTTGTTTGAGTTTAAACATCTCTTGCCTAGTTACAAAGGAGAGTGCAACTCCACTATTTCCAGCTCTTCCTGTTCGTCCAATTCGGTGAGTATATGTTTCTACATCATCAGGAAGTGTGTAATTTACAACGTGTGTTACATTATCAACATGAATTCCACGTGCTGCAACATCAGTAGCAACAAGAATTGAAAATTTTGAGTTCTTAAAATCTTGCAAAATTTTCTCACGTTTATTTTGAGAAATATCTCCATGAATACAATCTGCTTTAAATCCATTTGAATTTAGAGAAAGTGTTAATGTGTCAACATCTGCTCGAGTTCTACAAAATATGATTGCGTGAAATTTTTGAATTGATGAAATTAAATGAATTAATGACTCCAGTTTTCTTGTTCTATCAACACTGTAATATTCTTGTGAAATTAAATTTGTCACTTCTTGTTTTTTCTCAACTGTCACAATCTCTTGATTACTCATATATTTTTGAGATAATTGTTTAATTTTTAAAGGCATTGTTGCTGAGAATAAATATGTTTTTCTCTTTGTTGGTGTTGTTTGAAGGATAAATTCTAAGTCTTCAACAAATCCCATTTTCAGCATTTCATCTGCTTCATCTAAAACTACATTAGAACAATTCTCAAGTTTCAAATCTTTTCTTTTAATCATATCAACCACTCTTCCTGGAGTTCCTACAACTATTTCACATCCTTTTTTCAATTCTCGTTGTTGCCTAGTAATTGGCGCTCCTCCATAAATTGTAACAACTGTAATTTGTTTGTTAAAGGCTGAGAATTTTTCAAGCTCACTACTTACTTGCAGAGCAAGTTCTCGTGTTGGCGCTAGAATAATTACTTGTGGAGTTCTTTGTTTCATATCAACGCCTTGTTCTTGTTGTATTTGTGTTAAATGGGAAATTAGTGGAATTCCAAATGCTCCTGTCTTTCCTGTTCCTGTTTGTGCAACACCAATAACATCTTTGTCTCTACTCAAAACAAGAGGAATCACTTTTGCTTGAATTTCACTTGGTTGAGTGAATTTCATTCTATCAAGTTGTTCAATTACACTTGGATGAAGATTAAGTTCATGAAATGATTGTGCAAATGAAGATGTATCTGTTTTACTTGAAGCTGTTTCGCTTGTCTTTGAAGTTCTTTTAGTCTGTTTTTGGTTTGACTTTTGATTTGTCTTTAGATTTATTTTTTTTAGGTCTTGTCTCATTTTTATATTGTGTAATAATATTTATTATACTTATTATAGAATTTTGTAATAATCAATAGAACTCATCTCATTGAGTATTTAGATATCATTAATAATATCAATACTAATCAATAGCGCTATAATTATTCTAAAGCCAATTATGAATTCTCATAATTTAGCACTTAGCGTTAAAAAATACAAATAACTTGGTATTCATGTAGAACAAGTGCTCTCTCTTTAAAATCCTATACTTAATAAAATAAGTCTGTATTTATAAAGTAGAAGGGTCTAATGTTATTTTAAGTTAACTCTCAATGAATTTCCCTATTTCTTTAAAATGTGAAACTATTTTAATAGGATTTCCTTTTTCAAGTCTTTCTCGTTCATGATAACCAAAATCAACTGCAATCGTTTTAAGTCCAATTTTATTAGCTTCTAAGATATCTCCTAATGTATCTGTTACAAATATACATTCATCAACTATCAAGTCAAAATTACCAAGGAGTATTTTGAATTTTTCATATTTGGATTTATGTGTTTCAGCTCCATATATTTTTGTAAATATATTCAAAAAATTATTATTCTCAAAATATCTATTCAAATTATATTCATTATTAGAAGAAACTATAAACAATAAGTAACTTTGAGATAAAATTTCTAATTCGTCTCGTATAGCTCTCTCTAGTCTCAAATCATTGCAATGAGTTTTCCAAATTTTTTCAAAATTATCTTTCTCTTCATCACTAAACTTGTCAAAATATTCTCGTGAATTTCCACCAAATACATTCTCTTTCATTTCATCCATTGTTAATTCTTCAAGAGTTTGGCAATGAATTCTGTGTAAATCTTCAAGAGTATCATGAATTACACCATCAAAATCAAAAATAATTGCTCTCATAAAACAGATATAGTTTAACTATTTTTAAATATTTGCTACTTATATATTTCAACTTCATAATTCTTCTTCGTTGAATAATTGCTCTGCCACATGTTTTGCGTCAAATTTGACTAAATCTTGATATGTTTGCCCTGTTCCTAAAAAATAAATTGGAGAGTTGATTGAATATGCAGTTGTTACAACACTCCCTGGGCGCTCATCTGTATCTACTTTTGTTAAAATCACACCTGTCACTCCCAGTCCTTTATCAAACAAATCTATTTGATCAATTAAATCATTTCCTGAAACACTATCACCAATAAACAATACCATATCGGTGTGAGAAACTCGTTTAATCTTTTTTAACTCATCCATTAAATTTGAATTATTAGGCATTCTCCCAGCTGTGTCAATTAAGACAACATCAACTCCTTTTGCTTTTGCGTGATCAATTGCATCATAACACACAGCAGCAGGGTCTGAACCGTGTTTGTGTTTTACACATTTCACATTCAATGTTTGACAATGCTCATCTAATTGCTCAACTGCTGCTGCTCTATATGTATCCGCTGCTGCAACAACTACTGATTTTTGTGTATTTTGCAAATGTTGAATAAGTTTTGCAATTGTTGTAGTCTTTCCTGTTCCATTGACTCCAAGCATCATTATTACAACAGGTTTTTTCTCCCCTAAAAATTCATCCACTACTGAGTCAAATTCTCCTTGTCTTGTTTGCATTGAGTGAGTTACTTCTTCAACTAATACCTCTTTTATTTTTTTATTCAAAGACATTCTTGAAAATTTATTTCCAATAGTTGCTAAGTGCATTTTTTTCTCAATTTTCTCAACAATTTCGTATGCCACATTAATTTCAAGTAAAAATAACTCCAGTTCAGCCCACAACTTTTTAAAATCATTTTCAGTAATTGCTTTTTGAGTAATTGATGAAAACGCAGAGTGCAAAAATCCTTCTTTTTTTTCCTCTTGAGCAGAGATTTGAGACTCTTCAGCTCTTTCTTGCTTGTCTTCTTTAACATCACTTTTTTGCGAAGAGTCTAATTCTTGCTCTTTTGCTCCACTTTGTTGTTCTTCATCTAATTGAGTTTCTTGTTGCTTATCATCTTCTTGAGCTGCTTCTTCTTTCTTTTTTTTTGAAAATAGTCCTGAGAAAAATCCTTTTTTTTCTGAATTTGTTTGAGTTTCTTGTTGATGTTTTTCATATTCATTAACATTATCCAAATCTTCTACATCTTTTTCAACATCTTCAACTTCATGCTCAAGCTTATCATCTAACTCATCAACTTCTTGTTGTTCACTCTCTAACTCTTTTATTTGATAATCTTCTCGCTCATGAGAATCAACAGAGTCTAACTCTTCAACATCATGTTGAGTCTCTTCTATCTCTTTTTCAATTTTCTCTTCTGTTGAGTCAACTTCATCTTGGTCTTCTTGAAGTGCTCTTTCATCTTCTTCGTGTCTATAATAGTCCTCTTGATTTTGATGATCTTCTAGTTTTTCTTTATTTTCTTCAACATCTTGAGTTTTTTGTTGAGGTTGAGATTCTATATCAGTTTCTAACTCTTGTTTTTCATCTTCTTCAATAACATCTTTAGTTTTAGAAAACACTTCACTCAAACGAGACTTTATTTTATTAAACATAACTTCTACAATAATTTAAAATTTATAAAAATTCGCACTCTTTTAACTTAGTAACACTCAAACTTTAGGGTGAATACATAGCGTTTTAAAATATTATTAAACTATTATAATTATGAATATTATATTTTTTGAAATTAAAGAAGAATATGAACAACACATTATTTCAAATGCGTTTGACCAAGCAACACTATATAGTGGAACAATTCAAGAGTATATTGAAGAATACTCAATAGAGAAGCTCAAGGAATTTGAAATTGTGAGTGTTTTTATCTACTCTCAACTGAACTTAGAATTATTAGAGCAACTTCCAAATATTAAACTCGTCTCAACTCGAAGCACTGGGAAAAATCATATTGACACCCAATTTTGTGAAAAAAACAATATTGAAGTTGTTAATGTTACAAAATATGGTGAAAATACAGTTGCAGAGTTCGCATTTGCTCTTCTGCTCACTATCTCAAGAAAAATTATTCCTAGTATTTCTCAAGTAAAACAGGGAAATTTTGATTTTACACATCTTCAAGGATTTGATTTGTGTGGAAAGACAGTTGGTATTATTGGATTTGGAAATATTGGACAAAAATTTGCACAAATGTGTAGAGGATTTGAAATGAATATTCTAGCTTTTGATGCGTATCCTGAGCAAGTTGAGAGCAAAGCTAAAGAACTAGGTGTCACATTAGCCTCACTCAATGAAATATTAGACAAATCAGATATTATATCACTGCACGTTCCATTATTTCCACAAACCCATCACCTCATTAACAAAGAATCTATTTCAAAGATGAAAAAAGGAGTAGTTCTCATTAATACATCAAGAGGGGAGTTAATTGATACACAAGCACTTTTAGAAGGATTAGAGCAAGAGATTATATCTTTTGTTGGTCTTGATGTGATAGAGGGTGAGTGTTTAATGAAAGAAGAGAGCTCTCGTATGCTTGAGACAGATGCAACTTCTAAGTGTGATATTAAAACACTTGTTCAAGATCATATACTCATTAATCACTCTCGTGTCTATTTAACGCCACATAATGCGTTTAACACAACAGACGCAGTTAATAAAATTTTGAATTCAACAATTTCTCAAATTAATGAATTTTTAGAGAATAATAAGTAAAAAATTAAATCAAGTTACTCTTTTTATTAAATAATGAATGAAATAAATAAAAATTATAATTTTTTTATTTCACTCTCATCAAATCGTCTAAATCCTTCAGTGGAGAGTGTTGCAATATCAAATCTATTTTTATCAAAATCATCTACAAGAGCTGATTTAAATGCGTCTAAACCAAGTTTAATTGCATCTTTAAGTGTAATATTTTGTTTATAACGTTCCTCTAGGTACTCATTTATCTTTTGAGAATGAACACCAACACTTCTTGCTAAAAATTTCATATACATTCCACTAGGAGTTGTTTGGTATAAATGAGCAGTATTATCTTCAAATCCACCTATGAGCAATGATACTCCAAATGGTCTTAATCCTCCACTTTGAGAATAGTGTTGTTGCACATTTGCAATATCTTTGACTAAAACTAAAGTGTCCATTGGGACTTGCATTTTAGCAGAGTGTTCATTTGCACTATATTGTGCATGCTCAATTAATCGTCTTCCATCACTCATTGCACCAGCTCCTGTAATTGCAATATGTTCATCAATTTCATACACTTTTTTCAAAGATTCTTTGACAAGGAGCTTTGATGTGATTTTTCGATCTCCAATAAACACCACTCCTTCTTTTGTTGTAATTCCAAGTACTGTTGCTCCAAGTTGAACAGCTTTTTCTGCATATTCTACTTGTAAAATTAAACCATCAGGAGAAAACATTCCAACTGATCTATCATACCCCATTTCTTGATGTTGCTTTATTGTTGACATACTAAAGGTAGAAAAAGAGTGTTTTTAAATGTTTAGGAAAATAGTAGAATTATATTAAATTAAATACTCAATGAAATAAGTTTATTTTAATATTAACCACACAATCCTGCATCGCATATACTCACAATGTCATCGTTTGATGATCCAAGTCCACATCCTCTTTGTACTGAGTCACCTCCTGCTCCACTTCTATATGACCCATCTGGATAAAAGAAATAGTTATCACTATTTGAGTTCCCTTTATATTGAATCACATTTGAATTTAATCTAAAATCGTATACCTCCATAATCAAAACTCCTTGACCAGAGTCTGAATTTCTACATAAAAAAAAGTCTGGCCATTTGTCAAGTCCTCCATTCACTGTAATTTCAGGAGTTGATGGTAAACCTAACGTTGATGCCGCAGAATTATATACCTCAACAAAGTTACTATCTGTTCGAATATTTCCAGTTTCGACACAGTTATTACCGTTTTCATCACAATATTGTGAGGATTCAATATTTCCAATATTTGTAATATCATTCCCACCCATATCTAAATTTCCACTCATAGTATCTCCTGCGCGATTTACATATTGATTATCTAAACTACTTGTGTCTATTTCATTTATCGTAATTGCATTATTTGCTATTTTATCACCTGTCACTGAGTTATCTTGAAGCATAGTATTACTAATAGAGTTACTCTGACCTTCATTGACAAAAATATCATTAATATCAACTCCGTTTAATTCTAACGATCCTATAACGTCTAAATTATTGATATTAGAACTTCCGGCCGGACGTAAATAATAACTCGTTCCTGCTCCTCGTGTGAAATAATATTCTGCAAATACTCCTCCTAAATAATCTGAGGTGGAAGGATTTGTTATCAATCTATTAATGTTACTTATTATATTTCCACCCATATCTAAATTGCCGCTCATTGTGTCTCCACTTGTATTTACAAATATATCTTCAATGAGTTGAGTTTTATACACCAAATTTTGATTGAAATAGACCATATCATTGAAGGTGTAATTGCTTCCTGTAGGATTTCCTTCATCTGCACCAAAGACGCCTGCTCGAATATCTTCTGAGTATGTCCAAACTCCATTGGTGTCTGCAAAGGAGAGTGAAAATAAAGATTGAAATATTAACATTAAAACTAATAACTCAACTATTTTTAAATTCATACTTTGATTTTAAATAATATATTCTTAAAAATTTGTTATTTATTTAAAGAGTGAAATATTCACATTAATTATTTAGCGTTTGAAATAATTCGTCTAAATATTTTTGCTTTGAAAGTCCTTTATTTTTAGCAAGACGTAAAATTCCTTTGTCAAATTTTGAACCATATTGAGCTGCTTTTTTTTGACGATTCGCATATTCTTGACTTAACCTCAACTTACTCATTGCAATATCTCGTAAAATAATTTTTGATCGCACAAGAGAATTTAAATAGGGATGTTTATACACATCATTTCTAATCTCTTCAACTTTTTTTAAATCTAATTTATACTTACTTGGAATATTCAAACAATACTCAACTAATTCACTGTCTAGAAATGGAACTCTGAGTTCTTGGATTTGAGACATTGTAATCAAATCATCTCTATATAAATCCCGTTGATGTAATATATTAAGTCCATTTAAACACTCTTCATTTACATTATCGACTTGTTTATGTCTTCTATATCCTGCAAAAATCTCCTCTGAACCTAGGCCTGAAAACATTACATCAACACTATCTGAAGATGCTAATTTGCATGCAGCTAAAAATGGAAGTGCGACTGAGACTTTAATATAATCACTCGTTTCAATAATTTTCATTGTCTCAATAATTAAGTCTTCAAGATTTTCAATTGAAATTGTTGACATGTTCAAATTCAAATCATACTCTTGAGCAATTCGCTTTGAATATTGAGCGTCTTCAGCTTCTTCTAAATTTGGTGATACCAACTCAGCACCATAACACTCAAACTCAACTCCCAATTGTTTGAGTAAGAGTGCAATTACTGTTGAATCAACTCCTCCTGAAAATAATAATCCTACTTTTTTACTCTTAGATATTGGAACTCGTTTTTCAACTGCTCGTTGTAATAATTTGAATGTATGTTCTTGTAAATGTTCATAAGAATCTGCAAGCTCTTCGCTTAGTTGTATTTCTTCTTTTTCAATAATTGTTGTTTGATGTGTATTTTTATTATACACAATAATCTCTCTTGGTGGGACTTCTAATGAGTGAGATGAGAGAACTTTTTGCTCAGAGCTGAATTGAAAATCTTTATTTTGAATATTAAATTCATAAAATAGAGGTTTTACTCCTAAATAGTCTCTAGCTAAATACACATTATTCTCTCGCATATACACAAATGCAAAATCACCATCTAATTGTTTAATCATTTCTCCTATCTCTAATTCTACATTCTCTAATGAGTCAAGTAAATGAAGGAGTGTTTGTGTATCATTGTTCGTTTGAATTGAGAGTGATTGATTTAATTGTTTATAATTATATATCTCTCCATTGAATAATAATACTGAGTTTTTCTCAGAATTGTGAAGTGGTTGAATTACTCTTCCTTCAATTGCATGAAGCATATGTATAAATACTCCTTCTTGAAAAAAACGATGTGAAGATATATTTGTAAATAATTCTTCTCTAAGCAAGTACTTATGAGTGACTTTATTATTTAAATCATATAGTCCATATCCATCTGCTCCTCGATGAATTATTCGTTGAAGAGATGAACACACTAATTTTGAATCAATAGTTTGAGGAGAAAGAATCCCATAAATTCCACACATACTAGCATAAATATATTAAAATTTAAAAACATATCTAGAAGTGTATTCATTTAATTATTTATCAGAAAAAAATTATAGTTATTTATTTATGAACATATAATAAGTTTAATTCATTAGTTAAACATTAAAATTGAACTTGCTAAACTTCTTTTAGTGGCAAGTATTTTTAGAATAAAATTACTCTTTGGAAATTTTATAAACGCCCATAAAATTTTTTCATGAATTCTTGCACAAAAATCATGAAACTATTTCCAACTCCAACAAATAAGATAAAGAAGATAGTATTTAATAAGATATTTTGGTTGTAGGTAGTCCAAGTTAATTAAAACATTTGCTTACAACAAGTTTGTGATAAACTGGCGTATTTGCACGTTCTATGTAAATATTAAATTATTTTAAAAAATTAAAACTCAAAGAAATTATTTTTTCAAGAAAAAATAAGTTTACAAAAAATTTTTTGAAGACATTAATAAAGATAAGTTTTATTCTAAGATTAAAAAACTTGAGCTTTACAAATTGAGAGAAAATACTCTTGTTTTACAATATTTAGCAAATTCCCGAGTTCTTTATTTTATCTAAAATAAAGGTTAAAAGTTTCTTAAAATAATAAAATTTGATTTTAAAACTAGATTTAATTTGAAATATAAATACGAAGAAGAAATACTTGACTTTTTTAGTTTAACTAAACAATCCAAATACCATAAAAAAGCTAGGATTTAGAACAAAATTTTAGTTTTTACTATTTTTTATTTTGAAAACTTATCTAAAATTTGACTTAGTTCTGTTTTTTGGATAAAAGTTATTATTTAAATTTTTGATGTGAAATTTTTAATTTCAAATTTGGAATGAACATTATTATAGTTTTATACTCTTAATTAAAAAAGGTTTAACTACTGTTGTAGGCTCAGTCCGAAGATTACTTTTAGGATTTTTTTGCTAATTTTAGATTGTAAAAATTAATTTTACTTTAATTAGAAATTGCAATTTCTTTGTTAAGTTTGAACTCATTTTGAATTTTCGCACAGAGCCCATAACGAAGTTACAATCTAATTAAAGTTTAATAATTACTTAGAATCTTTATTTTCATCTCCACTCTAAGTGTTATCACTATCTTCAGGTCTCGGAATAACTTCTTCCACTCCTCTCTCATACATACTCACATCTTCAAAATATCGATTATTAATAATAAACACAGAACGAGGAGTTTGGGAGAATTCGAAGAAATCAGAAATTGGTTGCAATTCAACTGAATCTACACTATTTTTTGTTACAATTTTAAAATATAAATCAATACCTTCTATTTGTGCTTCATAGGTACTATAAATTGCCTCTTGAACTCCATCACTTCCTTGATTAACTTTAGTTAAATATAATCCCAAAATATCATTATTATTAATTCTATTTTCTTCAATTCCGTTTAAAATTCCTCCACTAGCATCAGTTTCCTCATTAATTATTATTGATTCAAATGTGTTAATTGCAGTCTCAATATCATAATTTTCATCAGGAATAAAAAACATAATGAATTCATATTCTCTTTGACCATCATCAAATGGAAGTTGATTTGAAAATATTTTAAGAATATTTTCTCTATTATATCTAACTATACTACTTGATACTTCAATTTCTCGAATATCATCTTGTCTTTGAATTTGCTCAAGACCCTCATATGTAAATCCTGTGTAGGGTGCAGTTGTAAAAAAACAATTAATGCCCTCAAGTCCACTGAACCCTTCTTGATCACACCGTACTGATTCATGACTTTGCTCAATTGAATCCATTACTTCATCAGCACATGAATTTTCATTAAACGATGATGCGTAGCATGTATCAACTTGACCTTGAATAGTACTGATTTGAGAATCAATATCTCTAAGTGTTGTGATTTGTGTGAAAAACTCATCTTTGTATTTATTCTTCTCTAATGTAATATTTCTTGTAATACTTAATTGTCCTGAAGTTTCTTGGAGTTGAATTTCTAAGAATAGTTCATTAATTGAATACTCTTGAGATGAGAAATATTGCAACTTATTAAATGTTTCTATTCGCCTCTCAATATCTTCATTGAGTCGCTCATCATATACTTGAGCATCAACTCCTTGACTGATAAAACTTTGAGTAAGTTGACTTTGAATAAGTGCATTAGATTGAAGTATTGCAAGTTCTAATTTATTCTCCATCACATTAAATTTTGAATTAATTTTCAAAGACTCTAAGTATAAACTACTATTTTTAATCTCTTCTGCTTGAAGATGAGACAAAGGAATAAGAATTGCACTTAGAAGAACACCAAAAAATAAGAACATGTATGGAACAAATGCTTTTTTATTCATATATGCAGAGGAGTAGGAATTTTGAAGAGTTTTTCGTTGTTGTCTCATTTTATATTTTATATTTTTATTTTATCTCATTATGTTCTTCGTGGTTGAGGAGGAGTTGAGCATACTGAGTAGAGTGTATTTGCAGGAAGAACAAATAAAGCGTTTGAAATTTCAAAACTCCCTGAAATTTCTTGATTTAATTGAATCTCACCTCTTGATTCGTCTAATTGTTGGTATTCTAAACACCGACCTTTATTATCTCTAATCTCAGAAACATACTCCCCATGAAAGTTTTGGTTTTCTAAATCTCTTTTAAGATTATCAATCATCATTTGTCGAATATTGATATAAAATGTATTAGAATCTCTACAATGCTTTTGCAAAAAAAAAGAATCTTCATAATCATCAATTTCAAGTCCTCTACAATTACTCCTCACACCTCTCATTCTTCGATGATCTTGAGGAAGCTCATATGAGTAAATTTGCTCAGAGATTTCATTTGCATAGAGTGCAACTAATTCAGCATTGATATTATTACTTTGTTGAGCGTTTACAGAATTTGCCCAAAATGAGAGGATAATTAAAATTATAATAGCAGGGATTAGAAAAATATAATTTACAGGATTAGCTAATGATGATACTCCTTTTTTATTTGTATTGTATCTATGTAAGTTTTTCATTTTTTCATCTGCGTCTTAAAATTAATATGCAATATATCCATTTACTTTTTTATAAATATTGTAACATTTCCAATTTTCTTCAATGACTTGGTTCTCACATTTATTCTTTGCCTTGTCATACTGCTTTTTCACACTATCAATCACACTAACTCCTGAGGCATTTGAGTTGGAGATGATATCTGAGATAATTGGAATGTAGCTTAGTATTGATGTTGAAGCTTTTAAATCTGGGCTCTGTTCTTGTTGTTGTTTCTTTTTAGGATTATTAGAGCCATACATTGAAAAATTAATTCCAAATTCTTCAATAGGATCTCCTTCTTGATAATTAAGGTATAATAATAATTCATCTTTTACAGCAGAGAGTTCTTGAATAAAACTCTCTAGAATGTGAACATCTTGAGAGCGAATTTTTTGTCTATATGCTGCAATTTCTGCAAAGTTCCATACATGACCATAGATCTCAACATCATTCACCATAAATGGAACTTGTTGAGGTCCTTGTTGAGTTTGTACAATCTCACTTCTCCGCTCTTGTTTAAATGTAATCTCGGGAGTTGCAAATGGTTTAAGATAGCATTTAGGTATTTTTTTACTCTCTATTTTACCAAATTCAAATTTAGACATTCTTTGTAAATCTTCTTGCGTTCCTGAAAATTCTTTAACTATATAATTTAGAGTATCATCTCCTTTTTCATTTTTCTCAATATCTACAATGACAAATTGATGTCCTTTTTTGAGTATTTTTTTTTTAACGAGTGTTTCCTCATCCATTAGTGCTTTATTTGGAAGTAAGAGTCCAAATTTAGTGAATTCTAAATCTTGTAGAGCAAAATCTTTTTGAAGACCTTGTGGTCCTAACACTCGAAGATTAATCAAAGTTGAGTCAAACAGTTTCACCATATTAGGGTCTTCATCTCCAAACCCAGAAAAAAAATTTCCGTGATGCATAGTCTCACTTTTTCGAATAATTTCTTGCAATAGTGGTTTCATAAATTGCATGTGCATCTCAATTTGAGCGTAAAATTGCCTTAATGATGCGAGTTTAATATTAAACGTTGATTGTGTATCTTTAATTGCAGTTGGAAGCCACGTGTAGAATCGATACTGAAACCGAGCAACTTGCGTTTTCGCGTCATGTGTAATATCAACTTTATATGTACTCTCATCAAGTTGTTCTTTGAGAGTTTGCTTTCGCTCAAATGGGTCGTCTAAATATGTTGCAAAAAAAAGTTGAGGGAGCAGCGTCATATCAAGCCCCTGATCTTGTGAAGAGCGAGACAATTGCCACAACTTTCCTCCATCAACTTCACTCACCCACTTATCTTTCAAATGATTAATCGCTTCATTTCGCTCATCTCGATATTTTTTAATCAATGCTTCTTGTTGTTTTCCTTTTGGTTTTTCAAGTTCTTCAAAAAGTAACTGATCATTTTCTAAAATTCTATCAAACCAAATTTTATACATATGTGCTTGTTTTACTTCTTTAAGTAGTGGCATTAAATGCACTTTAATGAGTTGAATGATTTGGTTCAAATTTTCTTGAAATGCTCGAATTCCTCCTCCTTTAATTTGTCTCATGTTTGCTCCAAATTGAGATGACTCGCTAAAATGATGAACATCTTCAATTTTTATAAAATTGAATCCTTTGTTAGTATAATTTCTAAATTCTGTCATCCAAAAATATGCAGGGGTGATATCAGAATTAGGTCCTCCAAATTGGAGCTGAAAATACGATTTTAATTTTGGTATAGGAATATTTCTTGACAAATTGCTCCCAAAAGCATATCCTATATTTGACGCCATAAACAACATTTAGAATTTCAATTTTATTAATATTTGTCACTTATTTTTATAAGTACATGTATCAAATATTACATTAATTATTGTATAAAGTTTTTTAAATACAATGTGATTTATTTTAATATGGCAAAGATAGCTATTATTCAGATTCGGGGTACTGTTAAAACCCATCCTGATGTTAAAAAAACATTAGAATTATTTAGGCTCAAGCAAAAACATGCTTGTGTAGTTGTAGATGATAACGAAGTAAGCAGAGGGATGCTTAAAAAAGTGAAAGATTACACAACATATGGTGTAATTAGTGAAAAATTGTTTGCAACACTCATTGAGTCTCGTGGAGAGTGTGTTGGTAAAAAATCAATTAAAGAAGTTGGAGTTAAACCACAAGAAGTTGCAAAAGAGTATTACGCAGGGAATGTGAAACTTCGAGATTTTGAACCAAAATACCAACTTAAACCATATTTCAGACTTCAACCTCCAAAAGGAGGATTTGAAAAAGGTGGAATTAAAAAAACATTCACTCAAGGAGGAGTATTAGGTGAGCGAAGTGAAGAAGCAATTGAGAAGTTAATTTCAAAGATGTTGTAAATTTTTAAATTTTTATTTTATTTTTTATAAATAATTGATTTATATTTTAGATTTCATCAAATTAAAGTACATATATCTTACTTCACTCATACTTACCAGCTAATAATTGTTCTTCTATTAGATTATTCATTTTAATAATTTTCTCATTTGCTCTGTAGCAAGGATGATCTTTTTCATTTACTTCATACTCTCTTAGAGCAGGTTCATGGAAATGAGATAGTACCATTCCATACTCTTGTAATTCATCTTGTGCGTCTAGAAAAGCATTCCAAGGCTTTGTTTCTTTTTCATGAAAACTATCAATACACTTTTCCAATTGTGTTGTAAGTTTATTCTCTAAACTTTCAATTCTCTTTTGAGTTATATCTTCTGCAGAAGCAGAAGAACTTATTAGAATAATGAGAGAACTTAATGCAGGTTTGAAATATTGCTTAGAAAAATTCATCTATTCGTTGTTATATTGCTTTATAATTTATAAATTTAAGGAAAATTTTGTTTATACCCTTCATCTACTACATAACCATGACATTCTTGACTAAGTCCATCTATTACTTTTGGAGTGATACTTTCAAAAGTAACTCCACATTTTTCCTCTAGTTTTGAAGGTTCTCTCTTTATACTATTACTTGAACCTACATGAGCTTCAATTCCTCTTCCACTAGGATTATGTGCTGAATATATTTGTTCTGTAATTCTGGAAACAGGATCATTTTGTACCAAATATGTTCCTCCTCCAATTAAAAGTGATCCTACTAATGCCCCTAATTTTAAATTATCTTTAATATTTTGTCTCATTGTTACTACTATGAGTTACAAATTTATAAACTTTGTGTTTTACTCCTTCTCTTTTCGAAACCAAGGAATAAAAGAGGACACACTTTTTTGATATTCTTCATACTCTTTGTTTCCTATAAAACCCTCTTCTGCTCTAGGAATTCCTGAGACAAAGAGGAGTAAGTATGTAATTAAAAGCCATGAGATGAATCCAAATGTTGTTTGTGTTGAGAGTACAATTGCAATTCCCAACCAAAACAAACTTTCTCCAAAATAATTAGGATGTCTTGAATATGCCCACAATCCTTCTTCACAAAATGATTTTTCTTTAGTTTTTTGTTTTTTAAACGCTCTCATCTGTAAATCTGCAAGGGTTTCAATAAATAATCCAGCTCCCAACACAAATATTCCAAATTGGAACACTAAATTTTGAAATTCACTATAATATTGAGTAAATTGCATAAAAATCATCACTGGAAGGAGCATTAATGTTCCTAAGAGTAATTGAAGCAAATATATTTTCAAAAACCGTTGAATATTATAAAATTTTTTTGGAAATGATTTTTTCAAACTTGTATAGCGCGGATCCTCTTTACCATTTAATTTTTTTCGTTTGTCAAATACTGCAAAAATTAATCGATATCCCCACAATGATAAAACGAAGAATAAAACAAAGTTAATGTAGATAGGACTAGAGAATACAAAGAAAATCGCAGAATATGTAACTGCATTAACTCCCCATAAAATATCTACTGTTGAATCATCTTGCTCTTGAGTTGAAGAAGCTCGAATAAAAAAGATAATATAGAGAATAAGGAGTGTGAAAAACCCAGTCAAAAACTCTGGTCGTAAAAACAACTCCTCTGTGAGAATTGAGAAAAATAGAGAAATACTCTCAAGTACCATTTTATAAAATACCTCCTAAATATGTTTTCACACTAAAACTTGCTCCTGCAACTAATGAGCAAATAATAGCCCCCCAAATAATATCAATAATGAGAAAACGCACAGAGTAGTTCTTAAAAAACGTATAATTTGTTAAATCATAACATGCATAGAGAATAAATCCAAATAATCCTCCAACTAACAATGTATTAAGTAAACTCGTTTCTTGAAACGTTACAAAGTATACAACTCCAAAACTAATAATTGCCCAAGCTAGAAGACCAATTCCTAGACGAATTTGAATTGACCCATCTTTATTAAACGCTACATATTCTTTAAAATCTTCTCGAATTGATTTTTGCATCACATATCCTAGCCAAATCATATCTCCAATAAGTAATGTTATAAATCCAGCAACCCAACTGAGCATAAATAGTATTATATCCATATATAAAATGCAACGAGTATATTTATATATTTTTGTATTAATTATTCTATCAATCAGGTAATTGTATGTAACAAATAAGAGTTGACTATAATTGAAATCTCAACAAATGAGAGTTTAATAAATGCAGTTTTTTTCCTTCAAAATTCTTTTTTTGAAAAGAAGTATTTTCAAATACACAATACATAAACAATTCACTTATAATTAATTGGGCTGCTATTGATGTTGAGCCAGTTAGTACTCCTGTTGAACAATTTGCCAGTTCTCTGTGTTGTGGTGTAATGAGTTTTGAGAAAAAATCTTTTTTTTCAAGAACTTTTGACTTATTTTTGTTATTACTCTTATCAACTTTTTCAGAATTTGAAAATACAGAGTAATCAAATAAACATAATGTGCATTCAAATCCCTGCGCTCCAGAGTATATCCAAAATATATTATGTGTATAGCAAAAATTATTAATAATTCTTCGAGTCTTCAAGTTATCACTACAATCAATGACAATATCACAATCCTCAAGTATTTCATTAACAGTATTTTCATTAATAAATTCAAATCGGGTTTTAATGTTACAATTAGGCTGAATTTGAATTAACTGTCTTTTCAATGCTTCAACTTTAGGCCTTGAAATATCCTCATAATTATAATATTGTCTTCCTAAATTACTCTTCTCAACAATATCTCCATCAACAAGAGAAATATTTAAAATTCCTGAGCGAACAAGTGTCTGAGCGCATACAGATCCAACTCCTCCTACTCCTATAATTACAATATGTTTTTTCTTCAACTTTTCTAAATTTTGTTGTGCAATGTTGTGTTCTTGAGAATCAACTTCAAATAATGAGAGAAGCTGAGAATCCTGGTGATATTCAATATTTTGAGTATTTGGAGTTAACATTTTAATTGGTATAAATAATTATTCTAATGTTGTTAAAATAGAAAATTAATTATATAAAGTTACGAAATTTTATAAATATAATTGGAATTTATAAATTAATGAATCATACTATTTTAAACAATTTATCAAATTCTACAACAACAGAACTCGCAAATTCATCTATAAATTCAACTCTTACAAACTCAACACAATCAATAACTGAGACAGGAAAATTTATTATTTTTGAAGTTCCTTTCTCAATTAATCCATTTGTTGATATTTTAATCATTTCAATTGTTGCTGCGTTATTTACAACTATCTTGAATAAATATTTAACAGATCAAGTAGCAATTAAAGCTCTACGAGCTGAGATGAAGAAAAAGCAAAAAAATATGAGAGAGATGATGAAGACAAATCCCCAAAAAGCTCAAGCAATGCAAGGAGAGATTATGAAACAAAATATGGATTTGATGAAGCAATCATTTAATATTAAAGTTATTGCAATAACACTCCTTCCATTGTTATATGTTTTTACAGAAATTCGCTCAGCATACGCACAATATGATGTAATTATGGATGTTGGACTCTTCACATTTGGATGGCTAGGGTCATATATTGTACTAACACTAATTGCGTCAATTATTATTAAAAAATTATTAAAAGTTGCATAAAACATTATTCTTTAGTTTTTGAATCGTAGAGGGTATATACTATACTATGATGCTGTTTTTTTAGAACCCTCTTTTACAGAAGGAGCTCTGTTTTCATTTGCAGTTTGTGGTACACTTTTTGTTTTATCAATCCCAACACTTCTAGGATGTGCTTCAATATCAGTTATCATTAATTGTAATTGCTCTGAGAGATGATTTAGGTTTTGATTTAATATTTTTGCTTGAGTATTAATGTTATTAGAACTAAACGTAATAAGGGGCAAACTTAAATAGGGTGCATCTTTAAATCCTAAACTTGTAAGTTTTTGTTTTAAGTCTTTTAACATAGCCTGAGTTGAAATTATTTGTTTATTTAGTTCTAGAGGATCATCTTGATTAGCAACAAACTGTGAGCTCATAAAACTATTGACACTTTGCTTAAATTTTTTTAAAACTTGAAGGGCCTGTGCTTCAACAAATGTAAATTGAGTTGAACTTTTATCTTTTTCAAAAAAATTAAATATTCCCATTTTTTATTATTCTTCCTCCACTCTACCAATTAAATCAGCAGTTCCTGCTCCAATGACTGCGAGTATTATATTAGCAGCAATCAAGTTATATAAATCTAATGGTTGATAACTCTCAATTTGTCCAAATAAAAAATTAACAAAGAGAATTGTAAAAATTGAAACTACGTATAAAATAGTTGCTCGAAGAGGTATAAAACTAAAAATAAGACGCTTTTGAATTTGTTTAAAGCCTGTGTAGTAGAGCATAGTTATGATAATTACAGCTGCAACAACATACAGAGCACTTGCACGAGTGAAGCTTAACTCAGCTGATACATCAACTGCTTTAATGAATGCAAAATGACTAATTACTCCAATAAACGATCCGATAAATCCTTTAAAGAAATCTTTTTTTGTAATTTTTCGCATTGATTGCTTTGAGTGGTTCTCAAGTTTTTGTTGTAATTCTAACAATCCATCAAGCGCAGTCTTTTCATCATGTATTTCACTTTCTTCTTTAGAAAACTCTTCTCTCTCAAAATTTTCAATTTCTTCTTCTTTAGATATAATTCGAGCTTCTTCTCCTAAAATTTTTTGCTCATTTTCAATAATAATTTCTTGATTTTTCAGCATTTTATCAAGTTTAGAATTCATATCAGTTTTAGGAGTTGTTTTTTTCGTAGCTACCATTTTTATATAATTAATCTTCAATACTCTAATTTATTTAATGTTTTGATTGCAAGTATTCCAAATCAATGACAAATGTTCCATCTCCTACTTTGTAAATGAGTGGTTTTTCTTTTCTAAGGAGTTGGTTAATATCAATTTCATACTTTCCTGGGGAGATTACATGAATATTTTCAACTTTTAAAAAAATAGGTGTTTGTGGATCAAGCGTTCCAACATTTTGTTCAATTTCTTGTAAAATCGCTTCTTTATTTTGTTGAGTAAGCTCAATTTCTTCTTGCACTGTCTCTTTTTTAGATGATTTAATATAGAGAAACAATTTTTTACCACAATTTGTACAGCCACTCAAGATTGCATTAGAAGTATCATCGTGAATTGTTCCACAGTTTATACATTGATGAGGCATTTTAGTAATATTGAAGATTTTAATTATTTAAACTCTTGTAATCGTTGAGAAGTTAAACAAAAAATCAATTTCTACTGATTATACTATATTGGAGATATTTTTGAATTATTACACTTTCATGAATAAAGTCTTACAAATATAATTTTAATTAAATAATAATTAAAATCAAATTAAAATTAGTAAAGAATTATAAATTACTAACTTCTTATTATAGTATGTCTATTGTGTTATATCTTAAATATCATACATTTATGAAGGAGTTGGTTGCTGAATATGAACATAAACTTACAACTTATTTTAATAATGTTATTCCAACATATATAACCACAACGCTCAATACAACACATAATTATCTGGAGATTAGTATATCTCAAGATATTTCAAAAGCTCACCTCAATGAGTTCCTCTCGTATTTACTCTACTATATTCATCCGTTTTACTCAATTACAAATAACAAAGGAGAACATGTTTTTCAAGCACAATTTTCAAGACGAGAGTATTTTTTATATTATGAACAAGAACGAGAAAAAGAGTTATTTCATATTCAATATTTAATCAAAAAAACTTTGCAACATTTTGAAGAACAATTCAAGCTCTCAAAAAAAGTATCAATTATTGATATATTCTCAATGAATTCAACATTATGCGTTGAGAGTACAAAAATTTTAGAGCAACTTCCTCACAATATATCTAAAAGGCATAATATTAACATATCTTCAAATCAACCTTCTATTCATCTTCCCTACCCCAAAGATACTGTGCAAAATACTTCTAATATTCAAATTAAACAATTTCAAGTACTCACACATCACCAAGAATTATTTAAGCAAATACGAGAAGAAGTTGCAAGAGCACGTATAAAAATTCGTCCATCAATTATCGAAACTGAGCTTCTTGATGTAAAATTTATTTCTAATCAATTTAGTTATGTATTCCCATCATTACTCACACCAACCTACATTAACTCTAAAAAAGAAATATTGGAACAATTTTCGTTCAATACCTCACAAGCAGAGTTTGATGAGTTTATCGATTATTTTCTTTATCAAGCAGAATTCATTACAACATTTGGAATCTCGCTACTTAGTGAGTATAAAATTAAACAACTTACATTTAGAAAATACCGTTTAAAATTAGTATTGTGTCACGAGCTACCACATCCCTTTGATACTTCAAGAACTTGTTATGTGTATGTTATTGAAAAAAAACAAAAAGGAAAATAAAAAATATGAAGTAATACCAAAAAATTATTCTACAATAATAAGTAAAAATTTATGTTTACTTATCATCATAACCTTTTAATAGCAACGAAATTTTATATGTTGTAAACATCATAATGTATTATGTTTCAATTTTTAGATATTTCTGAGCATGTTTCAGTTCTGAGAAATCTACGCCCAAATGAGACTGTATATGACATTTTTGTCAAAACAGAAAATGGTACTACGTATAATACTTACGTGATTAAAAGTAATGAAGGATATGCATTAGTTGATCCTGGAAGACTCAATGGAGCAAAAGAGATGGTTGAAGAACTCTCTAAATATATTGATATGAACAAACTCACACACATCATTATAACACAGTCTCAACCTTCTCATAGTGAAGCGCTCTCATATCTTCTTGAATTGAATCCTGAATTAATTGTTGTAGGAACTCTTGGAGCTATGACATTTTTAAAGCACGTGATAAATACATCGTTTAAAAACTTTGAAGCACGCGCAAATGAAATATTAACTTTAGGAGATGTAACAATCAAATTCACGCTCGCACCAAATCTTCCATGGCCTGATGCAATGTTACCTCTTGTATGTCCGGATTTAGTATTACTCAGTGGAGGGGTATTCTCAGCACATTATTGCTCACAAGAAGTATTTAGAGATGAAGTGAGAGAACCCGAAAAATATGAACACGCACTCTATCAACAATATAGCTGTATTTTTCATCCTCATAATAATTTTGTTCATAAGGTAATGGAAAAAGTAGTAGAACAAGATATTCAAATACTCGCTCCTTCATTTGGTCCAATTAATCGAATTGAACCTAAACAAATTATAAATTCATATCTTGATTGGTCAAGCGTTGAGCAAGTAGAGAAGAAAAAAGTAGCAGTTGTATATGTTTCAGCGCATGGATATACTCATTATATGGCAAAACGAATAGCAGCACAACTTGAAGAGGCAGAATTTATTCCAAAATTAGTTGATATAACCTACGAATCTCAATCAAAAGCACTTCACGAAATTAATACTGCAGGGGCATATCTTATCGGTTCTCCTACAATTGCGTGTGATGCAGTACCACCTATTTGGAATGTACTCACACATTTATTAAGTTATAATTGCGAACACAAATTAGCAGCAGCATTTGGGAGTTTTGGATGGACAGGAGAAGCAGTTAATCATATAGAATCACGACTCACACAGCTCAAATCAGATGTATTTAGACCAGGGCTTAAAATTAGACTCAGTCCTCATAGCAGCGAAAAAGAGCAAGAAATTGACAATTTTGCCCAAGGTTTTATTCAAAAACTACTGAGCAAACAAAACGAGGCTCCAACATTCTCCTCAACTGCTAAAAAAACTGGATATTGGCAATGTCTTGTTTGTGGCGAAATCACACAAGCTGAGGAGAAAAATGATCCTTGTGCGTATTGTAGATCGCCAGGAGTTCATGCAGTAGTATATGAACCCGTTGAAGTATCATACAAAAGTGATTCAAACGAGTCAATTATCATCATTGGTTCAGGAGTAGCAGCAGTTAATGCAGCTCAAGCAATTCGCGCACGAAATACAAATTGCTCAGTTGAAATCATAAGTGCAGATGATATTTTGCCCTACTATAGGATATTGCTATCTAAAAGACTTCATTGTCAAAATGCGTTTACACATATCAAAGAGCAAGAGTGGTTTGATGAGAATAATATTATATTAACACTAAATACAAAAGTAAAAACGATTAACACACAAGAGCAAGAAGTTGTGCTTGAAGATAATTCTACTAAGCATTATGATAAACTCATTATTGCAACAGGAGCAAAAAGTAGAAAAATTCCAATTCATGGTGATGATAAACGAGGAGTGTTTGATTTGCGAGGACAAGAAGACTTTGATGCAATTCGTGAATATGCTCAGCAAGACTGGGTAGAAGAAGTTACAATTATTGGAGGAGGAATTTTAGCTCTAGAAGCATCTCAATCACTCACAACACTTGGAAAAAAGGTGACAATTGTTGAATGTGCGCCTCGATTAATGTTTAAACAACTCGATACAGACGCTTCAACAATTCTTCAAAACCACTTAGAGAATCAAGGGCTTACAATTTATACTAACGAAATCACTGAAGAAATTTATGGAACAGGAGAAGATTTGAATACTGTATGTGGGGTAAAACTTGCACATAGTAAAAAGACAATTACATCTCAAATGGTTTTGAGAATGGTTGGAATTTCTCTTAATACTGATTTAGTTAAAAACACTCCAATTGAGTTAGATAGAGGAATTTTAGTTAATGATAGTATGCAAACTTCAGTTGAAAATGTCTATGCTGTAGGTGATGTTGCTCAGTGGAGTGGGAAGTTAGGAGGAATTTGGTCAATTGCAAAAGAACAAGGAGCAGTTGCAGGAGCAAATGCTGTAGGGGATAATTCAATTACATATAGGGAGGTTCCAACTTCTTTTAACTACACTGGGTTTAATTATGAGTTATTCTCAATTGGAGATATTGGTGAGAAACAAGACATGCATTATCAAATTCTTGAACTCGCAGATCAAGAGCGAGAAGTCTATCGAAGATTATATTTTCATAAAAATCAATTTGTAGGAGGAATTTTACTAGGGGATACTTCAAAAGCACCATTTTTGAGAAAAGCAATTATTAAAGGTTCATCAATGCAAGATTTATTAGAACAGCATTATTTAGATGAATAACAAAATCTAACATCTAATTAATTTTTTAATTAACATCTAAAGAAGTTAGTAATAAAAACTAAAGTAGAAAACAAAATATAAACTTTGAGTTTCATCTACTACATTCTCAATGTATCAATAACACTAATTTTTGAAGCAACATATGAAGGAAGTAATCCAGATAATACTCCAACAATTGTACCAAAAATGAGCATTTGAAACATAATGAGTGGAGAGTAAACAATAGTTAAAAATGTGTAACCAAGGATTTGAAGCGTTAGTTGAATTCCATACAATGCTAAACATCCAATCCCTACTCCTATAATTGCTCCTAATACTCCAAACGTTGCAGCTTGAATCATAAAGAATAATAAAATAGTAGAGTTTTGTGCACCAATTGATTTCATAATACCAATATCTTTTATTTTCTCAGTTACAATCACAAACATAGTGTTTAAAATACCAAGTGCTCCAACAATGAGTGAAATAACTCCAATTCCTCCCAAAACAGAAGTGATGAGTCCTGTAATTGAATTGAGTTGATTTAAAATATCTCTTGATGTTAATACATTAACTTGTTCTTCTCCAAAATTTCTCTCAAAATAAATCTCAATGTTTTCTTGAGTTGAATCAACACGCTCAGTATCTGAAATAGTAACTGAGAGCATATCAAAATCATCTACAACTCCAAAATCTTCTAACACACTATATTGCATATAAACTGTATTATCATCTTGAGGATTTCCAACTTCTTCTAAAATTGCACTCACTCTAAATCGTGTATTTGCAATAGAAATAGAACTTCCAACTGACAATTCTTGAGAAAATAACTCTTCAGCAGCAAGAGGCCCTAACACGACAATAAAATCAGAGCGCTCATCTGGAGCAATTCCTCGTTTAATATCAAGGTTCATATCGTCTAAAAAATCCTCACTCAACTCACTTGCAAGAACTGAAACTGTTCTAAACTCTCCTCCATTTTCTATTTGAATTCTAGCTTGCGTGAGACCATAAATCTCTTCAATATTAGCGTTCCTCTCTAAACCATCGATTGTGTTTTGTGTAAATATTCTCTCATCAGCTCCACTTGTTTTTTGAACCATAATTTTATTTGCTCCAAATGTTTCAAGTTGCGCTTCAATACTTTGATTAAAACTCTGCGTAATACTTAAAATCACAAAAATAGATAAAATTCCAAGTGATATTGAGAGAATAGTTAGAGATGTTGAGAATTTCTTTTTCCATATATCTTTAATTGATATTTTATAAAAATCTGTATGTACCATTTATAACTTTTTATTAAGATTGACTTGAGATGATATTATAACACTACTTAGTAAATATCGTCATTAATCTTCATCTCTAGATTTCTTTTTTTTCATATAATATCTATAACTTATGTATGCAACAATAATTACTACTCCAATAATAACTAATGGAAGGGAAGAATTTGACTCTTGAGTCATCTCATCAATAGTGAAGGTGTGAGTTGTTGAGTATTGATTATAAAATCCATCTGAATAATATACATCAAGTGTAATGTCTTGAGAGGAATTTGACATTTGAACTTCGCTTTGAATTGTTTGAAAATCATCTGCGTTTAAATTTCCTAAATACTGTGTTGAAAATACTTCTCCACTCTCATCTTTAAAATCCACATACGCTCCTCTAACAACACCTGGTCCTGGGTTTGCTATTGAAAATGTAGCTTGGTTATTAGTTACTCTATCCAAATTCACAAGCAACTCAACGGGTGTATTTACAATAATATAGAGCTCAAACTCTTCTTCATAGGTGTTCCCTAGTACATCTTCATACTCAAGTAAAACAGGCAACTTGTATGGCTGAATTTGAGCACTAGGACTAACACCCAAATTAAATGTCACTTCAACATTTTCATTAGATGAAATCTGTGAAATTCGCTTCGAATTCACACCAGGGCTAATATAAAATGGACTTGAGGATTGAGTATTGGATAATTGCGTAGAACTTTGCTCAGATGAGTCATCATCTGAACCAAATAACATTGAAATTTTTACGTTTTGAAGAGAGATATCTTGATTATTTTGAAGTCTTAATGTGTAGGGTTTCAACTCACCAGGTGAGTATGTAAGATTTTTTTCATTTTGAGTTGTTATGATTTCTAGAGAAGGCTTTGAATCTCGAATCACAAGAGAGAGTGTCTTTGTAAAATCAGCAGTTTGTGTTTTTGCTTTTACATCAAATTGTAATTCTCCAATGGGTGCATCTTCACTCACATACACTCTTTTTTTAAGTATCACAAAGCCATCTTGCGAACTTGAAAAAGCAGGAACTGTTATTGTATTAGTTTTTTTCTCATTTGCAGCAAGTGTTAAAAATTCATTTTCTTCAATCTCAATTACAGCTTCTTGAACAGCTCGATCGCCTGAATTTGTAAGCATAATTGATAAATCAGCATAATTTCCAGGACGAAGAGGATCAGGTTCTTGAGAAGAAATTGACATTGAGAGCTCAGAAGTTGAGAAAATATGAGGAGTGATCGTGAACAATAAAAGCAGAGTTAAAACAAATTTGTAAGATATATGTTGGATTTTAAAACTTGCTCTATAATTATTGTAATTATCATTATTTGTTCTATTTATATTAAAGAGGTCTAGAGGATTATTCATAAATAGTTGAAATTAAGAAGATATTTAAATATATGTATTGAGTAAGTAATGAGTTCATAAATTAAGACACTATGATTTCACAATATCAAACTTCAAAATCTGTTTGTGAGAGTGTATCTTTAGAGTCAATAATAATCTTTCTATATAGTGTTCCTTTTCTTTTTGCAAGTCTTCTTATACTATCAAAATCAAGTCCTTCTTCTTGAGGAAGAATAATATCATCAACAACAATTTTATGCTCAATTGTAACTTCTTTGCACTGTTCTTTAATATCAAATAAAAATTCATCTCGAAGTATTTTCTCCATCTCTTTTGGAAACGTGAGTTTACAAAAATCAGCTGTTATTTCCTTATTTGGTTTTGGAAGCGCAGATTTCATAGCAACTGAAACATTTTGATATTTAAAATTAACAAGTAAATTGTATGTTGAAAATAATTCAACAAATTGTTTCAATCGCACAGTATTATCAAGTGTGTACTTGAATATTCCTCTCGCTTTACTCACCTTTGAATAATAAATGCCAAGTTGCTCTAACTCTTCAGATAAGTCTTGATTCCAAATCAAACTTCCTTTAATATTAACTTCTACATCACCTAAATGATTTGCTAAAAGAATAAGTATTTCATCAATAAAATGAAATGATGTTGATAATTTAATAAAGGAAGGAGAGAATTTTACTTTTAACAAAGGTCCTGTGAATTCTCCTTTTGAATATCGAATAAGTTTATTGTGGGCGTGTTGTGATGAATTTTTTTCAAATATATCTTTAATATAGTGCATAATAAGTATGTTAAATATTTGTTTTATATATTTTTCTATTACTCAACTCGAGTTTAGATGAATTTGGTGGTAGTGAGTAAGAAAAATACTCCTACAACTGTAAATTAAATATTTTCTCGATTATTTCACTTTGACTTTTATATGTAATTTTATCAAACTAATATTTACTCTATAGTGAAATGATAAATATAATAATCAAACAGCTATTAAGTATTATATGAATGTACAAAGACTAATTATTGTATTTATAAGTGTATGTTTACTTACAACAAGTTCATTTTCAAACGAAGAATTTGACCCTTCATTATATGAAGAAGATGTAGAATCTACTAACAATGATAATGAAAATAATAATGAACAATCAGAATTTGACCCTTCATTATATGAAGAAGATGTAGAATCTACTAACAATGATAGTGAAAATAATAATGAACAATCAGAATATGATCCTTCTTTATATGAAGAAGATATTGACTCTAGGTCTATAGAAAACACTAGTAAAGAAGAATCACAAAGTTCTTCAAATTCTTATGTAAATACAAGAGATTCTGAGCAAGTTATAGTTTCAGAGGAGATATCAGAGAGAATTGTTCCTCTAGCAATTTATGCGGTGGTGATAATTATACTAATCGTGGCATTGCTTCTCTACTCCATTCACTATTATAGGAATAGAAAAAATAAAAATAATTTTAAAGTAGAATAAACTTAATAAAATAATGATGAAAATTAATTATAATATTATCTATTTTTAAAAGACAAAATATCATTTTTAAAAAAATTTAACGCTTCTAAATATGCAAGTTTTTTAAAATAAATTACTTTTTTAGGGGGCTCAGTACTATCGACCCATTGAAATTTTTTAAATTCTGGTTTTTCTTGTTTATCAAATACAATTTCACTATCATCTCCATAAAAATGTACTAAAAAATATGTTTGTTTTTGTCCATCTATTAAGTATTTTGATTTTAAATAAAAGGGGAATTTGTATGTGATTTTTTTTGGCATCTTTTTAATAATTTCAACATTTTTGGTACCAATTTCTTCATATAATTCTCTATATAAGGCATCTTCCTCGCTCTCATTCTCTTCTATTCCTCCTTGGGGGAATTGCCATGCATTATCAATCCAAATATGCTCGCACATAAGAATTTTGTTATTCTTGTTGATAATGATGGCGGCAACTGTATCTCTATAATTTTCTACCATACGCTCTCTGTAATATACTACTAAAAAAACATTTATAAACATTCCTTTACAAAAAATAAACAAATTGACATTAATATGTTGATGATTTCATAAAACTAATTTAAATTACACAAATCTTATAAAGACAATAACAATTAATTTGAGTATATGAGTTCAATACAAAAAACACTCTTAATTGAAGATTCTGTAGAAAAAGAAATTGAACAATACAGTAAATCTTTAAGTAAATCATTTGAAAAACAAAAATTATCGTTAGACGAAGAATATAAGTCTCAGATTCAACATATTGAAGATACGTATAGAGAAAAGTTTGAAGAAGAAAAACAGCATATTGAATCGATGGCTCAAGATATAATTACAACTGCTCAAAGTAGAGCAAAGAAAATTCATATAGAAGTTGATACTGAACAAATAATAAATAAATTTATGGAGGGAATGAAAAAATGAGAAGATCAGTTGAGATGAGTGAAATTTCTCTATTAATACCACAACGTAAAATTGACTCTTTGATACATCTTCTCTATGATTTAAGACTTGTTGAATTTTTTGAATCACAATATTTATCTCTAAATAATATTGAAAGAAACGACATTAACGTTGAATCAGAAGAGTTAGTTTCAATTCGCTCAATCATATCTCATCTTAAACCTTACTTTGTTCAAATGGAAGGTTCGTATTCAAATGATGTTGCAAATAGAGTATACTCTTTAATTGATAGAAAGCAAGAACTAGAACAACTCCAAATTCAGGTAAAAGACTCAAAACTCAGAGAAAGAGTAAAAAAGCAATTATATCTCACACCAAGAAAAATTGAACAAGGAGTAGTTGGTTATGTTGATGCTTCAAAATCAGCTTTAATTGAAAACCATAAAAAATCAACTCGAGGAGTGAGATTGTATACACATCAATCTCGAACATATTTTTATTCACCTATTTCAGTTTCCTTTAAATACAAAGAGTATTTTATTCCTGTAAAACAATCTGAGCAATCTTCACAAAAAGAAATAGAAAAAGAACTTAACTACATTAATAAACAACTCACAATTTTAGCAAATGCTAATTTGAGACACCTCCAGGCTCAAGAACTCAAATTGTCAAAAGAGTTGGAAGTTGAACGTTCAAAAGAATACTTCAAACAATCAAAACACCATATCATATTGCAAGGATTTGTTCCTAATAAAGAGATCCATCAATTAGATATTGCTCTAAAAAGAGAACTCGCCGATTCTTATGAGATGGAAGTTATACCTGCTAATTCAAAAACTGCTCCTGTACTACTTCCAAATACAGGTCTTTCAAAATCTTTTGAATCGCTCCTATCATTTTACTCATTTCCAAAATATAAAGAAATTGATCCATCAGTTATTATGATGTTATTTTTCCCATTGTTTTTTGGATTTATTCTTGGAGATTTTGGATATGGAGTAACGTCATTTTTATTTTTTGCTTTTTTAAAATACAAATTACCAAATTTGAAAAATATACTGAATGTGATGCAACTTAGCGCTGTTTCATCTATGGTTTTTGGAATTATTTATGGAGAATATTTCGGATTTGAGCCAAAATTATTTGCATTTGAATTTCACAGGGCAAATTATCCAGAAACTTTGCTCATTATAGCACTCATATTCGGACTCTTTCACTTAAATTTAGGTTTTTTGATTGGAATTATGAATTCAATTAAACATTCAATTAAAAAAGTATTTACAGATTATGTATCATGGATGATTCTGCAACTAGGAGCTCTATTTATTTATTTGTCAATGACTACTTCGTATGCAAGTTTATCTTATGTTGGATATGGATGTATCTTGCTCACAATTGTATTGCTCTATATTGGACATGGATTTCAAGGAGTTATTGAAATTCCAACACTCTTTACAAATATTATGTCATATGCACGTTTAATGGCAGTTGGTATTTCTTCAATTGCAATTGCTGTATTGATAAACGATTTTTCAGTTCCACTTATTCAAAGTGGAATTGTTGGAGCAATTTTTGGGATTACATTATTTACACTAGGTCATGTATTTAATATCGTTTTAGGTAATTTTGAGAGTTTTCTGCAAAGCTTAAGACTTCATTACGTTGAATTTTTCTCAAAATTTTACGAAGGTGGAGGACGAGAATTTAAACCCTTTGGTGTGAAAACTAAAGAAGAGTAACATAATATTTAATATTCTTATCTCAACATTTAAATATGATAACTAAAATTCTCTCACTGATGGTAAAGAAGAAGAATAGTCCTGAACAACTCTTTAAAGACATGTATAAATGTTTAAATCTTTTTATTAATCAAGAAGCTAAATTATGGGGAGCTCAATTAGTAACACTCAAAAATACACAAGAGGATGTACTTGAAGAAGCAAATCATATTATCTATAAATTTCAACACACGAATGAAGAAGAATTCAAAGAATACTTGAAATCAAAAGAAGTTGAAGAGTTCATTCAAGAAGTACTCCATATTCATGAAGAGTTCAAAGAGTTAAAAAAACAAATCAACAGACAAGAAGTATTTAAAAATACTATCACTTCACTCACGCTCTTGTTAATGAATGAGGAGATATACTCTTATTTTGAAGATATCTTCTTACTTGAAAAACAACTTCAGGAAGTTCTGTTATGGCAAGAAAATGAGTTTAAGGAATTATTCAAAACATCAAATGAGTTAAAACATTTTGATGATAAGCAATTAAAAGCAGAGACAATATATGGAAAACTAACACATTTGAGAACGATTCTTGCAGGAAATTTAGATCATCATGAACTGTGGGAAGATGAAATGCAAGGATTCTCTAATTGTTCAAATATTTTGCATGCTCTAAAAGCAAAAGTTATTCAACTTGAAAAATATTATTATTTAAATTCTAAATAGATTTGATTTATAATTTTTCATTTTTTCAATCTTCTATATTTATTTATTCAATTCGAATTGTCAGAGGAGTTCTTGAATTCTCAACCTCATCTCCTACACTATTTTCTAAATACATTGTTGTTGTAAACGAACACGGTCTTTGATTAATATTTTCTTTAGAAAATGCAATAGGAATTTGTGCAGATGTTCTACTATCAATCTCCACGCTTAAGTCATAATAATCAAATAACAATGTACCACAACTTGAGTTGAGTTGATCTCGAGAATCAGAGTGGGAGTTAATGTGAAGTGTAAATTCTTCATTTTCTGGGCCTAAATTTACTGCATTAATAGTTGAAACATCGCTCCCACTTCCTCTGAGCGTAATCACAGGAGAACAAAGATACGAACTTCCATCACAGTATCTCTCATTAATATTTGTTCGAAGTTGATTACTTAAGTCTTGAGAAAAATCATCTCCACTTTGAAAAATAGTATTTGTTAAAAAAAATCCCATCGATAATAATACAAGTCCCAATATAGTATATAGCACCATTTGAACAGGAAATCCTTGTCCTTTTCTAGAAGAATTATAATAATTATTTAGTTCCATTTTCTATTAAATATAAATTCATCTTGTATCAAATTTGAAGTTTTAAAGCAAAGTAATATTGCATGTTTTTCATTAATTTCTAAAATTAAATCTTTCTCATACTCTTCACTTAGGAGCATTTTACACTCTTTTAGACGAGAAAATTGTTTTAATTTTTGAACAAACCAATGTGTTTGATCTTTAATATTTGAAAGAGAGGAATTATAAATTCCAAATGCTAGCGTCTCTCTATTGCCAATTGAGGGGAATGTAAATTCCTCTTTTAACAACACAACTGTTCCATCTTCAAATAATTCCATTAATTCATCATGAATCACACTAAATAGAGGGGGGTCTATATCTGAATTTGTGGAATTATCGTTATTATTAACACTCACAACAGTATCATCATCTTCTAAATTTTCAGAAGTAATTTTTGAATTATCTTCTTCAAACGTATTATCATTATCATCATCAAATGAATTACTCTTTTCTTCTTTTTTATCACTTTGAGAATATCCTTCTATTTCTATATAATCTTCCTCTTCTTGATGTTTATTATTTTGAGATTGCTCTTCTACAGTCTCTGAAGAATCTTGCACAGATGTAGAGACTTCAAAATCATCTTCTTCTAAACTAGAAATATCTGAATCAATTTGTCTATCTTCAACATATGCTATAGTGTTTTTAATTTTAACGAGTTCATTTTCACTACAGTTATTTCTAATATATGTTAATACATCATTAAGACTTATGTGAGATGAATGTAAATATTCGCTACTTTGAGAAACTTCATCTTCTTTAGAAATAGATTCTTCTTCTAATTGAGATGAACCTCCATTATCTGGTTGGTATTCACCAAGATTTCCATGAGCAGCTTCAAATCGTTCTCTTTCTTCTTCACTTAACTCATCTCGTTTTCCAGTCAGTAATGTTTTTAAAAACCCCATACAAGTTTATGTTTTTATGAGTATAAAAATGAATGTATTCATTACACAGTATTCATCATATAAGAATATTTTTAAACATAGCCATACTCATGTTTTTATGGAAGAGACATTTTCTACATACTATAATTTGGAACTTGATGTTTTAGTGAAACAAATAGAAAAAAATGGAAATAAAATGGTTGTTTTACAATTCCCAGATGGACTAAAATATTATGCAAAAGAAGTAATTGATTATTTGAATAAGCACGCTCCTCAAACTATATTTTTTTCATATTTTGGACCTTGTTTTGGAGCATGTGATGTTCCATTACATTTGAAATTATTAAATTTTGATTTGTGTGTTCAATGGGGACACAGTGTATATATTAAAAAAAAAGGAATGTGGTAGAACTATTTTTTGTTTGTTTTAAGAATTTCAATTTCTTGCTTTAAATTTAAAATTTCATTAAATACATTATCATAAATATTACTAATTTGAGAATTCAATGACTCTTCTACTTCACTTAATTTAGCTTTCAATGCTTCTATTTCTCCACTTGTAAAAGAGTGTTGAGTTGACATTTTGGAAATTTCTTGTTCATTTTTACGTGTTTTTGAGTCAATATCATCAATGTATTCAGACGTATGTTCTTGATTAAGCTCTAATTCCTCTATTCTTTTAAGTGCTCGTTGTAATTGCTTGCTAAATTCTTGAATAGTATCTCTTATTTGTATAATTGCTAATTCATTCTTTTGTTCATCATGTTGATAATTATGTGAGTGAGTTTCAATTGAAGCTATTTTATTTGATAAGTAATATATATCAGACTTCATATATTCTAAATTTGTTAATAGTACATTTTTATCCATCTAAGCATAACATGTTATTTTAAAGTATTTAAATATTTGTATAAAATTTAACAAATTAGTAATTAAAGAGTGATAACAAATAGCAAGTTTTATAAATAATTAATTCGTAGAATAAATATGATTAGTAAACGAAGATTTCATATTTTTATTGTATTTGCAATATTGTTAATTATTAATACAATTTATTTATATCCCTGGAATCTATCATTTTCATTGTTTGAATCTAGTTGGATTGTATTTGGAACAATTGGAGCCATGGTTTCATATTACATTGCTCTATTGAGTAATTATGCTCCATTTCAAACATTTGTGATGAGAATTTTATTTTGGGCGTATAGCATAATGTTATTTTTAAGTGTAATGAGACGAACGTTTGAATATCTAGGTAATGGGATTCCTTTTTTTGCATTTTTTAACACTGTATTTTATTTAATTATCGTATTATTAATTGCATATGAAGGATATAAGCTTTATCATTCTTATGGAAGAAATAAACACATAATGTATTCATCTGCTTCTACTTCAACTTCAAAGGATGATTTAGGAATTGAATCTATATCAACTCAAAAAAATAACTCATCAAGAAAAGACGATTTAACTATTATTGAAGGAGTGGGGCCTGTTATTCAAGAAATATTATATAAACATAAAATTACATCATTCAAACAATTGTCCAATACTCCTGCGTATAAAATTAAAGAAATCTTAGACAACAATGACTTACATACACATTCTCCTAAAACATGGCCAAAACAAGCAGAACTAGCCCACAAGAAGAAATGGGATGAGTTGTATGAGTGGCAAGAAGAGTTAATGGGAGGTAGGGAATAATAACTAATAGAACTTATCAATAATTGTAGATATTTTTATAATAATATGTCAAAATTTTTAATATTCACAATCTTCGTTATTATCAACCACTTTTGCTGTATTAAATCCTTCTTTATTTTCAGACCATTCATCATTAGTAATCATCTTTTTGTTATATTTTGAGAGTAAATATGCTAGTTTGATGAATTGTGTTTCAATTGTAAGAGCTGAGTAATTACCTAACACTCCTGATTGAAGAAGGATTCTTCCAGAGGAGTATACATTTACATTTACTTTTCCATTAATACATTGTGTTGCAAGACAAACAGGTATTTTTGAGGCTACTTCGTTAATTGCATCTTGATTTTCAACATTTTGCTTGGAGATGTTATCAAATTCACTCAATCCAATATGACCAAGTCCTGTTCCTGCAAGAATGACACCATTATACAAATCTTTTAATCGTAAAATCTCTTCTTTGTGTAAGTGAGGATGAGCATAAAGTACTCCTATTCGTAATTTCTCATTATATTTGGTATATGTCAACTCTTCATTATTTTGAGAGATTGTAAATAATTCCTCTCGAATATTTGAAATGTTATGTGTTGATGAAATTTCACAAACTGGTTTAAAGTTCACTTGCTTAAATGCATCTCTTCGTGAGGTATGCATTTTTCTTGCATTAATTGAGTCAAGTATTACAAAGGAATCATCGCTTGATGAATTGTGCATACAAATTCCAACTCGATTAAATGATGGTTGATATGATTCTTTTCTCTGTTTTGAATATGAAATAAAAGTAATTGCTGCTTGTAAATTAGAAAACGCATCACTTGACGCTCTATCTGAACTTCTCTGAGCACCAACTAAGAGAACGGGAATGTTTAAATGTTTTAAAGAATACTGCAAAGCAGCTGAAGAGTAGTGCATTGTATCTGTTCCATGTGATACAATAATTCCATCAAATTGTGTGTGGTGTTTCTTTACTGCTTCAAGAATCATATTATAATGTCCAAAGCGTAAATCTTCAGACATCAAATTTCCAATCATAAACGCTTGCAAATTTGCCACACTATTTAATTCTTGAAATTGTTCGATTAATTCTTCAGGTGTGAAATGAGAGCTCACTGCTCCAGTTTTATAATCGACTTTACTTGCAATAGTTCCTCCTGTGTGAAATATTGCAATATTTGGCAATTTAGAATTCGTCTTTGTATTAGTTGTTTTAGATATTGATTTTTTATCATTTGTTTTAGTTGTATGTGAAGCATCTATTTTTTCAGACGTTTCTTGAGTAATCTTAACATTGCTACAATTTTTTTTATCAACACTTACTTGATATCCACTTTTTATTTTAATAGAGTAGGTAGTATCATCTTCTTTGAGAAGAATTCCTTGAAGTTGAGTATTTTCATATATGCACGAGATAGTTGATTTCATTCTAGTTAATTTGAGCAGATATATTTTATAAAGTTTTGTTACATATTTTTTGAAGTGTCTATTTATAATAGACTAAACTTTTAAAAATACATTTGTGGTGTTATACATTATGAACATGAAGCATTGCTTTATACACTTAAAAGGTGTGAGTGAAGAACTTGAATCCACTCTATTTTCAAATAATATTTATTCATGGGATGATTTGATTGAGCATATTTCTCAAGATGTTACAACAAACATTCTTCACAAAAACTCCTTTTCAATTTCTAATGAAGATAAAGAAGAGTTGAGCAGTGATATTCAATTATTAAACTCATGTAATACTACTTCTTATCAAGTAAAAAAGCAAGAGCCAATTATTCCTTCAAAATTTCACAATGACATTATTAATCAAATTCAAGAGTCAAAAGAAGCTCTTGAGAAGAAAAATTGGAATTATTTCACAAAAAAACTTTTATCAAAATACCATTATAAACTTCTTCCATTAACAAATTCAACTGCGTATGTTGATATTGAAACAACTGGGCTGAGCCGAGAGTATCACTACATTACAACAATAGGAATTTATGATGGGAAATCATCTCATATTTATGTGAGAGGAATTGATCTTGAAGATGCATTTCTTGAGCTTGAGAAATATGATGTTATTGTTACATTTAATGGAAAACAATTTGATATGCCTTTTATTGAACATACTTGCAATAAAAAATTTGAATGTGTTCATCTAGATTTACGTTTTATGCTCAAAGAGTTGGGATTGAGTGGAGGATTGAAGCGAATTGAGCGAGAGCTTGGATTACAAAGAGATGAAGAAGTTGCTCAAATTGATGGATTCTTTGCAGTAGAGTTATGGAAGCGATATCAGCGAGGAGATGATAACGCTTTAGAATTACTCAAAAAATATAATATAGAAGACATTGAAAATTTAGAAGTATTGTTGTATTGGTATCTATCTCAAAAAGAATACATTTTGAACAATTGAATTTAACGGTATTTTTGATAAAAAAATAGATTTAATCAAAAATTATTGAGAAAATTATTCAACAATCTCATCTAGTACAACTTCTTGTTCAGGAGCTTCTACAGTTTCAATATCTTGTTCAGTTCCTCCTGCATTTTGCCCAGTTTCAACTGAAACATCTCCAATTGAAACTTGAGGGGTTAAGTTATCTTCGTCTTCAAATATTGTGTTCCACAAAATAACTCTTCCAGTTGTTTGGGTATTTACTCGAGTGAGTTCTTCAAACTGAGAAGTTCCAAATCCGTCTAAGTAAAATAATCTTGTAAACATTGAAGTTCCAAGAGGATATTGTGAAATAAGAATTTGCGCAGTATTTTCATCAGGAATGACTAGTACATCAAGTTCTTGTTTATCATTAATCTCAAATGTTGAGAGATCATTTGTACTAGGTATAATAATTCTTGAAACATCAAAATCACTAGTGATTTGTCCCTGAGTTGTAATATTGTCTTGATCACTTAAATTGATTTGTAGTTGGTTTTGACAATTCACAATATCATTTTCAATTTGACACTCAATTGGTTGAGATAAATATGAAGGATATGGTGCGAGCCATTGATTTTGTAAATCATTTTTACTCACATCAAAATTTCTAGCTCTGCTATCAATTGCTTCTAATTCATTAACACTTTCTTCAACTGTTGAGGCATCTAAACTTAAATTCTCACTCATCTCCTCAATACTAATTTTGTTGTAATTATCTAATATGTATTTTTGAGTTGCATTCCAACTCCCCCAATGACCCCAAACTCCTGCTTTTTGAACCATATCCTCTGAAGTAATCAAACTCATTGGACGTGGCTCCTCACAATGAATTAAACTCAGTAATTTATCTATCTCATCTTGAGTAAAATTATGCTCTTCATAATTCTCTAAATATTCTCTCATCTCTTCTTCATCTTCTAAATTCATTAACTCATCAATGAGATGGAATGATTTTACACCTTGAGAGTTATCATCAATAATTGAATCTGCATACTCAAACCCTTGATTAAGTGAACATGAGAGCATTTGTAAAATATTAACTGCTCTAGTCTCATCACTTGTGAGCAACCAGTTTCCAGTCCAATATGAAGCAGGAGTTCCTTGAGATGCTCCATCAAATGTCACACCTCGATTTCCAATTGCTGCAAAGAAGTGTCCAAAATCCCACCATGAATTAATAATTGTATCTTCACTCGTATTTTCTTGAACATAATCCATTAATTCAAACCAACTATCATCAAAATTAGGAGTGTTTGAACTTGTTTGTGCATATGCTTGATTAATCTGACCAGACAACATTAAAAGTGAGATAAATAAAACAAACACACTCATAATAGTTTGAGCTTTTAGAGCATTCATATTTTTAAACTCTAAACGTAAAAGTTCAACTGCTTGTTCAATAATTTTATACAATCCATATACAATAACAAATATAAATGCAGGTCCTAGCAAGAGGATAAATCGAACTCCATTAAGACTCATAAATATTCCTCCTGCAAACCAAATTAAAAGTAGACTAATAAAAAATAACTCGTGGTGTTGAATATTTGAATATGAATCATTTCTTGTAATTGCGTATACACCAAGTAGTATAAAAATAGGAAGAATAAGAAGAATTGAGTATAACATTGCAGAATTTACGCTCAATTGTTGAAACTGGAATAATAATAAAAATAAAATTACTACGTAGATAATATTAAAACTCCATTGAGTAAATAATGGGTGGTATTGAGGAAATAGTGTTTTATAATCAAATTTAGAATTGATATATGAAAAAATTCCAAGTAAAGATAATAATGTGATAAACATTGTTAACTCAGTACTAACTTGATTAATAAGTTGAGAAAATATTCTCTCAACATTTGTTGATTGTAACTCTGCTACTGATGATAATACATTTGGCCAGATATTTCCTGTTGTAGAAGTTGTAAGGTTTGAAACACTTGAATAAAATTGTTCGTATAGTAACGTTAAAATCTCTCTTTGACGTGTAATTAAATTTAATAATTCAACAGTTATAAAATACACTCCTCCAATAAATAATCCTGGAATATTCTTGCTAATATATGAAATTGTGGAAACTTCTTTGAAAAAATTGTTTATTGTTTTATTATTTTTTTTTGACCTTAAATAGTCTTTTAATACAAAAAGTATTTCAAATCCAATTACTGTTAAAATTCCTACAAATGCAAATATTATAAAGAACCATGAATTTCCCCAAGCCCATTGAAATAATATTGTAAATACTCCTGAAATTCCTGAAAGTGAGAGTTTCATCCACAATGCTTGAGATTTGAATGCGTAGTATAAACTTGTTGTAATTAAAACTGCAAAAAATATAATATATCCATCAGTATCTACAAACCCACCTTGAGTTCTACTTAAATAAATACCAAGTGTTGTTAGAGCAAGACTTCCAATAATTGCAAATGAAGTGTTTGTTGTAGAACGCAGCAAAAAAAACAGTGGAATGATTGTGAGCATTGCAAGAATTGCAGGAAGTGTGTATGTAGCTTCCATTTTCTCAACAGCAGTTGCACTTTGAGGATCTAAATTATTCAAATTATACATTTGACTCATCACATAACTATGCATATCAATATTACTTCTAGTTTTTCCTTGGGGTGCGAGTTGATATTCTATAATAGATGTCCCATTCTCATCAAGCGTTGTTCCAGGATGTCCATTTTGGTAATAATTTGATGAAATTCCTAAATAAAAATAAGGATCTATTCCAGTGAAATAGGTTTGACCGCTATCACTTTGAAAACTATCTTTATAATTTTGATATTGAAGTTCAACAATTTGATCTAAATCTTGGCCTTGAAATGTATTTGTCTCAAGCACTTCATTAAAGCGATTAGCGAGTTCTTGTTGTATAAACTGCTCGTTTTGAGCATTTGGATATTGTTGTTGTAGTTGTTGCTGTATGAGTTGTTGAATTTGCTGATAAATTGATTGTTGAATTGAATCTCTCAAACTACATACTGTTGAATCATCAAATACTTTTTTTACTTCACAAGTCCAACTTGACTCATAATCCACAGCACCGGTTCTCACATCATATGCAACACTCATCAAAACAAATAATACAAAAAATATTCCTATCATGTGTGTTATTTTTGATGTTCCTATTCTTTTTAATGTTTCAATAAAATCTTCTTGTTCTACTCCTTTATGTTGTTGAGTTGTAGAATTGTGTTTTGATTCTTCTTTTTTTGCTCTATCATGCTTTGAAGAAGCATTTTTTTTAAAATATTGCGACGTAGGTTTTTGTTTTTTGGAGCTCATTTATTGTAATAAAATATAAAATATTTATAAATATTTGTTCTTACGATCTCAATAATTACACAATTTAATTCATTTAGAAACTTTAAATAGAGAAGATTTATATTTTTGCGGTTTTAGTGCATCTTTGATTTGAACTATTTTAATATCTTCTAAATTTCTCTTTTTCAATTCTTTTTCAATTCCTATATTAAATGATTGTTGGTCATATCCAAATACCAATACATCAGGTTTATATTCTTCAATTACTTTAAATTTATCTCCTAAATTTCCAAGAATGGCTTTGTGAATCAAATGTGATTTCTCAATAGTTTTAAGTCTATTCTGTTCATTATTTTGAGGCAGAAAGCCTTTTATTTTTGCAACAGTCTCATCTCTTGCAATAACGACAATAAGTTTATCCCCATACTCTTTTGCTTTTTGAAAATAGAATTCATGGCCTTTATGGAAAATATCAAATGTTCCAAATACCATAACAGTCGTTGACATATTATTAATGATGTTGAGAAGCATTTAAATATATTTACTAGTGTTGAAATATGAAGACTCAATTTTTCAGATTTCGCTCATCTGAGAATAATAATAAATTATGAATTGAGCTAAATAATACTAAAATATTTAAAATCAAAACTTCTTTTTAAACATATGACTCTTGAAAATCAATCATCTATTGAACAAAAATGGCAAAAAAAGTGGAAAGAAGCTAAAGCGTGGGATACTGCAGTAGATAATTCAAAAGAAAAATTTTTTGGAAATGTTGCATACCCATATGCTAATTCTGTGATGCACATTGGACATGGAAGAACGTACACAATTGCAGATGTGTATTTACGTTATCAACGATTATTAGGAAAAAATGTTCTCTATCCAATTGGCTATCATATTTCAGGAACGCCTGTATTAGCTGTAGCTGATGGAATAAAGAGAGGAGATGAAAAAGTAATTGCACAAGTAAAAGAAGCAATATCTGATTATGTGTTTGATGAGCAAGAACAAGAAGATTTAATAAAAACATTTCACGACCCACAACATATTGCAGATTTTTTCTCAAACACTATTGAGGCATCTCTAGATAGTATTGGAGCAAGTATCTCGTATGAGCGTCAATTTACAACTGGAGAGTCTTTATATAACGCGTTTATTGCGTGGCAATATTCAAAACTAAAACATCTTGGATTGTTAAAGCAAGGAAAATATCCAATTCTCTACTCAGCTCAAGATGAAAATGCAGTTGGAGAAGATGATATTAAAGATGGGGACATTGACAAAGTATCTATTTCTGAGATGACATACATCATGGCAAAGCTGGAGAGTAGCAATGAATATTTAGTTGCTGGAACTTTGCGTCCTGACGCGTTGTTTGGAATTACAAATATGTATGTAAAACCAGATATGGATTTGGTAAAACTTAAGGTAAATGGAGATATTTGGATTGTGAGTAAAGCGAGTCACGTAAAAATTGAGCATCAATTTGATAATGTAGAGTATTTGAGTGAGCATAAAGGAGAAGAATTTATTGGTCAAAATGTTATAGCTCCAATTACTAATAAAACTGTTCCAGTATTAAGTGCAGAATTTTGTGATGAAAATCACGCAACAGGAATTGTCTTCTCCTCACCAGCTGATTCTGTACATGATTATTTGTATTTATTTGAGCACACATTCCCAGGAAAAACACTAGAGGAATTTCAAGACAAAGATCCGCTTCAATTAACTCCTATAACGCAAACATTTGATAAGAAAGGAGAGGAGATCAAATATAAAGACAACATCCCTGCGTATTCAAAATTATTACAGCACAAGATTTATTCAACAAAAGGAAATGAAGAAAAACTTGAGGAGATGAAAAAAGAGCTCTATAAAGAGTCACATTTTGGTGCTGTGATGATTAATTGTGGTGATGAGTTTAATAAAACACCTTTGAAAAATAATATTGGATTTGAAAAAACAAAGAAGAAACTTGAAGAGTTACATTTAGGAGGAACTTTATATGAAACTTCAAGAAGAGCAAAAACTCGAGGAGGAGATGATGTAATTGTTGCAAATTTGTCAGGTCAGTGGTTTTTAGACTATAGTGATGAGGAAGTTAAATCAAATGCTCTAAAACTTCTTGAGAGTGCAGAATTTTTACCACATAATTTGAAAAATACACAAAAAGGGTATGTGAATTGGGCAAATTTGCGTCCATGTGCAAGAAAGAGAGGACTTGGTACAAAGTTACCTTATGATGAGAGTTGGATTATTGAACCACTGAGTGATTCTACAATTTATCAAATGCTCTATATGATAATGCATATTTTAAAAAGAGAACAAATTGACTCTAAACAATTATCATTTGAATTTTTTGATTATGTTTATTTGGGAAATGGGACATTGAGTAATGTGTCTGAGATAACTGGTGTTAAAAAAGAAATTATACAAGAATGTAGAGAAGAAGTTCAATATTGGAATAATGTTGATTATCGATATGTTGGACTTCCACATATGTCTAATCATTTAAATTATTTGATTTATCACTATAGTCTTATCTTTCCTAAGAGTATGTGGCCAACTACTCTTGTAGTTGGAAGTATGATGATGAAAAATGGAGAAAAAATTTCAAAATCTAAAGGGAATGGAACTCCACTATTTAGAGTAAAAGATGTGTACGGAGCAGATTTATATAGATTGTATTTAATTACAAATTCAAATTATGATGTTGAGATGGATTTTAAAGATGATGAAGTTGAGCAAGTGAAAAAGAAATTTGAAAAATTACAAGAGATAATTCAAGACTCAATTCCATCTCCACTTGTTGAGTATGATTCATTCAACGATACTCAAAAATGGCTTATTGCGAAATTTTACACACGAGTTAATACTGCATTTGGATTTTTTAATGAGATGAAACTTCGAGAAGCATATGTACAAATTGTCTATGAATTTATGCAAGATTTAAGTTATGTGCAACGAAGATTATATTCAAACCAGGCAAATGAGGTGGTTAAATTTATTAGTGAAGATTTGATTAAAGTTCTCACTCCAGTCATTCCTCACACTTGTGAAGAGTTATGGGAGCAAATGGGAAACTCTACTTTTGTTTCACACGAGAGCATTGATTTAGAAAAAAAACAATACTTCATTAATGATGAAATTTTAGGAAAGGAAGCTATAATAGAACAACTAATTAAAGATATCGCAACTCAACAAGAACTAAAAAAAGGAACTTCTTTAGAAATAGTTGTTGCACCACAATTTAGATTTATACTATTTAATAGTATTGATAAGATGTTTAAAACAAGCGTGAGTGTGAAAGAGATGATGCAAACATTGCAGAGTAATTTTTCAGAGGATTCTAAATTTATATCTAAATTTGTACCTAAAACATTAAAATCAGGACTTCACTTTTATATGTCTCAACAAGAAGAAGTTGAGTTGATCAAGGGAGCAGTTGATTTTATAAAAGAAGAGTTTAATTTCACAAGACTCACAGTCAAAATTTTTGAAGATACAAATATTGATTTAAAACAAAGTCATATGCCCTCAAAACCTTTAATTTTTATTTCTTAGTCTCATATTTACAAAATTTCTTCATCATTATTTTTCATCAATATTATACAAATAAATAGTTTTAATTTTGAAGTAATCACTTAATTTTTTAACAGTTATTTTTGACTAATTATTAAGAATGAATATATTATACAAATCGTTTCTAATGGTGTTTTTTTTATTAGTTACGACTTCAAGTTTTGTCTACTCAAGTGAGGTTAATTTTTATTCTCCAAATTATTTTACACAAAGTGATAATGAAGTTGATCCGCTTCGATTTCTAGAATATGAGCCTTTGACATTTGAAGTATGTCCAGAGCAAAATGTTAATGGACAAATGAGTGATGTTTCAGCGCAAATCGTATGTTCTTCAGGAAGTAGCGAAGTTGATATTGAGCTAAATCAATATTCAACAAATGGGTGTTATTATGGAAATTTAGAAGAAATTACATGTGAAGGGGATTTAGAGATTTCATATACTCAAGACTCTAAAGATTTTTTATATTCAAAAGAATTGCTCTCAACAAAAGAGAGCTCAGTTGTTGATAGAGTTCTCTCCCAAGATTTTGAATCAATAAGTAATCCATTGGATTTGTCATATTATCTTGTAGTTCACAATAAAATTAAAGGTATGAATGCTAAATCTAATGAAATTTATGAGAAACTGCGAGATATGCGAGACAATGATGAGAAATGTTGGACTGATAATAGTTGTGATATTAAAGATACAACTCAAATTTTGTATAATTTAAAACTTGCAGGATATGATGACTCCAACAGATTAATCCAAGATGGTGAAATTTATTTGAATTCTCAAATTATTAATACAACACTTGAGAGTGCAACATTTAGGACTCAATTGAATATGAAATCTTCTTTTAATGGAAGTTTTGAGTGTGAGGTATTTACTGATGATTCAGATGATTCAGATAGAACAATTACTGTTGATCAGTCTAAAAATATTTCCTCTAGAAGTTTTAGTTCTTCTTTCGAGATAGATTGTAATAACAACGAAGTTGATGAGATGATTTTTACAATTGAAACTTCCGAGGAGAAATTTAATATTACTGAAGAAGATAGTGATAATTTTAAGTATGATCGGGACGATGTGGCATTTTGTTTCGGAGAAGATTCTTCTTGTGATAGGTTCTCAACTCTTTATGCACTAGCTACCTATGAACAAGATTTAGAATACTACTCAGAGCTTGTAAATTATATCGAGAACTTCAAATATTCAAGTAGCGTCAATAGAGAGTATATTTTAGAAGATGATGATGTTACTCTGACTGCTCTGTACTCAAAAATAGTTCAAGATGATGCTACTGAAAATTTTTTGAAATTTTCTCAAAATAATGATGGATCGTGGGGAGGAGGTAATGAGAATAAGAGGATTTTTGAAACGTATTGGGGAATTGAGTCTATGAGAGAGTTAAATGCGCAGAGTTATATTGAAGATGCGGAGAATTGGATGTATTTTGAAGAGCCAAGAAATGGTTGGGGAAACACGCAGAGAAACTCTCTTGCATACTTGAGTATTGAGAGATTCATACGTCCATTTTTGACAATAGATTATAATCAAGTCTTAGATGAAATCTCAACTATTACATTATTTAACCCTTCCATTTTTGAAATTGAAAATATTGAAATTGAAGTAGATGATGAAATTGAACAATATATTTCATTTCCTAAAAACTTAAGAACTATTGAAGCAGATGATGAAATTGAGTTTGAGATTGAAACACAAAGCAGCATTTTAACGGATAAAAAAGGTATGATTAAAGTCTCAGGAATTGCAAATGATAACAGTAGAGAAGAATTTATATCAGTTCCACTTATCATTAAAGCCCCTGAATTAATTTCATTTTCATCTAATACTTCACAATTTTCTAAAGATGAGCCAATAATTGAAGTAGAAGTTACACATAATGAGCCTGATATTGAGTTGAGTTGTGAATACACGAACTCTTTTACTAACAAAAATCGAGATATAACTTTAAATCGTGAAGTAAATATATTGACCATTTCAAATACTGATTTTCAAACTGGAGAGATGGAAGTTCAACTCACATGTAGAAGAGACGATGATGTTATTGAAATAACCGGATTTGTTGATGTTCAAGAGCAAGATCCAACATTTACTGTTGAGAGCGAGACTATGCAAGGAGAAGAATTATTAATTGATGATTTTAATTCTGCTCAATTGGTTGTAAATAGCATTGTTGAAGATGAGCAAGAAATTTCATTGCAATTTGAAAACACATTTTTAGGATTAGTTGAGATTTCAAATCCTAGCTTTTTTATCAGAGAAGATGGAAGAAGAATTATTCAATTTTCAGCAGATGATGTCTCAATGCTTGAGTCATTTCAAAATACAACTGATTCAATTTTGATATCTTCTGATTCAGGATATGCTGAGCGTGTTGATATTAGATACATGCACAATGTTTCAATGAGTTGGACATTAATAATTGGAATTGTAGCAGGAGTTATTGTCTTTATTATTATTGTTCTTGTTACGCTAAGAGTTATTAATACGTTGAGGAATCAAAATCAAGCGAATAATTCACAAGCACAAGAATTTGATGATGATGACACAGTTGATTTGGATGACTTTGATTTCAATTAATGAGTATTAGAATTATTATTTTAATACATTTAAATATGATAAAATAGTTTCAACTCTCATAAGAAGAGAAGAGTCTAGAATTAATTCATTTTCAACTTGAAGTTCTTGGAGTAATTTAACATATGTTTGAGGATGACAAAATAGTATTGAATCAATAAATGAGATAATTGTTTTTTGATGAACTTTTGGCTCCAATTCAATTACACTTTGAAGAGAAATAGGGGTTGTTTTTAGTTCAAAAGATGAGAAATCAAAGATAAGTTTTAGTGGTTGAATTTGTTCGTATTTGTGATATTGAGAGTTATTAACTTTTTGAAATAATTTGGGAGTTATTTTATAGTTGTGTTTGAGTCCTCTAAGAGGAATAATAACTTGGAGAAGTTTGGAGTTGATTTGAATATTTTGAAAATAACTCTGTGGAGATGTAATGAATTCAATACATAAGTAGTGTTGGTTTATATTTTTATTTTTTTCAATTATCATTTATATATTACTCTTCTCTTATTCTTTTCTCATTTTCTAATATGTCCATTTCATAATGCAAGATTGTACAAACCTGCGAAGTAAAATATACATTATCTCCAAGGGAGATTCTATGAGTTTTTTTCTTCAAGTTTTTTCTCATCTTTTTTGAAATTCCTTTATGATCTCCTAGGAAGAATATGATATTTTCATATGTTCTATGTGTTTTGTGAAGAATTTGCGAAATTTCATTAGAATACTCTTTGAGTAATGTCCCATATGAGTCTAGTATTGCACAAAAATTCTTCTCATCTTCAATGAGTTGTGTTATATAATTATCAACATTAATCTCTTCAACAATAACACCAGGATGAACCTCTAAAGGCTGTGTTGATTTACATTTATTGAGAGCTAATTCAATTGTCTTTTTCAAATTTTTCTTAGAGAGCGTTGCATCTTGATGATATTGAATAGTAATTTTTCGAGGATTTAAGGGAGGTCCCATGCAAATAATTTCAAGAATGGTGTCTTGGCGAAATGTGTGTGAGATGAAGAGGGATGTGATAATTGAGTGCAAAACAATATCAAGACGCCCTTGAGATTGAAGATTTGAAGAAGTAATTTTAGTGTGCACTTGCGTGAGAAGAACAAATCGTTTCATATAAATGTTAAATAATTAATAATTTAAAAAGAATGAGGTTAATATTTAAATCTATGCTGCTTTATCATCTGAAGATGTGCTATACCCAGCTGGAGCGGAATTATCATTATTTGGTGATTGGAGGAGATGTTGATATGCAGTAGGCAATTGACCAAATATCATTTGAGCTTGTTGCGCCCCTGCTTGTTTCATTAAATATTTCATTGCCTCATGAGTCCCCTCAATAAATTCTTGTCCTTTCCTTGTAATTTCAGGATTTGCTTCATAAATTCTAGCTAAACTTGACTCTTTTGCTGTATCTGCTGCTAAAATGTAGTTAGTCATGAAAATTTCAGAACCCTCCAGACCTTCTCCATATCTTTTAGAAGAATCTCTAATCATTTTATCAAGAAACACACCACCTTCTTCTTGATTCAATAAATCTTCAAGTTTCTTTCCACTTCTTTCTATTTTTAAATTAACATCATTTGCGATAATTCCCATAGGTCCTTCTTCAATAGCAGAAGTAACATAGCTTTGAGCCATTCCATAAATCACATTTTCTAACTTTGAATTCTCTGCAGGAGAAATACTATCATTTTGTTTTCTTATGTCACGGATTAACGTTTCAGAGATGCCTTTCACATACATCCCGACCATTAATTCTTGAACGCTTTCTGGTTTATATAATTCAGTATATATCATTTTTTTTCTATATATCGTAGTATTTCTAGATTTATAAAACTATTGAAGTTTGGGAATTTGTTCCATTGGACAAATTCAAAGTAATAATTTAGAAATAATTTTTAAATTATTATAGATGAAATGTTATATTTGAACATATTTTAATTATCAAAATAATAAGCAAGATATTTTTTCAAATTATATATTATAATTTTAATTATAACTTCTCTTTTTTTACTCATACACTGTTTTGAATTAATCCTTTTAAGCGGAATTTTCTTCAAAGAAGAGAATACTGCTTCTACATTATTTCTTAACGAATATGGATGTTGATGTTCATAGTATGTGTTTTGAAATTGTTTTCTAACAATTCGATTATGAAGACAATTTTCTCCTCTATTAATAGGAGGAACAACAAATGTGTTGTTTAGTTCTCCCATTTTAGTAAATAACCAAAAATACTTGGATTTTCTCCTGAATTTCTTTCATCAAGTATTGCTTTGAGAAGAGAGTGGACGAATTGAGTAATCTATTTATGAAGAGAGGATTTTGTAATTAGATATTTTAATTCAATATCTTGATACTACAAAGAATTAGTGTTCAATTTTGAACAAAATTCTCTTAAAGAGGCGTTAGATTTAAATTAGAGAATAATGAGTGCTAATTTTTAAGAGGTGCTAAATTTTTTGTTATCAGTAGTATTGGAGTATTTTAGTAAATTTAAGCCAAGGAGAGTTTCAAATAACACATCTTTATATGTGCGTTTCTTCTGTGGAAGAAACTCGTATAAAACCATTTGTCTTACCATATTAGTAATAGAAAATAATAGTATTTAAAACTTGGGACAGAGCCAAAGAATACAAATGTTTATAAATTATTTTTATTCAAATATAATATGCAAAGTAAAAAATCCATCTCTCCTATTATTTCAACTCTACTTATGTCTGCAACAGTTGTAATAGTAGCTGTTGGTTTGTTTTTATTCGTAGACAATTTTAATCAATCAACTCTAAGGGGTGTACCAACAGAAGAATTAGAAAATTCGTTTGCAACAAAAGTTGTTGGAATTGTTGATAATACATTATATCTACAAACTAATTTAAATAATTTAAATGTGACATCCGTAACATTAGGTGAACAAGAATGTGCAGGGAATTTAGGTGTTTATTCTAGTAAAACTCTAGATTTAGATATATCTACGTGTAGAGATGGGCCTTCAAAGCAGCGATTACTTGTTGAATTTGATGAGGCAGGCGTCATTATTCTAGACGTGAATGTTGGATAAAAAATTTAATTTTAATAAGTTCAAATATTTCAATTCTAGAAAAGTTCTTTTTGCGCTAACAATTAATTTTATAAGTGTTTATTTCTTAATTAAAGTAAGGTTAATTCACCTTAAGTATATTGTTGATAATATTCTTACAAAAATGAATTATAATAAAAAATGAGTACGGTTGAAAAAGAAAAAGTAGTCTCACTACATTATACAGGAACGTTTGAAGATGGGTCAGTTTTTGACTCCAGCGAAGGAAAAGAACCACTTCAATTTATTTATGGTGTAGGACAAATAATTCCTGGACTTGAAGAAGGAATTGATGGATTAAAAGTTGGAGATAAGAAAAAAATTGAAAAAATTTCTCCTAAAAAAGCATATGGTGAAAAATCAGATGAAGCTATGCAAGAAGTTCCAAGATCTCAGCTTCCTCAAGATGTTGAAGTAGAAGTTGGAATGCAACTTGCAGCTCAAGGACCTCAAGGACCAATTCCTGTTCAAGTATCAGATATCAAAGATGAAACAGTAGTAATTGATTTTAATCATCCTCTAGCAGGAAAAACTCTCAATTTTGAGGTAGAAATTATGGATATTCGAGATGCTACACAAAGCGAATTAGAACATGGACATGTTCATGGTGAAGATGGTTCTCATCCTGATCACGAAGAATCTCCTGAAGATGTAGATGTTAGAGGGAAATAAGTTTATTAAAACTTATTTTAGTTAATTTTTATATTTTAGTCATAATTTTAGCCTCATTCAGAGTTCAAAAATTTTAATCAGGTAAAATTAATGATGTTAAGAACACAATTCTATGATAATTTGCATGAGCAAATTCTTAAAGTTTGCAATTCAATGGCACTACCATAGCACTTCATTAAAACAGGTTATAAACACCTTAATAATTATTAAAGAGTTGCTGTAATCATAGTTTATTTTTATTCTAAAAAAATTTCTAAGAGAATTTTTAGATTATTTTAAAGGATAGTGGGCCTTTACATAAACTCATTAGAGCAAAAGGAGTCTTGTTGAAACTCTCAATTCTGTTCTTAAAAAGATACAATTTACTTCTTTGAGAAGTAAATTATAAGAAATGAACAATAGAGGAGTAGCATGGTGTTTAATTTTATATCATATAAAAGAATAATTTCTTTTTGGCTCAATATTTTTCAATAAAAATTATTGAGTTATTATATGAAAAATATTTAGATTAAGAAATATTTGTGATTTTTGCCTAATTTTAAACGGAGCTATAATATAAGTTAATTATTTAAAGAAGAATTTATTAAAAATAGTATGGGTAAAATTGAGAAGTATTTTGAGTATTTAGATTTTAAAATTGATGAAGCATATACTATTGCAAAACGAGCGAGAAAACGAGGATATGACCCTGTTTCAGCTGTTGAAATGCCTCTTGCACGTGATATTTCTGAGCGAGTAGAAGGTTTGATTTCAGTTGCTGCTCCTCAATTATTAGGTAGTGGAATTGCTAAGAGAATTCAAGATTTGGAAGGAGAATATGCAAAACTTGATTGGAGAGTTGGTATGAGTATATCTTATGAAGTAGCAAGAGGAGATTTTTGTGAGTTTAGAGATAAAAAAGAAGCACTTGAAATTGGAGTTCGTGTAGGATTTGCATATTTGACTCTAGGAGTTGTATCAGCTCCGCTTGAAGGATTTATTGGATTTGAAATTAAAAAACGAAGAGATGGAGATGAATATTTAGCGATGTCTTTTGCGGGTCCAATTCGAGCAGCAGGTGGAACTGCAGGAGCAGTAGTTGTATTACTTGGAGATTATGTTCGAAAAAAAATGGGATACAAGGAATATGATCCTGATGAGATAGAGCAAAAACGATTCCACGCTGAGTTGATGGATTACAATGATAGATGTGTTCGTTTGCAGTATTGTCCAAGTGAGCAAGAAACTGCGTTTTTAATTGAAAAAATTCCAATAGAGCTCACAGGCGATCCTACAGAAAAATTAGAAGTGAGTAATTATAAAGATCTTCCTCGAATGAATACTAATAAAATCAGAGGTGGAATGTGTTTAGTACTTGGAGAGTGTTTAATTCAAAAAGCGCCTAAAGTTAATAAGCGAATTGAGGAGTGGGGAAAAGATTTTGGAATGGAGCAGTGGTTATTTTTAAAAGAGTTCTTAGATTTACAAAAAAAAATCAAATCTCAAAATTCATCTGAGAGTAAAAAAAAAACTACTAAAAAAGATGAAGATTCTTCAAAACCCAAAGTACTTCCAAATTACAAATTTATGGAAGACACTGTTGCAGGAAGACCTATTTTCACATTTCCAATGACAAAAGGTGGGTTTAGACTTCGTTATGGTCGTTCACGAACCTCTGGATTTGCAAGCACTGCAGTATCTGCGCAAACTCTTGAGATATTGAATGATTTTATTGCAGTAGGAACTCAACTTAAAATAGAAAGACCCGGAAAGGCGACTGTAATTACTGCGTGCGATAGTATTGAACCACCAATTGTTCGATTAAAATCAGGAGAAGTTATTAAACTTGAAACTGTTGAGATGGCTCGCAAGTATAAAAATGAAGTAGAACAAATCATCCATTTAGGCGATATTTTAATTAGTTACGGAGAATTTGCAGAAAATAATCATGTGCTCATGCCAAATGGTTATTGTGAAGAGGAATGGGCTCAAGAGCTTGTTGAGAAAATAAACAACTTGAAGAGTTAAATTATATAATCTAAATTTCATTTAATAGTCCATCTAATAGTGACAACAAAAGTATAAATATTATTTGGGTATTATGTAATTACATGATAAATTTTAATAAAAAAGGTATCAGTCCTGTTATTGCAACAATTTTATTATTAGCAATTACAGTGATTATTGCAGTGGGAGTATATCAATTCCTAAGTTCATATACTCAGGACACATATGAGAGTATTCAAGGAGATCAAACATTAAGTTTGCAATTTGGAGGAAAAATTTCACTCTATGAAGGAGGAAATGGTAACTCAACAATGAATATTGGAGCTATTGACTTTGAGCAAAGTAGTTATAATTTCACTGAAGTTATATTTAGAGGACCCTCAGGTAATGAAGAGTGTATTTTAAGTTCAGATTTACAAGTTAATCAAAGTACAAGTACAAGAGTTGATTTAGGAGGAGATTGTGATCCTCCTGTAGTATTAAACTCAGGTTCTAGATATGATGTTTTATTAATTGGAGATTCAACTGTTGAAGTTGGTGGAGTAAGATATAGTTAATCTTACAATAAATAATTAGAATATGAAAAAAAATAATTTATTCTTTTTTTCATGTAATAAACGAGCTCAAAGTTTATTATTTTCTTATCTATTTTACTTATTTTTATCATTAACTATATTTAGTGCTACATTTTTATACAGCCAAGATATTTCAAATAATCTTGAGAGAAGCAATAGTAAATTCGAGTTTCAAACAAATAATTTAGAATATGTTGGATTATTTTTACAAGTTTTTGAACAACCTAACTCTCAAATAGATTTTAACACGACTCAAACATTTACAAATTCTGAAGTAGTTTTAAGAACTGATAACCATATTAGTTCATTTGAAACTTCTAATTTTGCCTATTTTTATCAACATCAAGCTCCGTTTTGTGATAACTATTCTGTAGTCTTAGAAAATATCGATTACATAGAATATGATTCTGGGTTGAATTGTATAAATATTGAGAGAAAAATCTCAATTTTTGATTAAATATAATTTAAATTTTTATTTGATAAATAAAATAAGTTTTTATATTATAAATAAACGAGTAGTTAATTACTCTTCCATTTTTCTCCAGTTCTCTGGATCTCCTTTTCTTGCTCCACATTCAGGACACGCCCAATCGTCATCAATATCTTCAAATTTTGTTCCTGCTTCAATTCCTGAATCTGGATCTCCTTCAGCTTCATCATATATGTATCCACATACTAAACATTCCCATTTTGCCATGTAATATTTGTATCAAAAAGTCTATTTTAAATATTTGTGTTATACCCTTAGCAACGACAATTATTTAGAACCTTAAAAGAGCAATTATTCCCCCAAGACCATTAATAATTGAGTGATATTTTGAAGATCTTGGGACAATTGATACATCCCCTTTCATTTTTTCAAGAAGCAGTAGTGAGTTTAAGTTTCTCTCATGCATCTCATCATATTTCTCTTCACTAAATATTGCAATATCAACTGCTCCTTGCTCTATTGATGAAATAACACTATCTTCTCCATATGACACTAATTGTGAATTATTATGTAATTTTTGCATAAAATCATTTATTTTTTTAGATAGTTCTACATTCTCGTTTTCTTCAATGATTGAGTGTTCTTTTAAATAATCAATTACAGTTGTGAGTGTTGAGCGCTCTGCATCAATGGTTGAGACAATATATGTTTGAAGATTTGAGAATTGTTTTTCAACAAGTTGTTTCAAGTCAGTTTTATAATTCCCCGGTCCTGCAAATACGATAAATTGGTACTCTTGAAGCTGAATATCTTGAAGAATAAGAGCCATTTCTTCAACTCCTGAAATTTGTTTTTGTGTTGAAAAATATTTTTTTGAACCAATTCTTGATTGTTCTATAATAATATCAAGAGAATATAGACTACATTTACTTACAATAATACTATCTACATCGCACAAGATAATGAGAAATTTATGTTTTGTTGATTTGAGCGCATTATTGAGTAATGAATGAACATATTCTGGTTTAGTTGGAGCTGTATTTGAATTATTAATTTCAATTGAATCTCCTATTTCATAACTCAATGAATGATGAGAACCAACTGATACAAATTCATTCTCATTGATAATCTCTCCGCTCACACGCAACTGATTTGATTGTAATTCAACTCGTTGAACACGTAATTCAACCACAATAATTTTTGTAGTCTGTTTTGTTTTCTCACCACTTCCTATTGCAACTTTTCGCTGAGTTTTTGAAAATATTACATCGTTGTGTTGAAGATATTTTGAGAGAACCCACAAGTCATCAAATGATTCTATCAAATATTCATCATAATTTTTAGATTTAGATTTAAGTTGCTTCATAATTAATTAAATACAATGTACTTTAAAATATCTTTCGTTTTAATTCGTTGAGCATGTATCTATACAGTAGAGCATATCCAATTAATCCAGCAATATAAAAAATTGAAATTATTGTTGTAATTAATAAAGAAGAGACTCTTCCTATTGAAAATTCATTAGAAGATTTAGAAGATAGAAAATCTAGATTTTGAGAGTTCATAATTCTTTGATTTAAATCTACAAACTCAGTAGTTTTATTTTGAGGGATTGTGAGTATTATAAATATCTCCTCAATCTCAGATTGATTGAGTAAATAAGAGTAATTGTATACACTAGTTATAACATTATTATGTTGTGACGATTTTAAATTAAATGTAGATGCAAAATCTTCTTGAGTATTAATTTGTATTCCAATAATATCAAAATTCACATCCTCTATGTAGGAAGTAATATATAAATCACTTTCAACTCGACTCTCTTTAACTGTCAAATTTCTCAATGAAATACTCTCTACAGAATTATTTGAAGAAATGAGTCTTGAATACAACTTGTAATCATCTGAGTGTTTATATAATTGTTCATCAAAATTTAAACTATCTGAACTTGAAAAATAATTTGAATATTGAGATGTTATGTAACTCTGCGCAAAAATTGTTGAGTAGAGTAAGAAAAATACAAGAATTACAATATAATAAATTGAGACCCAAAACTGTCTATATTTTTCATATTTTAAATATAACATTGCAACAATAAATCCTGCTGCTACAAAAAATGAGAAAATTGTATACAAAATCTCACTCACACTAACTGAGCCTAGATTTTCAAACAATCCCTGTGTTATGAATACAATTCCTTGAGTATCTTGAGAATTTAAAATAGAAAATTGAATCGCATTATTTAAAATTGGAGATGAGAGTAAAAATAATTGCAAAGTTACCATTGAGAGAATGAGAATAATATTTAATTTTGAAGGTATAAATACATCTTTTTTCAAGTAAAAATAAATTAAAATAAATGGCATAATGAGAAGTATTGAAAACACTAAAATATTAATACAATACAACATAATTTCTAAAAACAGTATGAGATAAAGAATAAGTGTGTCTAAATTCAAACCAATTTCTTGAAAATTGGGATTTGTTGAGAGTTCTTGATATTGATGAGAAAGCCAAGAATTTGACGCACCAAAAAGTGGTTTGATTTGAGTTTCATCATTATCTAATACATCATATAAACTATTATCAATTCCTGTTGCAAAAGGTATAATATACACTCCCACATCAACAAGAAGGTGCGCTGAGAGAAGCAAGGCTATTGAGATGAGAATTGTGTTTTTATCTTTTAAATAAATGAGTAATTCTTTGAAAAAATTGTTCCCAGTATTTACAATATCTCTTAAAAAAGAGTTTAACTTAAGCTCTTTTTCATGTTTAAACACATAAATGTAGATATAATATAACATACCTATAACTAATAAAATTGCATCGACTGCAAGAGCAAACCACTCCATGAAAAATTTAAAATAGGTGAACGCGAAGAAGAGAATAAAAAATATAATTAAAAACAGTTTAAATAACTCAGAGAAGTAAGATTCTTTATTGTTTAATACACTACCAATAAAAGAGTCTTGAGTAATGGGTAGTTTTACAAATATAAGTCCTGAAACTAATAGAATAATAATTATTCCAAGTACATTGAACACTTGAGAATTAGCTTGTAATAATTGTAAAAACTCAGTATTAATTATAAATGAAAATATTGAATAATTATTGAAATCAATTGAATTTATGTAAAATATCAACAGTGATGGAAGCACAATAAAGCTTGAACCTAAGAGAATTAGAAGATCATATATTTTTGATTTAAACCCTGTGAGCAATGAAGTTAAACTTATATTTGAAAACAAATATATAATAATTCCCCACGAAATGAGTTTTTTGAAAAAGTCTGTATCTCCGGGGAAGAGAAAGGTTATAATTGGAAATAAATCCAAAAAATCCAATACATTTAATATAATGAAGAAGAAAAGAATTATATACACAAAAAGAGAATGGAATACTGTTTGTGCACTTGTATTCTTAATCATTAAAATAAAATGAGTATTAAAGTTTATAAATCTTTATTGTCAATATATAAGTATGAAGAATCTGACTATATCAAATCATCTTCTTGATAGAGGAGTCTTTTTTCTCAATTTTTTATTTGTTGTAGCAATGATTCTTATATTCTATTTTCAATTAGAATTGAAATACTTCTTCTATGGTGTTATTATTACAACATTCATCTTTTCATATTTAACATTTTCAAAATATAGAAAATTTTCTAAAGGAATTATCTTGTCTAATTTGTTTATTTATTTTTATTTTTTATACCCCTATATTGCTGAGTTTTTCTCTCAAATTAATCCTCAACTGACCAATTATATCCTTATTTTATACACATTATTTTTAGCACTAATTCTACTTGAATTTTTAGGCAAAAAAAATGAAGTGTTACAAACTATATATAATGTAAATTTTAAACGATTACTTCAAATATGTTTATTTGCAATTCCATTTGGAATATTATTTTATTTAGTAGGAGAGCCCATTCCAAGAGAGATATTCTCAATTGATTCTTCATTAATCAATACAATTCTTCACGCATTATTTGTTGCATTTTTAATTGGTGTGAGTGAGCAGTTCTTATTTACAGGATTTGTTCATAATATGTACTCAACTATGACTTCAAAAGTTGACGCCCAAATACAAACCTCTATTTTATTTGTATTATTTCATATGCTTAGAATAAAAGTAATTATGGGCAGTTTTGTTTTAATGTATAATCAGTTTGCATATTTGATGATTTTATGTTATTTTCTTGCTCTATTTATTTTTATGAACATCTCGATTTATTTGTTTAGAGGTTCTAAACATTTTAAAGGAAGTATTGTATATTCTGTGTTATTTCACACTCTCGTTGATTTTATACTCATTCTCACTGTCATATTAAGCTAAATTTAAATTTATAATAATATTTGTGCGTCTTCAAAACATTTATATAAGAATGTTTCTTTAATAAATTATGAATCGAGATGAAGATATAAAAGCAGAAGAATCTGTTCAATATGATGATAATGTTCGCTACACAATAACTCATGAGAATATGAGACTTGAAGAAGAAAATAAGAACTTGAAGCGAACTGTTCAGTTTTATCAAAGTGAGCTTGAGAAATTCAGAACTCCTCCATTTTTAGTGTCTGAAATTATAGCACTTCCAAAAGAAAATCAAGCAGTTGTAAAACTTCCAAATCAGAGTAATTTTTTAGTTCAAGTAAGTAAAGAATTTAAAGGGGAACTAAGCGTTGGTGAGAATGTAATTAATGAGCAAAAATCACTCGTTATTGTTGATACCATTCCTCTCTCAAAAACATTTCCAATTGAGAATTATGTAATTGTTAATAAAGAATTGCAAATCTCGTGGAGCGATATTGGGGGGCTTGATAAGGAGATTGAAAAAGTTCAAGAAGTTCTAGAGCAACCATTATTAAATCCTCAAATTTTCAAAGATATCGGAATTCAACCTCCAAAAGGAGTGCTCCTGCATGGTCCTCCAGGAACTGGAAAAACACTTATTGCAAAAGCACTTGCAAGACACACAAATGCTACATATATTGAATTAGTTGGATCAGAGCTCGTTCAAAAATTCATCGGAGAAGGTGCAAAATTAGTAAAAGAATTGTTTGAATATGCTCAAAATAATGCTCCAACAATTATATTCATTGATGAATTAGACGCAATTGCAAGCAGAAGAATTGAAAATGGCACAAGTGGTGAGCGAGAAGTTCAGCGAACATTTATGCAACTACTTGGAGAAATTGATGGATTTAACCCACTTGATAATGTGAAAGTAATTGCAACGACAAATCGTGTTGATGTGTTGGATGAAGCAATACTTAGACCTGGAAGATTAGAGAGACACATTGAAATTAATAGCCCTGATGAGAAAGGAAGAGTTGACATTTTAAAGATTCATGTTAAAAATATGAAAATTGCAAAAGATGTAAATTTAGAAGAAATTGCGAGAAAAACTCCTGAATTTAATGGGTCTGAATTGAAGGCGCTCTCAACTGAGGCTGGGTATTTAGCAATAAAGCAAAAGAGGACTGAAATTTCTCAACAAGATTTCATTGAAGCAATTGAGATTGTAAAAAAAGAAGAGGAGAATCATGATTTACTTCTTCACTCATTTAATTAAAATCTAATAATTTTTAGTATAATAATTGTATTTGAGCAAAGCTTTAAAAAGAATCTTAGACTATTTTTGTTAATACAACATATTAAAATGGTTTCAAAACAAATTAGTAAAATTAATTACGTTTGGAGAGCTACAAAAAAGCCCACTAAACCTGAGTATATGCAAACATTAAAAATTGTTCTCATAGGTCTACTTATTATTGGAGCAATTGCACTTATTATGGAATTTTTAAGTGTATTAGTTATCAAACCATTATTTAGTTAAATTAGATGAAAATGCAAAGCGAAAATCAAATATCAGAACATACTAATGAGTTAGAGAGTCAATTCTTCGTTGTTAGGTCTACTCCGAATCGAGAAGATAAATTTTTAGACGCTATATATAAGTATCTTTCTAAAAAAGAAAATACTGGAATTTATGCAGTTATGAAACCAGAGATGGTGAAAGGATATATTTTTGTTGAAGGAGAAGATATGACTAAAGTGGTTGATGCGTTTAGAAATATTCCCAATTCCAAAGGTGTTATTAGAACTCCAATTAGTTTTGATGAAATTGCTAAATACTTTGATAAAGAATCACAGCGAGTTGTAGTAAATCAACGAGATATTGTTGAAGTAATTGCAGGTCCGTTCAAAGGAGATCAAGGAAAAGTTACACGTGTAGTTCCTGGAAAAGATGAGATTATCATTGAGCCAATTAATAGTCCTGTTCCAATTCCAATTACACTAAGTATTGATGATATTCGTGTTGTTGAGAGTGTGGAGAAGGAGGAGTAAGTTATATACTATATAAATTCAATAAAATAAAAAAATGGAAAAACTAAATAAATTTGAAAAATCACGATTACTCGGAGCACGAGCATTAGAACTCTCAAAAGGAGCAAAACCAAGAGTTAATTTAGAAGAAGAAGGACTCTCGATTATGTTATCAAGAGATTTAGTAAAAATTGCACAAATTGAGTATGAAAGAGGATTACTTGAATTGAAAGTAATAAACGCATAATAATTTTTAAAAAAATTTAATTATTGTATATTGATTCTTCTTGTAATAACACATTTAACAATACTTGTGGATCTCTTGAGGGACATTCTTTTCCCCACAACACGAACAATCGATTAATAGGAGTCCAATATTTTTCTTCTAATAATCCTTTGAGAATTTTCTCAGTTTTATCTCTATCGTTTTGAGTATTTACAAATTCAAATACGTTGCACATCCTTTGAACATGTGTATCTACACAAATCCCAGGAAGGCCAAATTCTTCACTAATGAGCAAATTTGCAGTTTTTCGACCAACTCCTGGAAGCGTTATTAATTCATCAATTGTTTGAGGAGCTTGTGAGTTAAACTTCTCAATGAGTTGTTTTGCAATTTCAATAGTATGTTTTGCTTTTGTTTTATTGTAATTCATTGATTTATAAATTTTTAAGATATCTTCAAATTTTGCATTAGCTAGACTTTTGAGTGTTGGATAGTGTTTAAATAATTCTTCTCCAATTTCAATTGTTCGCTCATCTTTACTCTGCGCTGAGAGCATTGTGACAATAAGTGTTTGCCAAGGATAGTTCCATCCCTCAGCTGCGAGTCTGAAATCAAATTTTGAATATTTATTTTCAACTAATGAGAGTAAATAGATAAATCTCTCTTTAGATAAGTAATTTTTTTCAGTTTCAAGTAAATCATGAGGTTGAAGTTGTTGAATTTGTTTCATTTTAATGTGAATCGTTGTTATTATGCCACTCTTCTAATTTTTCAAGCATCTCCTGAGTGACTGCTTCAATATTCTGCTCTGCATTAATTTCAATAATGCATCTTCCATCTTTCTCTTTGAGATACTCAATGACTACTTGCTCTTTTCTTTGACATTTTTTTAAAAAATCATAATTTTCAAAATACTCTACTGGAACATCTTGTCTTGTGGATGATATTCTCTTAAGTCCAACTTCAGGAGATACTTTAAAGAGAAGCGTAATGTGAGGAATAAGTGTTCCATTGATATCATCGTATTTGTGCATTTCGTATAGCTCTTCTAAATCCATTCCTTGCGCTGATTGATACACAAGTGTTGAGAAATCACATCTTGAAGTAAGCACGTAGGAATGGTGTAGCATTGTTTTAATAATTTGAGAGTGTTCAATTCTATCTTGAATAAATCCTCGTGTTGCTTCTTCTTTACTCACATGTTCTTGTTTAATTTTGTGACTAATTTCAACTCCCGCTTGAGTAATTTTTGTAGGTTGTCTTGTGACCCAAATATTGGAATACTTATCTCCAAACAAATTGTTAGAAGAGGATTTAATTAAATCAATAAGTTGGAGGAGTTGTGTATCTTTTCCACTACCATCTAATCCTTCAAACGCGATAAATAAAAAATTTGAATTCATTTAATTATATTATAATAATAGTATTTTTAAGAATTTGTATTATTTTGGTAATTTTAAAAATGATTATTATTATTATTATTATTGATTTGTTCTGCAGCAATTTTATACCCATTATTTTCCTCTTTCAAGTTCTTAAAAATCTTTTCCTAATGCAGTTGAAGGAAGTTGAAATTTATGTTTTGCTTTTGGAAATTGATTAATAATCCATTGAGCAAATGTGTTAGAATTTGGACCTGGAAAAGGAATATACTCATTAATGTGAGGATATCGTTCATGTAGATAGTCAATATTATTAACAACTTTATATATTGTGTGTGCAAGAGAATTTTTCCCTCCTTGAATCATTCCATTAACTGAAGGAGTATGCCTCCCAAGAAAAGGAATTCCTTCAGCTTTTTGAAAACCTTCTACAATGTTATTGTGAGTTTTTATTAAACCTGATGCAAATTGCCTATCTAAGCCTCCTAAATATCCTAATACCTCTACTCTTGAAGATTCTCTATTATGATATGTTGCAAACCATGGATGAGATAAATACCAAAATGGAGTAGGAAGATTTGACGATAATAAAGCTACTTGATAGTTTGAAGAATCAGTATCAAAAATATCTTCTAATAACATAAAGAGTGTGTAATCTTCCACATTTAAAAATATTTTGGAAATTTTAATTTTTGTTATAATTTATCTACATTATGGATTTTTGAAATCAAATTGACATCCTGCGTCCCACTCACTTCGTTGATTCCCATATGCTGGAATTGCATTATCTTTGAGCATTCGTGCAAAATGTAATAAATTCCAAGTCATAAATATTGTATTTCTATTTGTGACCAATCATCTCTCTTTCTACACTTCTCTCTTATATCTGGATACACACTACTTGCAATCTCATAACTAATATTCAAATTGATTATCTATAGAAATTCCTTTAAAAGAAAAATTATTTTAAAAAATTATATTTCAATAGTTATATAAATCGTAAGAAAGTATAGATTATATGAAAAAGGATTTGTCCAAGATCCAACCATCAAAATCAGGAATTTCAAGTGATTATATCAACGAATTCACAATAATTCTAACTAGAATGAAACATTTAAATGAAAAAGTGAATTCTAAACCTATGATTTTAAGTCAAATAAATTATGTGAAAAAATATACTCAGCGTTATTCTTTTGATAAATATTATAACATAGTAACTGAACAAAATCAAAAAATTCTTAGAGAACTTGATAAAATTGTTGAAGATATTAACACTTTATTAACAAAAGGCAAGAATAACGGGAGCCTAGATCAAAAAGAAATTCAAATAATAATTCAATTATGTAATAAAGCTGTATTATTAATAAGACAATAATAAATAATAATAGTGAGAATTTACCTAATTTTTTCAGAAAAAATTAAGAAACTAATTCTTTCCTAATATTTCTTTTCCAATAAATGGGACTAAACATTTTGGTACTTTTACATTTCCATTTTCTAGTTGATGCTGCTCAATAATTGCAACCATACAGCGAGTGAGAGCAATTGCAGTTGAATTGAGTGTGTGGACTAACTCAGTCGTTCCTTGAGAAGTTTGGTATTTACAATTCAATCGTCTTGCTCCAAAGTCTCGATAATTACTCGCACTCACCATTTCTCTATATTTTTGTTGAGATGGAAGCCACGCTTCTAAATCAAATTTTCTTGTGGCCATTGCTCCCATGTCTCCTGTACAAATATCAACAATTTGATAATGTAGCTCTAACTCTTGAAATATCTCTTCTGCGTTTTGAGTTATTTCATTATGCATTTTATCACTCTCTTCAGGCGTTGAGAAAATGAATTGTTCTAATTTGTTGAAATTATGAACTCGAAAAATTCCTTTACTATCTTTTGTCACACCTGCCTCTTTTCTAAAACAAGGGCTAATTCCAACATATTTAAGCGGTAAATCTTTGTGAGAGAGTGTATCATCTTTGTGCATAGCAGCAAGTGCGTGCTCACTTGTTCCAATTAAGTATAAATCTTCGTCCTCAATTTTGTAAATTACTTCTTCAAAATCTTCTAAAGGAATCGAATCTGCAAGAACTTCCCTTTTTAGCATTGGAGGAACCTCAACAGGAGTGTATCCTTTACATGCAAGTTTTTGCAACACATATTGATACAAAGCAGTTTGAAGAAGTACTAAATCACCTTTTAAATAATAAAATCGTGAACCACTTGTTTTAGCAGCTCTCTCTAAATCAACCCAATCATGTTGTTCGCACAATTCAATATGGTTTTTAGGCTCAAAACTAAATTCAGGTTTATTTCCTGAAAATCGAATTGGTTTATTCTCATCATCATCTGCTCCAATTGGAACTTCGCTGTCGAGTAAATTTGGAATTGTGATGAGTACTTCATCTCTTCTCTTAAGCGCTTCTTTTTCTTCTTGTTCTTTACTATTAATTTTCTCAGCCACTTCTTTTACTTTTGAAAGTTGCTCTTGTATATCTCCACCTTCTTTTTTAACTTGTGCAATTGCCTTACTCTCTTTATTCTTTTGAGATTTCAACTCATCAAGCTCTTGTTTAATAGATCTCCACTGTTTATCTAGTTCAAGCACTTTATCTACTACAGTTGTATCAAATCCAATTCGTTTTTGCAAATTTTCAATAACTAGTTCTTTATTTTCTCTGAGTAATTTAATGTCTAACATAATAATTTACAAAAATAATATATTTAAAAAGTTTTAGAAAAAAGGAGAATATTTATATAAAATCTTCAATATAACTTAGTATGATTCACACACTTCATGGAATTACACTCATTGGAACTGCTCATATTTCTTCAAAAAGTGCAACACTTGTAACAAATACAATAAAAAATCATCAACCTGGCGTTGTTGCAGTTGAACTAGACTCAATGAGACTACAATCATTACTTGAAAAACATCAAGAAACAAGTAATGACAATAATAATACAAAAGATGCTACTGGTTCAAAAAAGTCAAAGAAAAAGCCTAAAACTAATAATTCAAAAATGATTAAACAAGTTGGACTTTTTGGATTCATGTTTATAAAAATTGCAGGATACGCCCAACAAAAAATGGGAAGAGCGTTTCACATAGAACCCGGAATTGATATGCTCGCAGGAGTAAATGCTGCAAAAGAGTTTGAAATTCCGCTATGTCTTGCTGATAGACCTATTTTGCACACAATAGCTGAGTTTAAAAAACTTTCTTTGAGACAAAAACTCTCAATGATGAAGCGAATGATTTTTTCAAATTTGAGTTATGAGGAGCGAAAAGAACTTGCTCAAAATATTCAACAAGATAATATTGATGAAGATACAATTTTAAAGATTATCTCAACTCTTAAAGATAATGTTCCTGAGTTATACAATATTTTAATTCACAAACGAAATGAATATATGGTGAATAAACTCATTCAACTCAAAGACAAAGGATTTGAAAATATTGTAATTGTAATAGGAGCAGGACACATGCCTGGAATGATTGAATTATTGGAGAATAGGTTAGGAAAAGAGAATAAAAAAGATAATTCTAATGCTACGCAGATGAGTTTTACACTTGAGGAATAAAAAGATGACAATATTTAATTCGAAAAAATTTTCAGAAGATGATGAGAGAATAATTGGTCTAATTACTAATTATTTAAATGACGATATTACTTTTGATAATGAGGAAGGATTTAAATTATTTGATTTTGAGGAATGGAGTAGTATTATTGTATATAAAGGAACATTTTTTGAATTCAGCCATAAGCTAAAAACTACTTTTAGTTTTGATATTAAAACCAATGATAAATCACTGATTTGCAAGAATTTCCATAGACTCTCAAGTTATAAAAAGATGGGATATGGGGCTCTGTCCAGAAATTCAAAAAGGATATCAATGCCTTAAATTTTTTTAGTCAAATCTATTAAAAAATCAATTTTTGATAAAATATTTTGGTCGAATTTGATTGTCAAAAATGACAAACAATAATTTCTGGACAGAGCCGGATATGGAACTTTCATTCTCAATAAACTCACTCAACTCTTTCAAGAAGTTTGCATGAGAAATAAATTATCAAAATTAGTCATTATATTTGAAATATGGGGGATTGAAGAACCTGAGTCTGAATTTGTCAGAAAATTGCTTTCAAAAAATAATTATAGATTAATTCAAGAAAAAGACCCTGGAGAGTGGTTTATTCAATATGAGATTAGCTAAACTTCAATATTCTCTTGAAAACCTCAAAGGAAAACTATCTCCATATAATTCTTGTTGAGACTGAGTTAAAATTTCGACTAAATCTCCTTCTCTACTTCTTTGAGTAATATATGAATCATGAATTGGTAATATTGGAACTTCTGTATTTAAACATCTTCTAATTACTTCTCTTGTAAATTGAGTTTCTTTGGCAAATAATGGAAGATGAGGTGCTTTATGTATTTGTTTATACGCATCTAAAGCTTCAAAAAAATGAGGTATTCGCATTTTTAAGTCTTCGCTATCTCTAAATCGCTCATTACTTTGAAGTTTTCTTGTAACTGCTCTTTCTTCTTTATCTTTTGAACTAAATATTAAAGCGTACGTTAATCCTTTTGCTTCTTCTCTTGATAAATCTTGTTGAATAAAAATTTCATACGCATCATCTGAAGTAACTAATTCTTGAGGAAATTCAATATTTGAGTCTTTTCCTGTTAAGTATAAAAATCTCAATGCAGCAGATGATATGTCTCTCTCAGTTGTTGAATTTCCATTTATTTCAAGCTTACTTCTTAAAGATTTTGGAACCATTTGATAACTCACACCTTTATGAAACAGTCTTCCTCCTGAATTTTCAGAAGGTCTTAAAAAAGGAATTGAATGAAAATTTCGCAATAGTTCTTCCCAATTAGAAGGTGCTCCTAATACTTGAGAAGGAAGTGAGAGACGAACTTCATTAGAATAAAACTCATTTAACTGTGAAGTTAACGTATCATTAACTTTCATTCTACTCCAATCTCTTTGTAAATGTTGATGTTCAAAATCTTCTATTTGTGAATTTAATAACTCTATCAACTTTTGAGAAGGTCTACATTTAACAGAATTGATTTTATCTCCGCGTTTAGATTCAAACCAACTTGATTGTGGCTCTTTTCCTTTTGAAATTTCTGCTCCTCCAAATTGAATCATATAAAATAATAGTGCTTCTAAATTAGAAGGTCTTTCATCATTAGGAATTTGCTCTAAACATTGATGAACTACAGGTCTATATTCATCAGGTATGATAAAAATATTTGGTTGAAATTTAGGAAGAGAAGAGCTAAAATTATATTTTCTATCATGTCTTCCAAAACTCATAATATTTAAATTAGATAATTATTTATAAAATTACTTTTAAAAAGTAGTGAATTATTTGTTCTTCCAAGCGTCTAAGCTTTGCTTAATTGTTTTAAAATAATTTTCAACATTTTGCTCAATTTCATTGAAAATCTCATCTCGATTTTTGGAAAAATACACAAACATAAATCCTCGCTCTAAATTCATTTGACGCTTCATTAATAATTTTCTTTTAATAAGTTTTGTTAAAATTTTTTGAACTGTAGTTCTATCTTTTTGAGTTTTCTCAACTAACTCTTTAACGCTCAGACCTCTTCTACTCTTTATAATTTGAGAGAATATTTCATACTCTGAATCATTTAAACTATAATTACACTGAACTAAATCTTGAAGTGTTACACGCTTACATGTGAAATCAATTTTTCTCATAGTGATTATCACTTCACATTTATTTAAAAAACTTTGGACGTATTTATAAATGAAAACAAATTATAGAACAATGATTTTTAAATTTACAAATTGTAGACTATATATGAAATCAAAACATCAAACATTTATTCAACAATCTCGAAAAACTATTCAAGACATATTATCAGGAGAAGACTCTCGAATGCTTGTTATTGTTGGTCCATGCTCTATTCATTCTTTTGATGAGGCACTTGAATATGCACAATTACTCAAAGAGGAGCAAGATAGCTATAAAGATTCATTATTTTTTGTGATGCGAACGTATTTTCAAAAACCAAGAACTACAATTGGATGGGAGGGATTAAGTGTTGATCCTTATTTAGATGGTTCATATGATTATACAGAAGGGATTCAACTTTGTCAAGAAATATGTGAACAACTCACTGAACTTGAGATTCCAATTGCAGATGAGGCTTTAAATATGGAACTCACAGACAAATGGAGTGAATATTTGTCATACGCTGCACTTGGTGCAAGAAATAGCGAGGATCAAAATATGCGAAAATACTGCTCATCACTTAACTGCCCAGTTGGTGTGAAACATCCAAGAAGTGGAAATTTAGCAGATGGAGTGAATGGAGTACTAAGTGTTCAACATCCTCATAAATTGTTCTATAACAATACTCTACACTCAACTTCAGGAAACCAATTTGCACATTTAATCCTGCGAGGTAATTCTCATCAATATGATGGAAATAATATTTCAAAAGAGAGTATTGAAGAAGTCAGTGAACTCTTTGAAAAAAATCAGAGTTTAAATCCTGCAATTATTTGCGACCTCTCACACGATAATTCCAGAATTGGAGGTAGAAAAGATGCTCATAACCAACTACATAATGTTGAGAAAATTATCAAGCAACTACATGAACACTCACTCTCAAAAGAACTCATTAAAGGGGTGATGATTGAGAGCCATATTAGTCATGGAAAGCAAAAAATGAACATTTATGATAATCTAGAGCGAGGAGTTTCAATTACTGATGAGTGTATTAGTTTTGAAAATACGAAAAAGATATTTGAAAAATTGAGTAAATATGTGAAATAAAAATAATAACAAAATCAGAAAATATTTCTCTCTAAAACATCTAACTCACTCATTGCCAGTTGTAACTCTTCATCATTTGGAACTTTTCCATGCCACGTATAATCATTTTCCATAAAACTCACTCCACTTCCAAGAATCGTGTTTGCAATTATGACATGTGTTTTATTTCTTCTCTCTTGAGCGTGAATTAGTGCTTTTTTTATGTGTTCAATGTTATTTCCATCAATTTGTGTCGTTACGCAACCAAAACTTCGAAATTTTTCAACTAAATTGTCAAAGCGCAATACATCTTCAGTAGTTCCATCAATTTGAATATTATTTCTATCAATAATGATAATTAAATTATCTAACTCTTCTTTGTGAGCAAACATCAACGCTTCCCACACCTGACCTTCTTCACATTCTCCATCTCCAATAATACAATAAACTTCGTTTGGTTTTTTCTCTCTTTTGAGAGCTGCAGCGAGTCCTACTGCTTGAGATATTCCTTGACCAAGTGGACCTCCTGAATTTTCAACACCTGGAATTGAACCTAGATGAGGATGACCTTGCAATCGTGAGTTGAGTTTTCTAAGAGTTTTCAATTCACCTTCTTCAATAAATTGAAAGTGAGCAAGCGTTGCGTATAAAATAGGAGCTGTGTGCCCATTTGATACAAACACATAATCTCTGGTTATAGAAGTTGCATTTTTAGGTGTAATATTTGCAACACTTCCGTATAAAACAGCATACACATCACTTAAGCCCAACGCTCCTCCTGTGTGTCCTGAACGAGCAGTATTGAGCATTTGAAGAACCATTTTTTTAAGTTGAATTGAGATAAGTTTGAGTTCTTTATTTGTATATTGTTGTGAACTCTTAGGAGTTTTCAATTGAGTCATAATTAGTTATATGAAATCTATATTTTAAAAAAAGGTGTGTATACTTTAAAGTTTTAAACAGTATGAAATGTGATTTTATGCTTATTTTAACTAGAGTTTTTAAATGTGAGATAATTAGATTAACGTATGAGAGTATTAGTGTCTGAGAAAACAAATAGAAAGTATTATGTGAAAAATATTGAGCAAGATTATCATTGCAAAGAAGGAATTATTTCAATTGATGATTTAAATTCTAAAGAATCAATTATCACTTCTACAAAAGGAGTTGAGTTTCAAAAATTCAATGCTCATCGTTGTGATACACTACAGAAAATGAAGCGAACTGCTCAAGTAATATTACCAAAAGATTTAGGATATATCGCTGCAAGAGTTGGGATGAGTAAAGAAGATATTATCCTTGAAGCTGGAAGTGGGAGTGGATTTGCAACAACATTTTTTAGTGGAATTTGTAAAAAAGTCCTCACATTTGAGCGAATTGAAGATCATTTTGAGTGTAGTAAAAAAAATATAGAAGAATTTGGATTTTCTAATGTTGAGTTATATAATCAAGATATTATTGATTTTTTAGAACAAGCAAATTTAGATAAAAAACCAACTATTTTCTTTTTAGATTTGCCTGAACCTGTGAGTGTGCTTAAAAAACTCAATTCATCTCATATTCAAAATGGTGGTCATATTGTGTGTTATCTCCCTTCAACGAGGCAAGTTGATGAGTTAGTTGAATATTGCTCAGAGCATAAGGATACATTTTTAGTTGATGAAGTCAGTGAGAGTCAAATTCGAAATTGGAGGGTCAATTCAAGGACAAATCGACCTGAGCATCACAAAGAGTGTGATTTTACAGCGTTTTTAGTATTTTTAAGATATATAAAGTAAGGAAATTGCCTCGCAATTTGAACTTTATTTTTTTGAATATTTATCAACTAAAAACTGTAAAAAGTAAAGTATATACTCTTTCTGATTTTGCTCAACAAGTTTCTGGGAAGTGTAATATCCACTTATCAGCCCCTTCATAAATTCATCTGATTTATCTCCTTTGAAAATATCATTAAACCCTTCTTTAAACATTTCGTCTAATCGATTTTGAAATCGTTGAAGAGGAATCGTTCTAATATCTCTATCTATTTGCAATGTATTTCTAGACATATAAAAATTAAAAACTAAAAATATATAAATGTTTATTATTCTTGAATCAAAATTCTCAATTGCTGTTTAATTTCTTCTAATTGTTTTTTTGCTTTCTCATCTTTTATCATCAATCTTGAGTCTACACTTCGTCCCATTGAACTTGGTAATCTATTTCGGATTTCTAAGTTACTTTGTAATAATTGACTTGTAATATTACTCACTTTTTCAATTATCCCATTTTCAAATTCTTCAATTTGTTTTGAAGCTGTATCAATAATCTCTCTATTTGAAGTTCCTCTATCGCTAAAGTCATTTTCGGGAGTTTTATCAACTGTAGGAGGAACTTGGCTATAAATAGTATCATTTCTCCTTAATGCTTCTAAGAGTTTTTTGAGTTTTTTCAAATTTTCAATAGACTCTGTTGATTTTTTTCTTCCAAATCCAAATACCATTTTTATCTAATAAACTCTAACCCTAACTCGTTATCTAACTCTTTTCGTTCTTGCTCTGCTTTTTTTTTCCCTCGAATTTGCTCTGATTTTACTCCTGTAATTACAACCATTGTTTTAATCACTTTTTCTAAATCATCTTGAATTTGAGCTCCCCAAATAATTTTTGCGTCTTCATCCAACGTTTCACTCACTTTTGCAACAATTTTTCGAGCGTCTTCTAAAGTCATATCAGGACCTCCTGTCACATTCACCAGAGCTCCTGATGCGTTTTTCAAATCAACATCCAAAAGAGGAGTATTCAAAGCTCGCTCAACACTCTCTTCAGATCTATTTTCAGAATCTGCCTCTCCAAGACCAATCATTGCCATTCCAGCGTCAGTCATCACAGCTCTAATATCAGCAAAGTCCAAATTAATCAACCCATTAACTGTTACTAACTCTGAAATTCCTTTCACAGCATTTGTTAAAATCTCATCTGCAAATCTAAATGCAGTGTGTAGAGGAAGATTTGGTGCAATTTCAAGTAATTTCTCGTTTGGAATAACAATGAGTGTATCAACGAATTTTTCCATTTTTGAAATACCAATTAATGCATTTTCATACCTTCTATTTCCTTCCATTGCAAAAGGAATTGTCACAACTCCAACAACTAATGCACCTGATTTTTTAGCGATTTCAGCAACAACAGGAGCAGCACCAGTTCCTGTTCCACCACCCATTCCTGAAGTAATAAAAATCATATCACTATCTTTCATTGCTTCTTTAATATCATTTTCCTGTTCTCGCGCACTCTCTTCTCCAATTTTAGGAGCAGCTCCTGCTCCAAGACCACGAGTTAAATCTTTTCCAATTAAAATTTTTCGATCAGCTTTTGTCTCAATTAGATCTTGAGCGTCTGTATTAATTGCAATCGTTCTTGCTCCTTCGACTCCAACTTGAGCGATTCTATTGAGTGTGTTGTTTCCTCCTCCTCCAACTCCTACTACTTTAATTCTTGCTTTATGCTCACTAAGCACTGCAAGAAGCTCTTCATCATCCTTGTGCACATTTTGTTGATATGAGTCTGCACTTTGAACTGCGTTTTTAATCAGGCTATCCATAATTAAAATTAAACAATTCTTTATTTAAATTTATGTGTTCTATTTGGTAAGTAAAAGAATTTGAAGTAATTTTATTCTTTATTAAAATGTTGTTTTACAATATTGTGCATCATTTCAATGAGTTCTTCAAGTGTTCTTGTACCATCATTTGCAATCATGTACGCATTTTTAGGAATTGTGAGCGGATCTGTTTCTCGCGTCATATCTTGATGATCTCGCTCTTCAAGTTCCAATTCAACTTCTTCTTGCGTGTAGAGTATTCCTTTTTTTCGATAATCTTCTAATCGTCTTTGCGCTCTCACTTCAACGGGGCACTCAATGTAGAACTTCACTTGTGCATGTGGATAAATTACTGACCCTGCATCTCGCCCTTCAAGTATAACACCTCCTTTACTCATAATACTTCTAATTTGCCCAGTAACATGTTTTCGAATAATTGGAAGTGTTGCATAATTAGACGCATGTTGAGAATTTTCTTGAGTTCGAATTGGAAGATCTTCTACTGCTTGATTTTTGAGCTCTTGTGTGTTTACGTAAAGAATTGAATTGTTGTAGAAAAATTGAATATGTTCTACATCTTTTTGAGTTACTGTTTTTGGAACTTTTTGCTTTGAGTGCAACATGTATGCTAATGCTCTATACATTGCTCCTGAGTCAATTGTTGTATAATTGAGCTTTTGTGCAAGCAGAGTTGTGATTGTTCCCTTTCCAACACCAGAGCCACCATCAATTGTAATTGTAATTTGAGAAGTCATATTTATTGAAGGTTACAATTACTATAAGAAAGTTTGTATTAGTGAGTTGAAAACAAAATAATATTCAATATTTGATTACTGTTACTCCTTTATGTTCTTACGAATATTTTTATTACTGAGTTGTAAAAATCAAATATGATTAAATTTAGTAAGTTGATATTACTTGGAATTTTATTGATAAGTTTATTTTCAACCTCTTTTGCATTAGAAAATACTGGAAATTTGATTTTAAATGGAAATTTTGATCAACTAGAAACAAAAAATTATCTAGACATTATTGTATTTGTTATAGTTATTGCATTAATTGTTTCAATTTTAGAACAGAGTCTTGCAAAATATGTTCCAATTCCTCAAAACGCATTTAGACTGTTGATTGTTGTTTTTTTAATTTCATATTTTTGGATTTTACTAACCAGTTTTGGAGGTGATGCACTGGTATTCACGCTAGTATGGATTTCAATTATTGGAATTTTAGCAATTTCTGTTGTTGTGTGGAATTTAGTTAGACAAGGAGAGCCAATTAAGTCTGCACGTTCTTTATATGGAGTTATTGCAGGGTATATAACATATGTAATATTAATTACTGCTACAAAAGGAATAAATGCGCAAGGTTTTGAAAATTCAACGTTGATGAATGCAATATTATTGACATCGTTTGGAGGAGGAATTTCAACTGATAATATGGGTGCAGTTGCAGCAATGATTGTGCTTGCAGGATTTGGAATATTTATCAGTAGGAAAACCTCAAACTCTTCTATTGAGAGTGATAAAGATGTTCACTCTAGTATTTCTAAACATATTAAAAGTGAAAATCAACAACGAACTGTTTTTAATAGACATTATCAAGCATTATATGATGGAATTAATCAGCTTAATAAAATTTCATATGGAAAAGATCCATCAACTATTGATGAAAACACTCAAAACCAGCAAAGAAGTTTAGTTTCTCTTCTCTACAGAGAAGTACAAGAATTACTCAAATTAGCCTCGACTGAGATGAAAGCAAGTAAGAAGAAAAACAAATTAGGATTAAGTGAAGTTATTGTTGAGACAAATATGTATAATAATCAGCAACTCATTCAGTATTTATCACAAATTGGTGCAATTATTAATAGATTTCAAAGAATGAATCCACTGCAAGTGACTAATCAAGAACTCGAAAATATAAATCAAATATATTCAGAGTTAAACAATGTCGTATCTCACATTGATAACTCAATTCAACAAGAGATAAAGAATTACACTGCAATTGATCAATTTGTTGAGAAACTTAAAACCGAACACCTCAACAGAATTGAGTCTCTACTCTCTGAAAAGAAATTGAAAGAATTTCAAACACACTCAAAACCTCAAATATTAAAAATCATAGTTGAACAATTAGTTCATTCTCAAGATATGAATAAAACACTTCATCTCATAGAAGAATCTCTTGGATTTATGAACTCACACTATCCAACAGATAAAACCCAACAATCACAAATTAAAGTTGATAAAATAAAAAATTTACACGAGACGTTTAAATCCTCTCTATTATATGATGAGATTGATAAAATTCAACAATTTTGGGCTTCATATTGGAGTTCTAAATAGTTTCACTAAATAGTAACAACTTTAATAACATTTATAAATATAGAAGTATTATATAGGATATGACAGATACTACATACCAGCCAAGAAATACAGCACATCCTGATGCAAATACAACACATGTAACAAATAATTATAATGGAGATGGAAAATCTGCAATTGCAGGAACAGTAATAGGAGGAGGTCTAGCAGCATTGGGTGCTGCTGCTGTAGTAGGAGGAAATCTCTACTTTGGTTCTCAAGAAATTGATAGAAGGGCTGAGACTCGATTGCAAGATCAAATTGCATATAATGAGTTTGTAAATGGAGAACAAGAGGGTGAAATTAGAGATTTAGAGAATGGAGTGGGTAAAAATGCTAGTGCAATTAGAGAAAATAGACACAAATTAGAAAATTTAGAGGATAGAATCAACTCATCTTTTCCACAACGAATTGAGGGCAATTCAACAAACACTCCTCAACAACAATCATCCTCTTCAGGTTTATATCAAAGAGCTGATGATTGTAGCAAAGCAGAAATGAGAGATATAACTGATAATATTCATTTTCAAAACCCTCAAGGAGAATTACTAGGAACAATTTCGCAAGTAAATTATGAAGATAATACTCCTGATTCATTTAGTGAGAGAGTTCTTAGTGAATTTGATCAAAAAATATTTGATTCAACTGGACTTCACAATGCAGCAAGCTTGACATTTAACAATCCAAATGGAAATGACATAAGAGTGTTATATTCTCCAAATAATCAAGGAGAAGTTAGAGAAATTTTAGAAGATAAAATTAAGGGTGATTGTATAGTAGGAGATTATACGATAACAGTTAATGATTTTGCAAATATTTCGAGTAGAGGAATAAATAGTAGTGATACATCAAACTCAGCTTCCAACACCTATCATCAAACTCCTGTTCAAGCAACTTATAAATCAACTCCAACTTCAACACCTCAAAAATCTGCAGGTGTAAAAGATCAAATTAATGTGAAATGGAGAGGAAAAAATCAAACTCTTTTATTAGGTGATCAACGAAGTGACTATGAAGCTCAAGTTGAAAAATTCATTAATGATAGAATGTCATGCTCTAATGGATACGTTGTTAATGGTAAGTTTGTAAATGACGTAGTAGGGTATATAGTTAAAGAGAATGGAGATGGAGGTAGTTTTGATAGATTTGAAGGAATTCGATGCCACAACAATTTACATACTCCCGATGGTGAAGGAGGAGCTAATGGAAATGGACCTAGTGGACCAACAGGAGGAGGATCTCAAGGAAGAGGAGCAGTTGGACAAGCTAATGGAGCAAACGGAGTTAATTAACTAACTTTAATAATTAACACACCAATTAATATTTTTTCTAACTTTTTTCATCAAATAACACAGCAGATTAATTCTTTTCTTATTAGTAGTAACATTTCAAAACCTTTATAAATCTAGAAAACTTACTACTATTTGATGATAAACCGATACATGCTATTACTATTAACACTAATAATTATCATCAGTTCTGCGTATGCAACTGATGTGTATTCAAGAATTAACTTTGATTATCAATATGGATCAAATCCTGATGATTTAGAAGTTAAAATGTTTAAATGTGAAGATTCTTCTTGTGAAGAAGGAAAGGTAAATACAATTCCTACTCAAATTTATACTTCTGATTCAAAATCAGCTTGTTTTAAAAACTTGAATAAGAATCAGATGGATAATTGTATGAATAATTATGCCATTTCAGGAGATAAAGCTCCATCATCTGGAATGGTTGTGAAACTCTCAAACGCACAATCAGGACCACAACAATACTATTTAGTAACTGTTTCTGCAAAAGATGATACTTATGCAACAAAACACATTAGAATTCAATTTAATACAAATTTTAATGATTATGACTATATTACAAATGATTTTGATTTTACTCTGAACAAAGTATTTCAACCAAAAGCAAATATTCAATCATTCTTCGTTGATAATTTAGAAAATCCTAAACTCCCTATTCAAGTGAACGTAGAAGCAGGAATGAGCTCAACTGTGTGTTCAGGATTTAATTATGCAACTGATTATTTTAAGCCACAGTTTAGTTCTGGATACTCCGATTATTCTGCTAAAACAGATATCATACTTGAAATTATTGATAAAGAAACAGGTTCAATTATTGATCAATCCTCTAAAGTTGTTGATATTGAAGCAAGTACATGTACAGGATTTCACCAATTTGAGTGGACTCCTCCTTCTCAATATGAAGACAAGGAAATTGAATTTAAAGTTCGAACAAATATTATTGATGATCAAGCGTTTCAACCTCGAGAAGATAGAGATTCAAAAGTTGTAACAATATACCCTGAAGATTTGACAAATGCATGTTATGTGAATGGAAATAATCTTGTTGTTGCAAATACTGACACTCGATTCCCGCAAGTTGGAGAGTTTGAAATTACCCAAGGAGAAAATGCATACTTATCATTTGAAGCTGAAGCATTTCAAAGTCAAGATAAAGATGGTGATGATTTACAATATATTGATTACAGAGTTCAAATTGATGTAGAAGGAACTCAAATAATTGATGAAGTTGTGAGTTCAAATAGTGGAATTTATGAGAAAAATATTAAACAAGAATTATCTCAATTCAGTGAAGGAGAATACGAAGTTCGAGCTAAACTCACTCCAGTTGGTAGTGAAAAGTGTTCTCAAAGCGAAGACTCAACACTTACAACTCTTATAGATATTATTGAAGAGCCTGAACCTCCTCAAGAGCCTGATAATAATCCAACGCTCAATACACCAGATGAACTAAATGGAGGAGAAAACAACCAAGTTCAAGGGACTATTTCAGCAAATGATCAAGAAGATGGAGATTTAACAGATGATATTTCATG
>CAZULG010000001.1:0-197869 GCA_964621065.1 uncultured Methanosarcinales archaeon | reverse complement strand
TTCAACTTCAAGTAGTAGAATTAGTGTAGATGATAGTAATGGACAATTGAGTATTTCAAGAAACACTGATAATGCAATTAATGTAAATGTAGTCTGTAGTGTTGAAGATAGCGATGGAAATCAAGTCTCTAAAACTACAAATGTAAGATTTAGTGAAATTGTTAAAGAAGAGCCTAATAATGATCCAACACTCAATTCACCAGATGTATTAAATGGTGCAGAGAACAACCAAGTCTCAGGTTCAATTTCAGCTATTGATCAAGAGGATGGAGATTTAACAGACGAGATTTCATGTTCAACTTCAAGTAGTAGAATTAGTGTAGATGATAGTAATGGACAATTGAGTATTACAAGAAACACTGATAACTCTATTAATATAAATGTTGAGTGTAGTGTTGAAGATAGTGATGGAAATAGTGTGTCTGAAACAACACAAGTACTCTTTGATTCAATTGTAACTGATAATAATCCAACACTCAATACACCTAATGTGCTAAATGGAGGAGAGAACAATCAAGTCTTAGGATCAATCTCTGCGAGTGATGTAGAGGATGGGGATTTAACAAATCAAATCAGCTGTCAAGGAAATACTAATTTAATAAGTGTTTCTGCAAATAATGGAGAATTATTAATTGAGAGATTAATTGACTCGAATATTGATGTGAATGTTGAGTGTAGAGTTGAAGATAGTGATGGTAATTTAGTTACTAAAACTACAACAGTTCTCTTTGATTCAATTATAAGTGATAATGATCCAACTCTTAATACTCCTAATGTATTAAATGGTGGAGAAAATCAACAAGTTCAAGGACCTATCTCTGCACAAGACGCTGAAGATGGGGATTTAACAGATGAAATTTCATGTTCTGCTTCGAGTAATGATATTACTATAGATGATAGTAATGGTCAGTTAACTGTGAATAGAGAAACTGAGGAATCTGTAGATACAAATGTTGAGTGTAGTGTAGAGGATAGTGATGGAAACGAAGTATCTAAAACAACGAATGTGTTGTTTGACTCAATTGTAACTGATAATAATCCAACACTCAATACACCTAATGTATTAAATGGTGGAGAAAATCAACAAGTTCAAGGACCAATTTCTGCAAGTGATGTAGAGGATGGTGATTTGACTAATCAAATTTCATGTTCAACAAATAGTAATGAGGTTGATGTGTTAGACGTTGGAGGAGTTCTTAATGTATTAAGATTAAGTGATAACTCTGTTGATGTTAACGTTGAGTGTAGTGTTGAGGATAGTGATGGGAATGAAGTTTCTCAAACAACAAGAGTCCTTTTTAACTCTATTGTAACTGATAATAAACCTATTCTGAATACACCTATTGTGTTGAATGGAGGAGAGAATGACCAAGTATCTGGACCAATCTCTGCAAGTGATGTAGAGGATGGAGATTTGACAGACGAAATTAGCTGTCAAGGAAATACTAATTTAGTAAGTGTTTCAGCAAGTAACGGAGAATTATTAGTTGAGAGATTAATTGATGGTTCAATTGATGTAAATGTTGAGTGTAGAGTACAAGATAGTGATGGAAATGTTGTGAGTAAGGACACAAGAGTATTATTTAGCTCAATTGAAACTGATAATAATCCAATATTGAACACTCCTAATGTATTAAATGGTGGGGAAAATCAACAAATCTCTGGACCAATCTCTGCAAGTGATGTAGAGGATGGAGATTTAACTAATCAAATTAGTTGTACTGCTTCAAGCAGTAGTATTTCAATTAGTGATGATAATGGACAGTTAACTGTGAATAGAGAAACTGAAGAATCTGTGAATACAAATGTTGTATGTAGTGTAGAAGATAGTGATGGTAATGAAGTGTCCAAGACAACTAACGTATTGTTTGATTCAGTTGTGACTGATAATGATCCAACACTCAATACTCCTGATGTATTAAATGGTGGAGAAAATCAACAAGTTCAAGGACCAATTTCTGCAAGTGATGTAGAGGATGGAGATTTGACAGATGAAATTAGTTGTACTACTAATAGTAATGATATTACTATAGATGATAGTAATGGTCAATTAAGCGTAAATAGAGAAACTGAGGAATCTGTAGATACAAATGTTGTATGTAGAGTTGAAGATAGTGATAATAATGAGGTGTCTAAGACAACGCAAGTTGTCTTTGATTCAGTTGTGACTGATACTAATCCAACACTCAATACTCCTGATGTATTAAATGGTGGAGAAAATCAACAAGTTCAAGGACCAATTTCTGCAAGTGATGTAGAGGATGGAGATTTGACAGATGAAATTAGTTGTACTACTAATAGTAATGATATTACTATAGATGATAGTAATGGTCAATTAAGCGTAAATAGAGAAACTGAGGAATCTGTAGATACAAATGTTGTATGTAGAGTTGAAGATAGTGATAATAATGAGGTGTCTAAGACAACGCAAGTTGTCTTTGATTCAGTTGTGACTGATACTAATCCAACACTCAATACTCCTGATGTATTAAATGGTGGAGAAAATCAACAAGTTCAAGGACCAATTTCTGCAAGTGATGTAGAGGATGGAGATTTGACAGATGAAATTAGTTGTACTACTAATAGTAATGATATTACTATAGATGATAGTAATGGAGAATTGAGTGTTCAACGAACAACAAATAGACCAATTGATGAGATTGTAGTTTGTGAAGTGAGTGATAGTGATTCAAATACTGTTTCAAAGAATACTCAAGTGTTGTTTGATAGAATTAATCAAGCTCCTCAAGTAACAATTACTCCATCAGTTGAGAGCGGGTTTGAAAACTTAGACGTTGAGTTTACAATAAATGCGAGTGACCCGGATGGTGATACTATTGTGTGTGAAGTATTTATTGAAGGAGTTTCAGAATTTACAAATGATTGTTCAAACTTTGAAGAAACATTCCCTCAAGGAATTTATAATGTGAGTGTAGTTGTAAGAGATGAATTTGGACTTGAAGGTCAAGATTCAACTCAAATTGAAGTATTTGAGAAAAATGAGCAAGAAGTAACTCTTGATGTGAACCCTCTTCAAGTCTTTGTTGGAGATCAAGTAACAATTGATTATTCAATCGTTGATGATGCAAATTTCGTGAATTGTGTATTAAGTGCAGAGAATGAATTACTTCGAGCAATAGGAGGAGGAAATTGTGTTGGAGATTTTACAACATTTAAATCATTTGATGAGCCAGGTAATTATACAATTACACTTGAAACAACTGATAAAAATGATAATCTTGTAACAAGAAGTCAAGTTGTAGAAGTAATTGAACTACTCTCACCTGAGGCAACATTAAATGTTAATCCAAAAACAGGATTTGCACCTTTGAATGCAACGATCACAACTACTGCGAGTCATCCACAAGGATTAGACTTGACATGTGAGTTATTGAATAATGGAAATGTAATATCAACTCAGTGTGGTGAAACATTTGAATTAAATAAGCTTAGTGGGGGAGAATATGATATTGAGTTTAATGTAGTTGATGAGAGAGATAATGAGATTACACTTGAAGATTCAATCCTTGTATTTAGAGAAGAAGATAAATTAGAAAATCAATCAATTGATATTACTGCTCAAAGTGGTAATAATAGTAATTTAGATGTTTCAGTCTTCTTTGAAAATGAAACACTTGCAAATCGTGTGACTGGATTTAGACCTCATATTGTGTGTGAAGATGGAGTTAGAAATAATTACAAGAATGAGAAATGGATTAATGCTAAATTAAGTACTCGAAATCAGATGCCTAGTGTTGAGTTCAACTTTGAATTATTTATTAACGATTTCCAATTACAAATTGAATATGGAGAAGTGTGTGAATTAGTTGTTGAATTTAGAGATAACTATGGTTTTGTTGATAATCGAAGTGTTGATGTGGTCTTTATTGAACCACAAGAAGAATTAAATGGTATTCCATCAATTAGAGGTCAAGGAATTGACTTTAGAAATCACTTAACAAGTTTATTACAAGACTCAACATTTGAGAGTGGATATAATCAATTCTCAGTAATCTTGATTAATAATGAGGATGAGTACAAAGAAGTGAGATATACAATTACTGGTCAAACAATTGGAATTCGTGAAGGAGGTTCATACTCACTTGGACCAAATGAGGAAAAGAGGGTTCCAATGAATATGTTTGTACCTAGAGACATAGAAGAAGGAGTATATCCTGTGAGAATTTCATTTGATAATAATGGAGTTCGTGAGAGTAAATATACATACATTAGAGTTGGAGAAGAGTCAATGCTTCCAACATATACTGTTGAAGACAATGCAGTAGGATATAATAATTCAAATTAAATTCTCAATAAATTTTTTTCTAATTCTAAAATATTTCACATATAGGACAAAACGAAAACTTTATATTATTTGAAAATTCTACAATTAAATATGACATGTCAAATCTGTGGAGAAAAATCGGGATTCTTCCCATTATGTAAAGATTGTAATAAATTAAAGGAAGAAGGAAAAGTAACTAAATGTGAAGAATGTGGTATCTGGAAAAAAAGTGACAAACCGCTGTGTCATGAATGTTGGCTGAAAAATAATAGTTATAAGAAAAAATCTAAAACTCACAAAGCTTCTGACTTGGATACTGATGAAACAAGTTTTCGCTCAAAATTTCCTGCTACATTAAGAACTGAAGATGGACATATGGTTAGATCAAGGGCTGAACAAATTATTGATAACTGGTTATATCATAAAGGGATTGTACACGCATATGAGAGACGAGTACCTATTGAAGAAGAAGTATATTGTGATTTTTTCATACCTATTGGTCAAAAAGTTTGGATTGAATTTTGGGGTCTTGAAGAAACAAAGTATCTTAAGAGAAAAGAATTAAAGAAAAAATTCTACAAAGCACATAATAAAAATCTTATCGAACTGACTGATAAAGATATTGAAAATCTTGATGATATTATGCCCATTAAGTTAAGAAAATATCTTCCCCCAACATTTAGTTTTGACTAGTCTTCTATTTAAGTTTATACAACTCCTCCTAACTCGATTTTTTCTAAAGATTTATTAATTCTTCTTCCTTCTACTAATTATATAAATGAGCATGCAAACAAAATTTGATGACGATATTTCTTTCAAGTATGGAATTGAACCAAATAAGCGAACAATGAGTGAGCTTCTGGATAAAGGTTGTATAATTTTAGATAAAGATTGTGGTCCAACATCACACACTGCAGTTGAGAATGTGAAACATATTTTGAATATTAAAAAAGCAGGTCATAGTGGAACTCTGGACCCGCAAGTGAGTGGTGTTTTAATAATTGGTCTTGGACGAGCAACACGACTTATGGAGTATATGCTCAAATCTCACAAATCGTATGTGTGCTTAATGTTTATTCATAAATCTGTTAGCAAAGAAGAGTTAGAGAGTGTGTTTGAACAATTTAGAGGAGAGATTATACAAACTCCTCCACTTATCTCAGCTGTAAAGCGTCAGGCACGAAAGAGGATGATTTATGAGTTGAATATATTAGAAACGGCTCAAGAGAATCAATATGTATTATTTGAAGTGAAGTGTCAACACGGGACATATATTCGAAAACTATGTACTGACATGGGAGAACAACTTGGAGTGAACGCTCAAATGATTGAGCTGAGACGAACAAAAGCAGGTCCTAAAGATGAGAACTCAAATCTCATAAACTGTGATAAATTACACTCATTATATGATTTATACAAAGAAGAAGTTGAGCAAAACAAATCATTGAGTGAAGAAAAACAATCTCACCTATTTGAGCAAGAACTTCGTAACTATATTTTACCAATGGAGGTATTGTTAGATGATTTGAAAAAAATTACTCTAAGAGATAGTGCAATTTCAACAGTGTGTCATGGAGCAGATGTTGGAGTTCCAGGTGTATTGCGTGTAGATGATGAAATTGAACTAGGTGAAGAAGTGGCGCTGATGAGTGGCAGAGGTGAGCTCATTGCAATTGGAGTTGCAATGATGAGTGGGAGAGATATTTTGAAAAAAGAGAAGGGAGTAGCTGTAAACACACAAAAAGTGTTTATGGAAAAGGACAAGTACCCTGGAAGTTGGTTATAACTAATTAATTATTTGGAGTATAGCTCATTTAGACTTGAGAGTTTTGTAAACTCCAGAGCCCTTTCCAGTAAAGTTGCAAACTGTGGATCAATTCTTCTTTGTTCTTCGATCTTTCCAATCTGGATCATTTTATAGCCATCATGAGATCTATCTCCTATTGTTGCCTCAATAAAGTCGCGAGGTGTAATTATTCTAGTTTCAAATGTTGCGTTTGTCTTTGGATTTTGAGTATAAAATGAAATTGCTCTATCTCTTTGATCACTTGTAAAATTGTCTTTTCCATTGAAAGCAATTCTATTTGCTCCTTGTGATGCAAATGTTCTAATTAAATCCATTCTCTTTCTTATCTCATTTTTATCTTTCAACTCAATTATTTCATCCTCTTCAATGTCATATTGTGTTGAATTTACAACGTACGTAACTGCTGCGAAATCAGTTGTGCAGACATCACATAACTCAAAAGGTGTATCTCTTGAGGCTCTCCAAGATAGTAAATCATAACCTAATTCTTCTTCTAATCTATTAAGAGAACTTTTTAACATTTCAAAACCTTCATCTCGCTTTCCAATTTCTGAGTTTCTATACCTTGCTATTCTCTCAAGTGACTTTCCAATCTTTGACTCTAAAGTTGATTTTCTTCGTTTTGAAAATAATATTAGAGGATTTTCTTCTTCCTCAAAATTTAATTCCTTCATATGAAAACTTCTTTCATCCTCAGGCACGTATCCCAAATTAATTGCCTTTTGTGCAATATTTGAGAGTGATTTTATGTTAATATCAAATCGTCTAGCAAACTCCCTGATTGCTTCCACTGAGTCAAGCTCGGTTCTCAAAAATTCTGATTCTCCATAATTTCGAGGAGTTCCATTTGATTTTGAGCACACACTTCTCATCACATTATTCCCGAATTTATAATCTCTAGATATTCCTTCTTCAATAAGTTTTTTAGAGTAATAAGCATCTTCTCTTTCTAGTAACGTGCTTGTGAGCATAAATCCTGTTGGAGGCAATATATCTTTTGAAGTTTTTGAAGACATTTTTAACTAGTAGTAGTAACATTTCTACATTTATAAAATCTTCTACACATTAACTACTTGAACAAAATATCATTTTTCCTTCCCATCCCCAAAATTTTATAAACATCTTCCTTTTTCTTCAAAGTATAAATGGTTAGAAAACAAGAAGGTGAAATTGTACGAGTTTCAGGTCCAGTTGTTGAAGCAAAAGGACTTGATGTTCAAATGGCAGATATTGTGCGAGTTGGAGATGAAGAACTAATGGGAGAAGTGATTCGAATTGATGAAAATTCATTCATTGTACAAGTCTATGAAGAAACAACTGGTGTAAAACCAGGTGAGAAAATTACTACAACAAATACTCCTTTGAGTGTTGAAGTAGGACCTGGATTACTTGGATCAATTTATGATGGAATTCAACGACCACTTGAAATACTTCAAGAAGAGATGGGAATTTTTATTAAACGAGGAGTTGATGCGAATGGTATTTCTTATGAAAAAACGTGGGAATTCAGTCCAGTTGTAAAAGTAGGAGACAGAGTTGTAGGAGGGCAAGTCATAGGACATGTGCAGGAGTTTGATATTGTGCACAAAGTTATGCTTCCTCAACATATTGAAGAAGATACTATTAAGAAAATCACATCTGGAACATTTAATGTTACTGAAGAGATTGGAACTCTTGAGAGTGGAGAGAAAATTACGCTCTCACACAAACAATCTGTAAGACACCCTCGAAAATCTAAAACAAAACTTGCACCTTCAATTCCTCTTAGTACAGGACAGAGAATTTATGATGTGTTTTTTCCTGTTGCAAAAGGAGGAGTTGCTGCTCTTCCTGGACCGTTTGGAGCTGGAAAGACTGTAACACAACAATCAATTGCAAAATGGTCTGACGCTGATATTGTGGTGTATGTTGGATGTGGTGAGCGTGGAAATGAGATGACAGAAGTATTAAGCGAGTTCCCGCATTTAATTGATCCAAAAACTGGAAAGCCTATGATGGAGCGTACAATTTTGATTGCAAATACTTCAAACATGCCTGTTGCTGCTCGTGAAGCGTCTGTCTATGTTGGAATTACACTTGCTGAGTATTATAGAGATCAAGGATATAATGTTGCTATGATGGCAGATTCTACATCACGGTGGGCTGAGGCGATGAGAGAGATTTCATCACGACTTGAAGAAATGCCTGGAGAAGAAGGATATCCTGCGTATTTATCAACAAAACTCTCAAACTTTTATGAGAGAGCTGGTCGAGTGACAACTATGAGTGGAGAAGAAGGATCTGTAACAGTGATTGGAGCAGTAAGTCCAGCTGGAGGAGACTTCTCAGAGCCTGTAACTCAAAATACGCTTCGTGTTGCAAAATGTTTCTGGGCGCTTGACGCTAAGCTTGCAGAGAAGCGACACTATTGGTCAATTAATTGGTTAAAATCTTACTCATTATATCACGAGAGTTTAAGGGAATATTTCAAAACTCACGTTGATGAGAATTGGGAGAGTAAAATTACTCAACTTATGAAGTTACTTCAAGAAGAAGATAAATTAATGGAAATTGTACAATTAGTTGGTTCAGACTCATTGCCTGCAAATCAGCAAGTGATTTTAGAAGTAACACGAATTATTCGAGAAGAATTATTACAACAAAACGCATTTCACGAAGTTGATAAATACTGTCCAATTCACAAATCAAATGATTTAATTGATTTAGTATTATATTTCAATGAACTCGCAACAGAGTCTGTTGAAAAAGGAGTTGATATTCAAGATATTATTTCAAGTAAAACAAAGTATAAAATTTCAGATGTGAAAAATGCACAAGAATATAAGTCTGTATTAGAAGAAGTGAGGAGTGAGATGAAAAAGGAGTTTGAAGAACTTGAGAAAAAATATGCATAATTGAGTAAAAAATATGTGCATTACAGTTCCGTTCAGAGTTTAAAAGTTTTAATCAAAATAAAATATATAAATATTAGAATCTGATAAAAATTATGATGTTTATACAATACAACAATTCTTTAATAATTTGCATGAGCAAATTCTTAAAGTTTGCAATTCAATGGCTCTATACCATAGCACTTCATTAAAACAGGTCATAAATATCTTAATAATTATCAAAGAGTTGCTGTAATCGTAGTTAATTTACATTCTAAAAAAAATTCTAAGAGAATTTTTAGATCATTTTAAAGGATAGTAAATAGGTAAATTATTTGGAGTTGTAAAGGATTCCTGCAAAGACCACTTTGTATGGTTATTTAGTTTTATTTGAATCTGAAATTATTATAAAATTGAATAAATAAATTACTTCTAAAATTAATCCAGTTATAACAGCAACAGATGGAAGCGGTATTGATGCATTTCATAGGATCAAGCACTATGAAATGAGATTTAAACAATTTGGCATCAATAAGCCTACAACGCCTCATATTCACTTTGATTTATGGATAGATACAAAACTCAGTTGATTCTTAATTTTGAAATCAGTCACAATTTCAAGCATTATATTATTGGAGCAACAGAGATTTTTAAATGAAATAAATTTCAAAAAAAATATTTTACTCCTAAAAATATAACTATTAGACTATCTAATTAAAATGAACCTAGAATGAAATTTACAAAGATTATACAAATTAAATTATTAATTTTAATTATTACATACAATCATATTTAGTATAACCTTTTCTTTGTCAAAGATTACAGGAATTCTATCTATTTGAACATCACTACAACCTTGTGTTGGTGTTACATCAAAAGAATAATTTGAGTATTGTGATAATCGCGTTGGACCATTTGGGCATTGGACTTCAAGTCCTGCTCCTATATCAACCCAACTTCCTTCAACTCTATAGTGACATTTTTCTGCTACATATGAACCAGGTTCATGATCTGCTCCTGTAAGAGCATCTTCATCAGGTATTTCGTAATATTGACAATTATTTATTCCATTACAAGATTTTGAATACCTATTAGGAATCGGAACTGCTAAACAAGATGATTCACACGCAGTTGCTTCTTGATATAGTTGTAATTCTTCTGTATAAGTATTATTATTCCCATCATTATCTTCTGCATAGATTTCAATATATTTCTCACAACCTTCAACTCCTGGACACGTAATTGTTAAGTCTATATCAGTTGTTAGAGGAATTTGATTAGCAGAATTTGAACAATCACTTGCACTATCTTCTACACAATACCATGAATTTGCATAATTAATTCCTGAAATGAAATCATCCACAATAATCACAGGATTGATAGTGTGTGAAGGAGTGTATATTAAATCAATTGTTGGTGCTTCATTATCTTCTCCATAATACATCCAAATTCGATTATCAATATCATACATACATCCTCCAAATTGTCCTGAATTATCATATGAACCAATGCATGAAAATCCATCTATAGGGGGTCTCTCACCGATATAAGTTGAGTACCATTTTTGAGGAGAATGAGTATTTTTATGTACATCAATATTTGTAGTCCCTGTTGTATTTGGAACAAATTTCTCATTGCTATCTATTGAGAAAAACTGCTCTGTTATTGTTGCAGAGGAGTTTATTACATCACTTCCATTATGTGCAATACATACAGAATAGGTTTTTCCTGATGTTGAAATGTCTGAACCTGAGATACTATTTGTTGTGAATAGCTCATTTTCTTCATCAAAGCATCCTATTTCTCTGTAATTGACAATTAATTCTCCAAAGTTGAAATAAATAGTATCATTCATTGCAACTGTTGATCCTCCCTCTCCAAGTCCTTCAATTTCAAATTCTAAATCTCCGCTCTCCCCTCCATTACCAAAATACCAACCAATAATTGGATCTTTATCTTTAAGACGAATCTCGTCGGCATTTCCTTGGGTCACAGTTGAGAGTAACTGAGTAATATTTGAAGCACTCTCCTTAGGAATTACTTGCCAAATTGTTGTATTTTTTGGAATGTTTGCAATATTGAGTATAATTTTTGTTTTAAAATCGCTTCCCGTATCTTGTGGTGAAATTATTTTATTAATTTCAAGTTGATTTGTTGTAGTAATCATTGATTCAATATTATCTTTTGTTTGCTGTGAGTTATCAAGTGGTGTGAGTAGATGTGCTGTTGAGAGGAGTGATGCTTGAGTGAGATTATCAGTTCTAATAGTAGGTTTTATACAAGATTCAGCTTTTGTAAATTTTCTCAGTATAGTGTCTTTTTCAGTTTTTGATAATTGAGATACTTTTTCTAGTTCTTGTAATCGTACTTTCTCGTTACCTGAACTTAAATTTGCTATACTTAATCCAAGAGGTGTTGAAATACCAAGATCTGCGTTTTGAATTAATTCAGATACTCTCACAGTTGGCAAACACGCTGATGTTACATTAACGTTTACTTGCGCAGTCACTGCACTTGGAATTGTGTACAAATTTCCGTCTAAAAATGCTTCACTTGTGTTCATGTTGAACTCAAACTTATTAGACATTCTACTCTCATCTGTTTTTATTAAATCACCGCTTGGAGTTGTATTTCTATCAATTGAATCCTCATTAGTCATTACACATCCGTTATTATCAGAAAATCCAAATGATGCAGGGCAATCATCTTCATTTTCACGATCTAGATATGTGAATGCATCTCTCCACCACGAATTATAATATTTTAGCTTATCTTTATCTACATCAAACACAGAAATTCCATTAAGAGGAGGTTGAGATTTATCTTCAACTAAATCACAAGTCCAAAGAAGTCCTTGTCCTGAACCACCTGTATCTCTACATTGATAAGTGTCAGGAGCAAGATTAGAAATTGTCCCTGTACCATAACCATATCCTGAACTATTAAATATATAATCATCAAGTATATTAAAAGTGAAAGACCTCTCATCTTCGCAAGATAATTTATCATTTTCGGTATCATAATGAACACTAGCAATCTCTTGACCTAAAAAATTAGTTTCAATATCACAGTTCTGTAGTTCTTTTTTATATTTCAACGGTTCTGAGGCATTATTTGGTAGATATTCTCCTTGACATCCCATATAATATGGGCTTCCAAACTCATTCTCACACATATCCAAATTGTCTGGAACTGAATCACAGTCTTTATCGTTGCTTTGACAAAATGTTGTTCCTTCTACTGTTTTTAGAGAATTTGCTTGTTCTGTTGCATTTGCTGAATTATATGAGACTGGAGCACCTACTCCTGTTCCTTGATTTTTCTTTGCTCCAACTAATGACAACTCCACAGTATAATTTCCAGCATACATATTGTCATAAAGCGAACTTCCAATATCGGTTTTTGTGAGCGTGTTTTTTTCTCCTACTCCCATAGTATTTGCTATGTGAGTTGTTGTAAGTGTCTCATCTCCTCCATTCATATTATCTTCTTCTGGAGATTTTAGAGATTGTCTTTGAAAATCAAATGAGACATTTACAAATCCAGAAGAAGTTATTTGATTATCACTATCATCAATTGAATAATTAATATGATCTCTTCCAATTTGAATATTTTCTATACTAATTTTAGAAAAATTAATAGGAGGAGGTGGAGGTGAGGAAATTGTAAATGAACTTGCAACTTCTTCAACAATTTCTCCAAATCCAACTCCTCCATCATCTGCAATACATTTTCCATCAATAGGTTCTCCAATTATTCTCCATTCATAATTTCCAGACCCATATAAATCTTCTATTTCTGTATCACTTAATAAATCAAAATTAATATTGTACGGTTTTGAATTTGATTTCGCTAATACATAATTTGAGTATCCTGCTCTTGATTGAGCTTCATTTGGATAAATAGTAGTAGAAGTAGCAGACCCATCTTTATATAAGACTGCTGTTACATTTGATTTAATATAGTAATATTTATCGAGTAACTCATTAAATTGATTTCTCTCAATTGAAGACAATCCTGTAATGTCAACATCTCGCAATACGAAACTTCCACTCTCATATGAAAATACTTTGAAATTATTTAAATTAGAACGAATGGAGAATGTGTCATCATCAACTTGATTGAGATAAATCTCACAACTCTCACCTGGAGAAAGATGGTGTTCTCCCATTCCAGCAGTATACCTATATGATTGAAAATTTACATTAATTGTGTCTGTAATATCTAAGTCTATACTACCTGTATTTAAGACATAATCCTCTGTATTTTTTGGAACTACAAATAGTTGTTTAAATCCTGTTCCTGTAACTGTTGAACTATCTAAATTCCATTCTTCAACTCCTGTAAGTTTATACTCATTTGGCTCATTTTCCATAGTATAGAGACTATATAAGTCAGGTTCACTTGCACTAATTGTTCGAGTTGCTGAAAAAATAGCTGTTAAGTGTAATAAAAAAATGATAACTATTAGTATGAGTTTTTTATTCATAGAAATTTTTTGAAAAAAGAAGTATTAAAAATTATCGTATTACTCCAAAGAGGTGAATTAACCTCGAGGACTATCTCCTCTTCTTCCACCATCATTTCCTCCTGTATTTCCTACACCGGAAGAACCTCCTCCAGTATTTCCGCCACTTGAACCTTCTCCATCGTGTTGTGGACGAGAGATTGCTCTTAGTTCTGCTCTTGTTGTGTATAGATTTCCATCTGCTCCTGTGAAAACAACTCCATCTCCCAATTGATCTAAAAGAGAATCTGGACAAGGTCCACTGATATCTCTTTGTCCACCTAGTCTAATGTCTCCTGTACAATATCCTGAATTTGAAACTTCAACTTCTCCAACTCTATACTGATTTAATTCTCCAGTTTCATTATTTCTTGAAACTCGTACAATATCATAACCTGAACTTGCTGGTTGAATTGCATAACCTTGAGTAGAAAGATTACTACTACATGCTCCAAGTCCAATCATGGACGCTCCTGCCAATAATCCTGTTAATCCTTTTTTATTAACCATACTATACTTATAATTTCAATATTTATAAACTTTACGATATTTACCACTTTGAAGTTAAAGTATAAATTAAATATTGATAATAATAAAACCATACAAAAAATAATCCAGATAACTCACAATAATATCACATTAGTATATAACATTTAAAAACAAGTACTAACTCTCATATATACAAATGAAATTGTCTAGAAGAGGAGTGTTGCTACTTCCAACAATAATTGGACTCAATAGTATGATGACAACTACTCCACGAGCTCAAACAAATAATTCTCATTCAATTCTTAAAAATCCAACGGGAATAGCACTTGCTGTGAAAGACAAATTAACATTCATCACAAATGCACACTCCTTAAATGATGAAAATAAAGTAGAATTTTATAATCAAAGAGTGGAACAAGAGTTTTCTCCAAGAGAAATGTCAATTCCTCACCCTAATTTAGATATTGCAATATTTAAACTACAACGACCCCAAAACCTTCTAACACCTTTTCAAGTAAGTGAAATGCCAATTCAAATTGGAAAAGAATATAGAGCAATTCTTAATAATCAATCATATACTATTCCAATATATACAAAAACCCAAGTTCCTAATAATAAAGGAGATAATTATGAAGTATATGAAGGATATGCACTCCCAGTAGACATAGTCTACCAAGGACTTAGTGGAAGCCCAATATTAGATAGTAATGATGAAGTAGTAGGATTTATAACAGGAGAATACAAAAAACCCATAAAATCTAAAGGAAAAATGTACCAAACTCCATTAATTACAAATTTAGGTGGATTAGAACAACTAATGCAAAATAAGAAATAAAAAAATAACTTAATGAAAATAAATTCTCAACAAATAAATTTTATCAATTAGATTTGGTAATTATTATCATCATTATTTAATTCCACTCATTACTTTTAGAAATAGTATAATCAGCACCAGGAGTAATATAATTTGAAATAGGAGAACTTCTTGAAATATCTTCTTTTCCTAAGACTTGATAATGTGAAGTAGTAGCATCATCAAAAATAGAACTATTTTGATGAGAATAAGCAATACCTGCTGCTACTAGTAACCCTCCTCCTAAAACAAAAACTTTAGAAGATAATAACTTCTTATCAAGTGACATTTAGATATGTATGATTTTAAAGTTTATAAAACTTTCTTTATAATTCACTAATAAGTTAAAATTCCATATAAATTAAAAATAAATCGCATTAGATCCCAATTGAAAATAACACCCAAATCAAACTTTATTTAGTTTTTACTATTTTTATTTTTGAAAACTTATCTAAAACTTGACTTAGATCTGTTTTTTGGATAAAAATTATTATTTTAATTCTTAATTTGAAATTAAAAATTTCAAATTTGGAATGAACATTATTATAGTTTTATACTCTAAATTCAAAAAAGTTCAATCACTGTAAAATAAAAAAATTTACATTTACTCTGCTTGTTTTACAAGTCGAGTAATATATCCAACAATACTATTTCTCATCTTTTTTGAAGGTATTGTTGCAAATTGTGCTACTTTTTGTTTATTTTCTTCAAAGCTCTCAGTGAACTGATCTCCTCCCATTTCATAAATTTTTTGACTCACTACTTTAATATAGCGTGTTTTAATTCTTCCCATATAAATTAAAAGTAAAAATGTGTTTATAAATATTACTTAATAATGGAGTAACTGCTAATTAATTACTCTCAATCATTTCATTAAACGTAAACCCTTTTCGCTTCATTTCAACTAACCCACATACAAAATTTCCAGATTTAGTTTTTTCTAGTTCACTAATTGGTAAAAAATACCATTGATTTTCAATAAACTTAACACCTATCCAACTCTCTGCTCCAAATTGGCCCGCAAAAAAGTCTAATTCTTGAATTTCTTTTTGAGTAAAATACTTTTTAGAACTACTCACCATTTTAATTTCCATCACCAATTTTCTATCTCCTCGTGATGCAAGTAAATCGGGAGCAGGATGACGAGTTGATCCTGATCCTGCAACTCGTACACACACCCACTGTGATTCCCAAAAGTTATTGAGAAGTTCGTTTTCAGCAAGTGTACCAACACTTTTTCTTCTTCTAAATGATTTAGCAGCCATATCTATTTTTTAGAAGATGTTTTTGTTTTTGAAACTTTCTTTGAAGTTGCTTTTTTAATTTCTTTCTCCGCTAAATTTTTTTTAGACGCAGATGTTTTTTTTTTATCATGAACAAGGTGTCTGAGAACTTCAAGTTCCATTTCTACTTTTTTAATTTTTTTATCAATTTTTTGAGCGAGTTCTTCTTCTTTTAATGAGTGCTTCATCCACTCTTTAAAATCATTTTTATGTGGTGTGACGTGATGTTCAAATACATCTTTTGTCATTGACTGCAACTCTTTTGAGAATCTCTCAAGAGTTGAGAACACTTTCCCATCTTTTAAATAAAATGCCTTTTCGTGTGCCATACAAGTTTTATAATTAGTGAATACAAAAATATTAGTTACTTTTATAAAGTAAAGAAATTATGAATTAAAGACCAATAGAACATTACTAAGCCACATTCTGTACTAACTATTAACAAGAATTTCATCAAATCAATTCTCAATGTTAGTGATACAATTCTTCTGCGCGAGATTTTCTCTTGCACTCATGTATGTTTTTTTCAGCTCAACTCTTCATTTCAAATTCTTCAAATACTATCATAAGATACGTGAAGAGGAGGATTTTTCTCTATTTGAGACTACAATTTCTCGTAGTAATACACATTGTGAGTGTGTGGACTTTTCTTACTCCAATAGAGGAGCAGAGTATCTTAATGCTCTATTGTAGTTTAAATAAATAAATTATATTTAAAAAAACTTTGTATGAAAAACTTGGTTAGTAACTTTAATAAATACAAAAATTATTAAACTAATGAGTTTTTAAGATACTATGAAAAAAACATTATGCTCGACTTTGTTAACCATAGTTTTAGCATTTCCTTCTTCTGCTCATGTAGATTCAAGTATTGAAATTGCAGATATAGATGAAAATACTTTATGTGGTTATACGTATCAACAATGGCTAAAAAAAGAACCATTAATTGATATTGAAAAAACTGTGGAATTAGAAGATGGATTAATTATACTAAATAAAGATGGAAATGGGTATTTTCTAAATAAAAATAATATGAATTTGTATCCAATTAGAGAGGATTCGTCTGGTAAGTATTTACTATCTACATCTTCTCTTCCAAAGAGATATATCTGTAAAAATTTGTGATAAAAAAACTGAAATTTTTCTATACCTTTTCTACTTCTTCAAGAAGTATCTTATTCACAAGTTGCGGTTTGGCTGTTCCTTTGGTCTCTTTCATTACAATTCCTACAATAAAATTGAGTGATTTTGTATTTCCTGCTCTATAATCTTCAACAGCTTTTGGAGCGTCTTTGAGTGCTTGTTGTACAAGTTCTACAATAATTGATGTATCTTGAACTTGTTTTAAATTATTCTTCTCAACATACTCTTTCACATTAAATTTCTTCTCATATAATTGTTCTAGTGTTTTTTGAGCAGTAGTATAGGAGATAGACTCATCTCCTAGCATTGTAATTAATGATATTAATTCTTCTTTAATATTTCTTTTCTCAAGTTCTTCAAAATCATGATTGTGATAATTCAAAATTCTCATAATTTCACGTTTTAAAAATAGTCCTACTTCTTTTGGATTGAGCTGTTTCTCAACAGCGTATTCAAAAATTTCAGTTAAATAGACATTTGAAACTAACACATCTACAGTTTCATCGTCAAACTTGAATTGTTTATATTTCTCTCGCTTCTCATAGGCAAGTTCTGGAAGTGTTGATTTTAACTCTTCAACAAATTTATCCTCTATATTGATAATTGGTAGATCTGGTTCAGGTGTGAATCGATAATCTTGCGCATTTTCTTTTGATCGCATAAACTCAGTTGTTTCAAGCTCATCATTAAACCTTCGAGTTTCTTGTTGAATTTCTTCTCCCTTTTTCACCAATTCTTCTTGGCGTTCAATTTCAACTTCAGCTGCTTTGACAATATTTGTTGGAGATGAGACATTTTTTATCTCTACTCGTTTGTATCCACTACTCTCAATTGATACATTCACATCACTTTTAATACCAAATTCATGCAATATTTTCAAATATTTTAAAGCTAGAATAAACTCTTTGAGCCACTCTTCTAATTTTTTAAGACTTGTAAATTCAGGCTTTGTCACAACTTCACACAGCGCCATTCCTGAGCGATTGTAATTAATCTCACCTGTTTGAGGATCCCATGCAGCTGGGTCTTCTTCTAAGTGAATTTCTTCAATTCCTATTCCTAAAAATTCTCCGCCCATTCCATTTGATTGAATATTTGATCCACTAATTGTTCGTTGATACCCAGTTGGCATATCAGGCCAAGAATAGTGTTTTCGTTGAAAATACAACTCCTGTGGAATGTTAGAGTTAAATAATAAAGCAATTTGTGTGACTGCTTGAAGTGCTGATTTATTGGGAAGCATTGGTTTTGAACCTCCTTGTCCAGTACAAACAGGACAAATTGTCCTATTCATTTGAGTGTGAGAAGTAGGAACTGCGCATCTACAAAATAACTTTTCTTTTGTTTTTAAGTGAACATGGATTTCAAGACCGATTTTAAAATTAATATCTTTACTCATTATAATTTTAACAAATTAAATCTGTTTAAATATTTTTTGTAATAATAGTATAAATTTATAATAAAATGAAATATAATAAGATTATGGATAAAGGCACTCTTGAATATTTAGAATATTTAAAAAAAAGATATGGAGATATAGATTTTAATTCAAAACTCATTAGTTATGCTAAAAGAACAGGCGAAAATTTCTATGAAATTCAGGGAATAAATAGTCTAAAGGTAGAAATTCAACCACCAAAAATAGAATTTGTTCAATATGCAGAACCTCATATCTTGATATCAGATTATTATATTAAAAATTTCGCTTGGTACGAATTAAGAACACTTATAGGACCACTTGCTGAAGAGAGCTTTTTAGCTTACTATACTGGAATGTATCTTTCTTCAATCTCATGTATTGCAAATTGTTGTGAATATATCTTAAAATTTGAGTTTTTTAAGAGCTTTAAGTATGATTCAAATTTAACTCTTGGAAGTTTTATATCTAAAAACAATACACTAATTAAAAAATTTATAGAGCAAATAAAAATCGATAAATTTGAAACGAAAATATTTAATATAAATCAAATAAGAAATGGTTATTTTCATTTTAATACTGAAAAATTATTTAAAATAAATGACAATAACCTCCCTACTTCACAAGAATTTGATTTAATTAAAATTAACAAAGAAATGTATGATATCCTAAATGAAATTCTTGAATATTTTTATTTAAAGTCTAAAAAAGAAATTGTCTTAGAATGCTTAATAGATTTTAAATCAAAAAAAAAAGAAATTTTTGAAAAACTAAAAGAAGATAAGATGATTAATCCTTTTGGTGAAGAATACTACAAAAAAAAATTTGAACATAAAGCAAAGGAATTTCATTTAGATATTTCCTATGAATAAAAAATTTTTAATTTTTCATAGAAAAACTACTCTACTGCATTCTCTTCTCAACTGCTTCCCAATTAATCACATTAAAAAATGCATCTACATAATCAGGTCGTTTGTTTTGATATTTCAAATAATATGCGTGTTCCCATACATCAATTCCTAAAAGAGGAGTTCCTTGATGTGGAGCAATATCCATTAGAGGATTATCTTGATTTGGAGTTGATATAATATCTAAACTCTTATCTTCATTTTGAATGAGCCACGCCCAACCTGATCCGAATTGACCTAACGCTGCTGCTTTGAATTTTTCTCTAAATTCATCAACACTTCCAAAATTTTCTTCAAGTTTAGTTTTTACTTCACTGCTCATCTCAGCTCCATTAGGAGTCATTGATTTCCAAAAGAAGTTGTGATTCCATACTCCTCCTGCGTTATTGCGAATTGCAGTTGAGTATTGAGAAATATTTGCAAGTAACTCTTCTAACTCTTCAGGAACTTCTTCAAATTCTTGAATTGCTGCGTTTAATTTATCGCAATACGTTTGATGATGTTTTTCGTAGTGAATTTGCATTGTTTCTTTGTCAATGTGTGGTTCAAGTGCATCATAACTGTATTCAAGTGTATCTTTTTTAAATTCTACCATTGTATTTTTATCAAATCAGAGTTATTTTAAAAATTTTAAGTTTAATTGAAGAGGAAGAAAATATTTATTGATAAATTAAATTTTTTTGTTGATATGAGACACTCAATTCTTTCGTTCTTATCTCACAAAAAAATATTAAATTTTTTTATCAATTTCTTTGTAACAGAATTGAAGCTGCTTCTCAACACTTTTTTTAGTTTTTTCAAGTTCTTGCGTTGTGACTCGTCCTCCTCTTCTATATTCAATTTCTTTCATTCGATTATAAATTTCTAAAAACGTGTGAGATAATTCTTGTCCTTTTTTTGATGTAAAATAGTTAGGAATAATGTGAGGCATTTCTTTTGGAGAGGGGGGTGTTACTTCAACACTCATAAGCATTGCATGCACTCCATCAACTAAAGCGTAATATAAATCATAATAACAATTCTCTAAGTGTGTGTGATAGTCATTCATTAATTGTTCACTTCGCGCTTTAAAATTCATAATACTCTCAGTTGTTGGACGAATTTTCCCAATTTCGAGTAAATACTGCATTGGTTCAATAAGTGATGTGTCGTAGAGGGGAACTCCGTGGCGCAATATGTTGATAAATAGGGGATCTCCCTTTCTTGCCATATCCCAAACATCTGATAAATTCATCGACATTATGTGAAGTTTAGGACTCACTTGAGATACAATTTTTTGAACAATAATCTGATACGATTCACGAAGTTCAGGAGTGACATATACAGATACATTATCTAGTACAATCATAATGTCAATATCTGAATCTTTATTTAATGTTTCATGGGTGTTTGAGCCAAATAATACACACGATTTCACAACTCCTCTCATTTCTTGAACAAGCTCTTTAATAAATTCTCTGGCAAGATGAATATTTTGAGAGTGATATTTTTTCTGATTATAAGAAATATTTTTATGTTCTTCAAATTCCATTTTTATTATTGTGAATGCATATTATGATTGTTGTGTATTATTATTTACGTTTAGCTTTGTTGAGCAGATGTTATGTTTGATGTTTAGCAGGATGTTGATTGTGTAAATGCATCTCAACATTTGATAAATCTTCAACAACTTCAAAGAGTTTTTTATTCATATCTTTGAGTTGTTTCATTTCAATGTCTCGCTCAAGCATTCGCTCTTTGAGTAAGAATATTTCTGTCTCAGTTGTGTGTAGTTTTTCTTGCATTCCTGTAAGTTCTCTTGATTCAACTTTTTGTTTTTTAACATTAGTAATATCAATTGAGAGTTGATTATGGAGTTTGTGTGCTTCACTTACTTCAGATTTCAAATCTTTAATTAATGATTTCATATGATCAATTTGTGATTTAGAGATTGAGTCTTTAAATTTATTGAATGATTCGATATGCGCTTTGAGTTGTGATGATAAAAAATTAACTTCGCTTGCTAAAGAGTTATGTTTTCCCATCATTTCATGATATGTGTCATGGATTTGAGATGATATGTGCATTAAATCATCTTTCACTTTAGAAAAGGAGGTTCGAATTTTTGAAAATTCTTTATTCATATATTCATTCATATACTACATAGCATTTTTGTATAATATAAATATCATCTTTACTTAAAAAGTAATAACTTAGTGCATTTTAAAATTTTAATTAATTTGTGCTCACTTTAATTGGGCTGCTTTAGGACTTGGAAGAATTGAGATAAGTTTGGTGACCACGAGATAATAGAGAGGAAATATGATAACAAATGAGATAATAGATGTGAAATTGTAGAGAAATGGAGAATAAATCATGAGTGTAAAAAATATAAGCATGAATGTAACTACTCTAATTCTTCCATATGTTTTTGCAAATATTCCTTTTCTAAACCCCGAGAGAATAATAGCTACTCCATACATAATAATGAGTCCTGCAAAGAGAAGTTGTGAGAACACAAATTCATTTGGAAGTACACCAACTCTTGAGAGAATAACATCAATCCATGAAAAGGCTGTGAATAATATGAGTGTTCCATTTGATATCGCGTTACCTAGCGATGTTTCAAATTCTTCTTGATATTTATCTGTCACGATTCCAATAAAAAAAATAGGAATAATTAACCAAAAAAATTGAGTTTCTTGAAGTTGTATTAAAATGGGTTCAATATTAAAAAACATAATTTAGAAGTTTTTATTTTATATATAAATGATTTTATTTGCTTCGTAGTAAATACTGTCTCTACTTTATTGTAATATAAATATTTAAATAATGAAATGGCCATAGAGATTTATGTACTATAAAAAACAGACAATGAATAAAAAAGGAGCAATTGAAATGTCTTTAAATTTAATTATTATGCTTGTAATTGGTTTAACAGTTTTGGGTTTGATAATTTCATTTGTGAATAATTTTTTGACTGACGCAACAGATGGTATTGGAGATACACTCTCAGAAACAGAAGAACAAAGACTTGAAGATATTCAAACAGAATCAGGAAACTTAGTTATTCAACCTTCTCAAATTGAAATAGGAAGAGGAGATAGTCAAACATTGTTTATGAAAATGGAGAATCCAACTTCTCAACCAATAGAAGGGATTTTTCAAGGTGGAGAGTTAGGTACAAGTGATAGCGCAGATTTTTATTATAATGTGACAGGAAGAAATGCTAATCAAGCGCAGTTTTCAATAGAGCTCAATCCTATTCAACTTGATGCTTCTCAGATTGATTCATATAGAATGATTGTAAGTTCAGTTGGAGGAACTCCAGTTGGAAATTATTTTTTAACATTTAGATGGGAAACACCCGTGAGGAATTATTCTGAGTCTGTAACTGTAGTTGTAGAATAAATTAATTTTAATTAAATTTTTTTGTAATATAATAATTAGTGCTATTCTAAAAATATTTTTCAGCTTTGAATTGGATATCGAAGTATTCCTCCAACTCCTCCCAAAGATGAAAATTGTTGTCCTTCTGAACTTTTGGAAGTTACAAAATGAAATTCAGCGCTACTTTCTTGTTGAAGTTTTGTAAACTCTTCAATTTCATTATCATCAACATTTTCATCACATAAAATTAATTCTCCAACTGCTCCCATCTCAAGTGCTGCTTTAGTTTGCTCTTTTCCATATACTACCATGTTTGAGTCCTTTCCTAAAATTTCTAAAAATCGCTCAACGAGTTTTTTCTCAACCATCATCTCTGTTTCATGTAACACATCTTGAGACACATCAACGAGCTCTTTTAATCCGTGAGGATTTGTATATGTAATATCTTTAATTGCAAGTACTTTTTCTTTTATTTGTCCGTTTAAATATGAACCATCATAAAAATTATTTTTTGTAGTACCAGGTCCACCAATTAACACTCCTTTTAATTCTTTCATGTAGATGAATTCTTGAGTTGTAATATCAGCTACACGCTTGTAAAACTCAATAGCTGCTCCTTCACGAATTCGAGCAAAACGTTGAGCAGATTGTCCTCCTGTTTTAAATTTTCCAGGAACTGTTGAGTTTAAATTTCGAATAACTTTAATGGTTGACCCAATTAATATTCCAACAGTTGCTTCGCTTTTATCAATTGCAATAAGACCATATGTTGTCTCATTTGCTGCGAGCTCTTCAAGGGGCTCTGTGATAAATTTTTGATCACATCTGTAGAGTTTTAAATTTAAATTTTCAGGTGGCTCTATCCAAAATACTTCATAATTTGTCATATTATCTTTATCAGAAATATTTCCACTAAAAATTGCAAGCCCATTTTTAGGAGTTGTCTCAATTGTTTTGAGTGTTTGAATCATTCTCTCAAGTGCTGTTTGCACCGCTTTTGATGTTTTTTGATCTTTAATATTTGTAGCAGTTCCCTTCTCATCTCCAAGCGTTTGAATAATTTTTGTTAAATCATATCCTGCAGGAACATACACTGATACTAATTCTGTGTGTCTTCCTCTGTAAGATTTTAACTGTTTGATGAGTTTGTTAATTTTAATTCGTTGAGTGATATTAATTGACATTCTATATAATTTCTAATTGTTGCGTATTTATAAATCATTAGATGAATTGAGATTAGGATGAGAAAAATATGTAAGTATGGTACTACAATTTTTTTGTTCTGGGAGTTTTATGGTTGTAATTAGACTCTTGATTTGTATTGTTAGTTTTTGCCATCATTTCTTTGTTTAATTGTTTAAGAGAAATTTTTGATGGTTGTGTTTGTTTTTTAAACAGTGAAAATATCATTATACAACTATAAAATAATTGATTTTTAAAACAATTATGTAATTTTATTGAAGAGTAACAATTAAGAATTATCTCTTTTGTGTGTTTGTTTGCATAATTTATTAAATACTTTAAGACACATTTTAGTATATGAGTTCTCTTACGAAATCAACTATTATGTATAAGCCTCTTGTTGGACATACTATTAGAATTAAATGTTATGATAACACATTATTTGAGGGAATAGTTGAGTTTGAGACAAAAAATACGTTTCATATAAGTCTTAGAGTAGATGAGACTAATTATAGCATTAAAGTCATCTTAAAATCAGCAATGAGACAAGTTTTTTTATACAATGAAGAGAATAAGCAATTTGTTGAGATTAATGTTAGATTACTACAAGGAACTCTTATTTCTAGATTAAAGAAGATGAAATAAAAATTATTTCTAGTTTGTTACTCAATAAATACATACTAAAATTTTAAAATACACAATTTTTAAAAATAACTATGAGTAATGATAAAACTCCTCTAACTGATCCTCAAACATTTACATATGAAGGAGTGTTTGATCCTGATTATGTCTACTCCGCTATGAAAGATTTTTTAGAACAATCAAAAAACTATGATGGTTCTGAGAAAAAAGTAGAGGAGAAACGCATAGGAGGAGAGTTGCATATGGAGTGTGATTTTGACGCAGATATGCATATGACTGATCATATCCACTTTAAAATTGAAACAGAGTTTAAAATGAGTGGTAAAGATGCTTTAGTTGTTGATAGAAATGGAGCAGAACATCCTTGTATTGAGGGAATTGCTGAGATGAAAATTTGTTCATTTATAATTATTAATGACAATAATCATCGTCATAAAAATTTTTTTGTAGAGTTTTTCTCAAAAGTATATGATAAATACTTTAATACATCTGAGATGGGAATGTTGAGTAAAAAAGCAAGAAAAGATGTTTCAGAGACAATTACACGCTTCAAGCAACTCACAAACATGGGCTCACAGCGTGATTAATGTTCAAGGGTAAATTAATAATAACTAAAAATGAATTATCAATATAATAATAAATCAGCAAATGTGGTAGGATTTGCAATTATAGGACTCGCTTTCTTATTACTTTTAGGTTCATTGGCAACTGAGCCAGGTTCAATTGTTGATGATTCAAATGGTAATGGTGGTAGTGGTTCTGGAGGTTCTAATAATAATGGAGATGATGTATGGAGTGGAGGAGATATTGAAAATAGAGTTTTGTTTCAATTTAATGAGACTACAAAACTTGGAGAAGAGATGAGGAGTCAAACAAGTTTTCCAAATATTAAAATCGGTTCAGCAGTTGAATACAAGCAATTAGAGTTTAAATCTCAAATACCTCTTAAATCATCTGCGTTTAATAAAAATTCATATCAATATACTATTCCAAAAAGGTATTTAGAAGATGAATCGTTGCAAGCAATTTTAATTATCCCCTCATTTGAGAGCGGAAGAATTAATGATGAAATCGGATTATTAATTAATTCTCAACTGTATTCATCGTATTCATCTCATCTTGATTTTCCTCTCAAAATTGATGTTGAAGATTTAAGTAGAAATCAAACTCAAATTGAGCTGAGAACTCCTCAAGTTGAGTGGTATCAATTATCTCGCTCATATGAAGAATTGCTTCGCTCTATTGAAATTGTGGGTATTTATCAAGATACTCGTTATTCTGAGCGTGAGATTCAATTTAATGTTGAAACAGATCAAGAATTTTTACAATCAATTGGAATTTCACTCTCTGTTGTGTGTCCTGAAGAAGAGGATGGAACAAATCCTATTGAAGTTTTTGTGAATGATTTTAAAGTACTCTCTCAAAATCCTCAGTGTACAAGTGTGGTTGCAGGTGGAACTGTTTTAGAGACTCAAGTTCCTCTGGAAGTATTAAACGCAGAAGATGAATTTGCAGGATTTTCATCAAATACACTTCGTCTTGAAACAAGTGGAAAATATGAAGTGTCTTTAAGAGTTGATGAGATTTCATTTAATGATAAATATACATACACATTTGATTTGAATGAATATTCAGATTTGAGAGATATTATTGTGTTTGGTGATTTTAACAAAGAACAATTAGATGTTCAAATCAATTCGTATCGATTTTCAATTCCTCGAAAAGAGACATACTCAATTAGAAATCGAGTTCGACCTGGGAAGAATGTTATTACATTTCATGATGTTCCAGTAGAACTCAGAGAATTTACAATTGAATCTTTTCAAGAGAGAGAATAGGATAACAAGTTGAGTTTAATAAAAATTTGAATTTGTATTCTTATCGATTGTGTTGGTGGAATTGTAATTACTTTGCAACGCTTTTGTTGGAGGAAGAGATGTTGAAATATTACTTGGCTTAATGTAGCTTAAGAGTACTCTAAGATTTGTCATAAAGAGTTCAATTTCTTGTAATTTTTCTATAATTTCTAAATGACTATCGCTTTGCTCTTCATTGACTTGAGATTCATACGTTGTTGTGATATGTGTTTTAATGCTATCTACAACTGAGTTGATGTGATCAATTGTGTCTGTATCTTTGAGATATTCAACAAGGAGTTTTAAATTTTTAATAGTCTCTGCGTGATTGGTTTTAATCGATTTTTCAATTGATTGTGTGGAAGATTGTAGTGTTTGTATTTCTTTGAGGATTGATTTGAGTGTTTCATCTTCTGATTTGTTTGGAGTTGATTTATAATTAAGGTTTGTATGTACTTTTTCAATTTGAGTTGAGAGAGATTTTTCAATTAATTCAGAGACTTTTTTTGATATTTCTTCAGTTGTTTTCTTATTTGAAGATTCAACTATTTTTTGAATGTCTTCTTTAGAAAATTGTTGAGAATTGTCGTGTGATACTTCTTCTTTGAGTTTAGAAATTGTGTTTTCATACTCTTGAATCTTTTGTTTAGATACAAGTGTAAATTCCTCATCCATATGTATTTAATAGTAGGAATATTTTTGAGTGTTTATTACTACGCAGGAGAGGAGAAGTTAGAGATTTTTTATTGTGTTGAGTATCTTTTCTTTTGAAATGTTACCATTTGTTCCTATAAATCCATTTTTCATTGTTTTGTGAGTGTAGTTATATGTTGGCTCATCTCCATTGATATCAAATACATCTCCTCCTGCTTCTTTGAGTATGATATGAGCGCTTGCATCGTCCCAAATGCCCATTTTATCAGTAGTGTAGTAACAAAGTTCTGCTTGGCCTTGTGCAATTTTACAAAATTTAATTCCAACAGATCCTGCTTTGATGAACTGAGTTATGTTGAGTTGTTCTGAGACTGCTTCGTCTTTTTTTGAAAAGTGATTTCTACTATGTACAAGTTTTGACTCATTGATTTGAGATATTGTTGAGACGTGAAGTTGGGTTGTTGAATCGTTGTGTATTTTGTATGCACCTTCTCCTTTTTGTGCGTAGAAGAACGTGTGTGTTGGTGGTTGATAGACAAATCCTGCAATTGGCTGATTATTTGTGTTTAGAAGTGCGAGCATAATTGAGAATTCATCAGTTTTCTGCACAAAATCTTTTGTTCCATCAAGTGGGTCAATGAGCCATGTTGGTTGATTGAGATTTATGTGAGTTGTGTTTTTATCTTCTTCTGAGATAATATTATACTTTGAGTAGTTGTATTTGAGAAATTCAATGAGTTGGTTGTGAGAGAGAGTGTCAGCTTGTGTGAGTGGAGATTTATCTGCTTTGAGCTTATGAGAAAATTCTGAGTTGTATATCTTGAGGATTTCTTCTCCAATGTGTTGAAGTTTTATGTGGAGCTGATGAATTTGTTGTTGTGTGAGAAGTGTCATAGTAATTTATGTATTTGAGTATTTAAAAATTGTGTTATTGAAATTTATTGAAATTTATTGAAGAATGATTGAAGGGAGTTTTGGATATTTGTAGAATGAGTGAGTGAAGAAATGGTGTGATGAGATTATTTCATTGTAATATTTAGATATTATTGAGTTAATTTCTTCATAAATGTTGTGAATGGAGTTGTGCAAAAATGTGATGTGAAGATTATATGTTCCTATGACTTCTATAATTGAGGTGATGTTTGTGTGTGTGAGTAGTTCTTGAATAATAGCGTGGAGATTTGAAGAGTGAATTTTGAGGAGTAAAATAGTTGCATATTGTTCAAAATATGTTGTGTTGAGCGTGATTGTAAAATGCGTAATGACTTGTAATTGTTGAAGTTTTTTAACGTGATAGTGTATATTTTCAATTGTTGTGTTAAGTTTTGTACTCAATTCTTGAAGTGTAATTCGTGAATTATCGCTGAGTTCATAGAGTATTTGTTTTTGTATTTTTTGCAATTTTTGCAATTTTTGCATATTGAGTGATTGTGAAGATAATTGCGAAGATGATTGAGGAGTTGTATGTTTTTGAATATTTTTAGATAATGTATTATTGATTGTTTGATTATTCGAATCATTGAGGCAATTTGAGATAATGCTTGAAGAGGAGTTTTTGTATTTTTTAATGAGTTGATTCCACTCAATTGTGTGAATGAGTGTTGAAAAGTTGGAGTGGATTTCTTGTTCAAATTCACTGAGCTGCTCGGTATGTTGTATATACACTGAGAGTTTAATATCATATACACCAATTCCTTTTCCAATCCAACTCGTATATTGGGAGTGTTCTAAATAGTGAATTAATTGATTGTATTTGTTTGAGGAAGTAGGAGCAAGTGATAGAAATGCGATATATTCTTGGAGTCCAAAGGTTTGTGCAATATTAATTGGTGTTGAATATGAGAGAATGATGTTTTGTTGTTTAAATTGTATAATTTTTTTTTGAACACTTTCTTGTGAGAATTGAGAGATTTGTGCAAGTTGCTTAAGATTACTTCGTGAGTTTTGAGCAAGTGCGTAGAGGAGTTTGGAATCTTTTTTATTTAGTTTCATAGTTTTATTAATTATTTACAATTATTTGTTTAATAATGTTGTGTTTTTAATTATTTATTATTTATATATGTGAAGTGAAATTAATATCTATGAACATAACAATTATTGGAAGTGGATATGTTGGACTTGTGAGTGGAGTGTGTTTAGCACATGTTGGGCATAATGTAGTGTGTTGTGATGTTGACTCACAAAAGATTGAATCTTTGCAATTAGGGATTTGTCCTATTTATGAGCCTGGACTTGAAGAATTATTATTAAGAGTGATTGAGAGTGGGAATATTTCATTTACAACTCAAATTAATGATGCAATTGCAAAAAGTAGCGTTATTATGAGTGCAGTTGGAACACCAATGGGGAAGAGTTATGAGGCCGATTTACAATATGTGAGGCAAGTAGCAGAGGAATTTTCAAAATGTGAGGATTCTTCGTTTAAAGTGTTTGTGAATAAATCAACTGTTCCTGTTGGAACTGCTCAAATGGTTCAGGAGATAATTAGTGAGCAAAAATCCAGCCAAGAATTTGCAGTAGTGTCAAATCCTGAATTTTTACGAGAAGGGTGCGCAGTAAAGGATTTTTTGGAGCCTTCACGAATTGTTATAGGATGTGAAGATATAAGGGCTCAGGAGTTACTAGAGGAGTTATATGAGCCTTTTACTGCAAAAGGGTATGTGTTGATGAGTACAGACATTAAAAGTGCTGAGTTGATTAAATATGCGTCTAATTCAATGCTTGCAACACGAATTTCATTTATGAATGAATTATCACGATTTTGTGAAGTTGTAGGAGCTGATATTACTCAAGTTGCAATAGGGATGGGGATGGATCCTCGAATTGGGCTTGCGTTTTTGAGCGCAGGGTGTGGGTATGGTGGTTCGTGTTTTCCAAAAGATGTGAATGCACTCATTCAAAGCGGAAGAGAAGTTGGTGTTGATTTGAATATTTTGCAAGCTGTAAATGATGTGAATGATGAGCAAAAACTCGTTGTTGTGGATAAAATACTAAAGAGTTTCGAAGCTCAAGACTTGAGAGGGAGAGTGATTGGAATATGGGGATTGTCATTTAAAGAAAATACTGATGATTTGCGTGAAGCTACTTCATTGAGTGTTATTTCAAAATGTAGTGAGTTGGGCGCTAGAATTAAGGTGTATGATCCTATTGTTTCACGTGAGCAGTTTGAAGGAGTTTGTAAAGAGGAGGTTGAGTGGTGTTCTTCTCAATTTAGAGCATGTGAGGGAGTTGATGTGTTGTGTGTGTTGAATTGTTCACAAGAGTTTTTGAGTGTTGATTGGAAGAGGTGTAATATGAAGAGAAAATTAGTGATTGATGGGAGGAATTGTTATGATAGAAAAGAATTAGAGCAGTGTGGTATTGATTTGAGAGGAATTGGAAAATGAAAACTGTGCTAGTTACAGGATGCGCTGGGCTTATTGGTTCTCATTTGAGTGAATATTTGCTCAATAGAGGAGATAGAGTTATTGGTGTGGATGAGATGAATAAGTATTATTCTTTGAAACAAAAAGAGGAGAATTTGAATATGTTGAAGAGTTTTGAGAATTTTTCATTTTTCAAACTTGATATTTGTGAGTTTGATGAGCTGCTTGAAATATGTAAATCTTGTGAGGTTAATTATATTGCTCATCTGGCTGCTCGAGCGGGAGTGAGAGCTTCTATTGAAAATCCATTTATATATGAGCATTCAAATTCACAGGGGACATTGAGTGTGTTAGAAGTTGCTCGTGAGTTGAATATTGAAAATAGTGTGATTACATCTTCTTCATCTGTATATGGAGATCGTGAGAGTGTTCCATTCTCAGAGAGTGATTGTGTTGATTTTCCAATTTCTCCATATGCTGCGACTAAAAAGGCGTGCGAGTTGATGAGTTATACGTATCATCATTTATATGGATTAAATATTAATGTTATTCGTCCATTTACGATTTATGGTCCACGAGGAAGACCTGATATGGCACCGTATTTATTTATGTCAAAAATTTTGAATGGGGAGGAGATTACAAAATATGGCTCAGGTGATACGTATCGTGATTATACATACATTGATGATTTTGTAGATGGATTTGTGAGTGCTCTAGATTCTCCTTTGGGATATGAGATATTCAATTTAGGAAATAATTCTCCTATTTCATTAAATGAGTTTATTTCAACAATTGAAGAGGTGTGTGGTAGAAGGGCAATTGTTAGAGAAATTGGAATGCAACAAGGAGATGTGTCAAAAACGTACGCTAATATTTCAAAAGCTCAGCGTTTACTAGGGTATTCTCCTCGAGTTTCACTTAGAGAGGGGATGGAGGAGATGAGGAGATGGTTTGAGGAGATGAAGTGATTATTTAAATAATGAAAATATTTCAAAAGATGAATTTTTAATAACTTTTTCATTTTTAACAAATCTTTATAAATATTGAACTTATACAAATAATATGGCAAAACAAGTTGCATCAATTGACACTAAAGGACTCAATATTATCACTCATATTTTAGGTATGTTTATTGGTTCAAGTTTAGTTCTTGGATTTTTAGGACCTCTTTTAATATATCTTCTTGTAGATAATAAAGAAGTAAAAGAGCATGGTAAAAATGCACTAAATTGGCAAATTAGTTTACTCATCTACTCAGCAATAGCAGGATTATTATGGGTAGTTTCACTTGTATTATCTTTTATTATTGTTGGCATTCCATTCTTAGTGTTATTTTCTACAATTTTATTCGTATTAGTAGCACTCAATATTATTTTTAGTATTATTGCTGCAATTAAAGCAAACGATGATATAGTATGGGAGTATCCGCTCTCCATTCGATTTTTTAAATAAAAATTATTAATTTGAACAAATAAATTCAAATTCAACTAAAATGAATATAATATTTACCGTAAAACAGTTTTGTAGCAACAATATGCACGTTATAGCAGGGTTAATTTTTTTTTGTATTCAAATCTTTATTTTTGCTATTAATTTTCAAGCTGAGGATAAATCATTTTATTATTGGTTTTGTAATCACATTCCAATATTACTCTCACTAGCATTTTTTACAAAACAGTATCAAATTGTTAAGGGACTTATCAGTGTTGGACTTATTTCACAGTTATTGTGGATAATTGATTTATCACTTGGATATTTTGAAATTATTTTATTTGGATTCACATCATATGTCTTTGAATTAGAATCTCTGTTAAGCGTAGTTTCAATATTATTCATACACGTATTCTCAACTCTACTCGCATTAATGTTTACAATTCACATTCAACCAACACGCAAATCACTCTATGTCTCATTTATTTATCTTATACTCCTTCAAATTATAACACTCACGCTCACTCCTGAATTTGAAAATATAAATTGTGTGTATGAAATTTGTGGAGTTGAATCACTCACTCCTCCATTTTTTTCTCTTCTATGGTCTATTCTTACATTTATTGTAATGATTATTCCTGCATTTTTTATCCAAATAGGTATATTTAAATTATATGAAAAGTATATGCAAAATTTAAAATGAAATAGAATTTTTCTTAAAAAATTAAAACAATACATTTAAATATAATCAAAAACTAATATAGATATGATAACAACTATTCTTCTCCTATTACTTGGAGTTATTCTATGCGTTGAGGCAATTGCTCTTTTATTATACCCTAAAAAAATAAAAAAATTAGTAAACTTATTGTTCAAACATCAAGTATATCTGCACGTTATAGCTGCAATTGAATTAATTATTGGACTTGTTCTTATTGTTTCAGTTTTACTTTAAAAATGACTCGAGAAAAATTTAAAGTATATCAAGGAGTATTTGATGAACACACACTTCTAGCACTTGAAAATTTGAAGAGAAGAAATTATATTGATGAACTAGGGCAAGCAATTAAAACTGGAAAGGAAGGTGATGTGTATCACGCAACAAGAAAAGAGAAAAAACTTGCAATTAAAATATTTCGAATTACAAGTGCAAATTTTAATAAAATTTCTCAATACATTGTGCGTGATTTTCGATTCAAAAATATTCGTGGGAATAAACGAAAAGTCATTTTAATGTGGTCACAAAAGGAATTTCGAAACTTACAAATTCTAAGTAGAGCTAATGTGAATGTTCCCTACGCATATAAACAACTTCAAAACGTTATTGTCATGGACTACATTGATGGAACAATGCTCAAAGATGCAATTATTAATGAGCCAGAGATATTATTTGAACAGGTCAAAGAACAATTATATATTATGCTCCATAGAGCAAAACTCATTCACGCAGATTTGTCTGAATATAATATGATGCTCAGTTATGATGGGATTGTATATATTATTGATGTTGGACAAGCAATGGGTTTCAAGTCTGAGCAGGATTTTAAAGAATTTGAAGATTTATTCACCCGTGATGTTGAGAGTATTTGTCGATTTTTTAATAAAAAATTTGGTATGCAAATTAATTCTGAAGAATTATGCGCAGAATTGAAGAGAGGGTTATTTGATAAGTAAGTTTTCAAAGAAAACTCAATATATAAATATAGAATAATTTATTCTTGATTCACTTCAACAATTTTGAAAGTATTATTTTCATATACAATATACGAATTGTCATTTAAATACACTCCATTCTGAGCGGATTTACACGATTTCTCAAAACATCTTACTTGGTTTTTTATCTCCTTATGACTTCCAATATGAGGTAAAATTTCAAATGGAATAAGACCAATTGCGTTATAACTATTTAATCTCAAGTATTCTTGCTCCCAATGTGTTAAGTTCTTAATTGAGTGTGTAAGTACAATTGCACCTGCACTTGCTCCTGAGATGATTAAATCGTATTTGTTTTCTTGTAAAAATATATCTAATTCACTGCGTTGAATCCACATTAATAAATGCTCTGGCAAGCCTCCACCTAAATGAATTCCATCAACTTCTTTAAAATCAATAATAAAATCTTCATAGCATTTATTATTCTCTAAATCATATTCAATAATTTCAAACCCTGCAGATTTCATCGCATTTTGTGCATCTTTGAGCCATTGTTTATTTCCTGTGTCGGGATTTGAACCAGTTGTTATAAATATAATTTTTGGATTTTTCGAATTATATTCTTTAATTAATTCTTGTGAAATATTATCTTCTGATGACATTGCAATTATTTTACTCATATTAGTTATATTTAATTTTAATTTATCAATTTAACTATAATTCTTTATGAGCGTTTAAAGAAAACTTGAAAGATATGAGTTCTCATCAATTTTTTAATTATACTAATTTTTAGAAGTGTTGAAATATCTTCAAGTTGATATTTGACAAATCACAGAAAATAACGCTCAACATATTCTTGCTTATGTGTTGATTTTATATCATTCATCTCAAAAGAAGTATGTTCTCCTTGAATTTCTTGAGCAGATTCTTGTTTTTTCGTTGCAACACCAAATGAAGATAAATCTATACTTAGTTTAAGAGAGTATTTTTTATAAATTGTTGTATTATTAAAAAAGATAAACCTTGAGTTAGAAGTTGACTACAATTTTAATGTAGTTTTTTTTCTAAATACGTTCTTGAAATTTTAATACTAATAATGTTTCAAAAATATCTGTCATTTTTTGTATACTTTTCTTCTATGATTTAATAGTCTCAAATGTAGTATTTTGTGTTCAAAATTTATATCAAATAATGCTCTATATTCACCAATTCTCAGCTTATAAAACGACTCTCCTTCAAAATGTTCCAAATAATGAAGGGGAATTTTCTTCTAAAAGTTTCAACTTTGATTTAATCCTTTCTTTTAATACTGGTTCAATCTTTTTTAAAAATTTAAGTGGTTGAGAATTAATTTTTAATTCAAATTTCATTTTATATATCGTCTAATGAATAAGATTCTTCTTCATTTCTACTATTAGATAACTCTTTTTTAGCCCAATTTGTTAAATTTGACTCTTTTTCATTGAAAAAATCTTTAATCTCTTGAAATTCTGATTCAATTGAAGAAATTCTTTGAAATAATTCTTGTTTTGAAATTTCCATATTAATATTATGAATTAGAGATTTATAATTTTATCTATAATTTTCTAAATTTATTCTGCTACTAATCCTTGCAACTCCTTTTCAAGTTGAAGTAATTCCTCTTTTGAGTGTGTTCTTAAAATTTTGAGTTTGAGACTTAATATTTCGTCTACTCCTACTCCACCATTTTGTTTCCACCAATTCATTTCTTCAACGCTTTGTTGAGGAGTTAGTTCACTCTTTTTTTGAGCTTGTTCAAGTTCTTCTTCATATGCTTGTGGTTGTAATTCTTGTAAGATATGTAGATAATCTTGATGATACTGAGCCTTGAGTTGCAAATATGTTTGAATCTGTGAAAAAGTAGAGGGAGGAGTTATAATATACTCTTCTAATGTGCATAAGTCTTTGATAGTTTGCACTAATTCTTTATCTGAATAATCAGCTCCTTGAATCTTGTCTTTAATATATTGTGATTGAATCTCGTATTTCATCATACTAATAATGAGGTTTTTAGATTTATAAATATGTCTATTGAGAGGAGTAGAATTATTGCTGAGAATATTCAGTTAAATCAATTTCATCTCCAATTTTCTCCCAAACAACTTTTCCTAATTCTTCTGTTTTTTCAAGATTTAATTCGTAAACTCCTTTAAACCGATACATACTTTTGCCAGAGAAATCTTTAAACTTAGGAAAAACATATCGTTTTGTGAATCCTTCACTATACAGATTTCTTGTTCCTTGAACATTTGTTTCTATACTTTGATTTGGATTGAATTCATAAATTGTTTCTGAGTTTGGATCAATGAAATTATCATACTTTCCTTTATCAGAAGTTTCGAATTTTAGTTTTGGACACCATATTGTAATTTTACTCTTTGGTTTATCTCTAAACCAACATTGTTGTTTCCCATTATATCCTTTGTTAAATAATTCAGAAACTTTTTGTATTGTTCTAAACGCTGGTTTATCTTCTGTTTTCAAAACTCCTTTATCTTTAAAGAATTTAGGTTCCTTATGTATTAATTCCCATTTTTGTAGTAAATAATTTTTTTCTTTTTCATTAATTTTATTTTTAATAATCTCTACAATTTTATCTATTTGTTTATCTACTTCATCAGGTCCCATGCCTTCAATTTGTATTCTATAAGGTTCATTTTTAACACTTATTACCTCTTCAAGTTGTTTTTGTTTTCTCTCAATTTCCTTATTTTTCTCAATAACCTCTTTGGTTCTTTCCTCATCTTCTTTTTTATTTATATGATTATTATGATGAAATTCATCAACTTCTACCCATACGTCTAGTTGAGGTAGATATAAATCTGCCAATGCAATTTTTTCTTCTTTTCTTTTGAGCATTTGTTGTGTTATAAATTGTATATCTGTCCTGTTTAACAAATGATATATTCTTGATATACAATAATGTTCATATTTTTTATGTTTAGTTCTATTAAATTGATTTAAAATATAATTTAATTTTTCTATTTCTATTTTATTAGCCATATTCAGTTTATTTTTTTAAGATTTATAAGTATATTTGTTAATAAAGATAGAAACTACAATTTTCTAAATTCATCTTCTTTTTTGTCACAACTAAAAATACTAAAAATATATAAAAAAAGTTCGTATAATCTATTTATGTCATCATATTCTCCTTCCCTTAACCCTCAAATTGCTCAGTTCAATAAAGAACTCATTACTGAATTGAAACTTCGAGGATTTTCCACTCACACTCAAAAGATGTACTCACTCTACTTCAAGCAATTTTTACAATTTTGCGTTGATGAAGGAGTTGAACTCTCAACAATTTCCCAAGAAGATATGAAACTCTATCTTGCTCACAAGCTCGAGCAAGGAATTAATCCACGAACAATTGGACTCATTAAAGCAGCACTTTTATTTTACTACAACGAACTCAAAAAGCAAAACTTTGAAATCAAAACGCCTAAATTTCAACGAAAAACTCCCCAAGTGCTCACAAAAGATGAACTAAAAGAATTATTCTCAAACATTACAAATAAAAAACACAAACTTATTCTCCAATTATACTACGCAGCAGGTTTGAGACTCAGCGAAGTGATTAATCTAAAAATGAAAGATATCGGATTTAATGATAAAACAATTTGGGTAAGAGATGGGAAGGGAGGAAAAGATCGAATGAGCATTTTGCCACAATTTTTAATTGATGAACTAAAACACTACTGTGCAACTCTTCACAGAGATAAAAATGATTTTGTCTTTGTCAATTCTAAAGGAAATCCATTTTCTCCTCGTATGATTCAAAAAATTCTTGAGCGAGCAAAAGAGAACGTATCATTTAACAAAGATATTCACATTCACACACTCAGACACTCCTTTGCAACACATCTCCTTGAAGATGGAGTAGATATTAGAATTATACAAGAATTACTTGGACACAGTGATTTATCAACCACACAAATTTACACAAAAATTGCAAACGAGCAGTTGAAGAAAATCAAGAGCCCATTGGAGGATTAATGTAAAATGTCATATGAAATACCAACAGAAGAGATTGAGAATATAAAAAAATCAAATAATGGAATTATTATGATAAATCATAATAAAAATGTAAGTTACGAATACAGAAATTTTAAAAGTGAGTTTGATCCTAAGTCAATGCAAATGTATGTACAATGGTTTTTTAGAAAAGATGATAAAACTTTAGGAATAGAATCTATTCTAGGAGAATCTAATTCTCGTGAAAATTTTAGATTAATTCTTCAAATATTAAAATCAATAACTACTCTTAAAGATGGAAGAAGACTAGGAGGAAATATTGTAGCTTCATCTCTTAAAAAAATTATACCTCAAGTTGGTTTTACAAAAGAAGGAAATAAATTTTATTTATATAAAAATAAATTTTAAACTATACTAAAAAATGGTTCTAAATATAAAAACAACAACAATTCCTTCTCCTAAAATCCATCTCCTCATTTGTATAAATTCTAGAACTAATTCAGAGATGCCTCATTGTAGTGTACATTTCAATTATGTTCATTTTAAAGAATTAAAAAAGTGGATTATTGAGAAAAAATTACTCCTTCAAGTTAAAATCACCGCGACTCATTGTTTGGGAATGTGTACAAAAGAGGGAGCAATTTGTTTAGTATATCCAAAACAAGAATATTATACATTTAATACAATAGAAGATTTGAAAGAGCTAGTATATTTGTATTTAGAGAAGTAAACATATTGAAATTTTCCAATTAAAAAATTGGGCTCTGTCCAGAAATCGATTTTTTTCATATAATGTAGCTTACTTTTAATTTTAAGTCCTTGAACTCATTTCAAGGACTTAAACACACTCTCAATATTATTTCTTAGAGTATAAAACTCTTCATATTCATAATATGAATTATGAAATTCTCGTCTCACAATTCTATTGTGAAGACAATTCTTGCCATAATTCTTGGGAGGAACTACAAGAATCCCTCTTTTTTGTTTGATTAGACGATGCAATTTAAACCAATAATACCCTTTATCAGCTAAAATTAGTACATTTTTCAGTTTAAACCTATTAAATAGTTGCCACGCAACTTTTGAATCATGTCGATTATGTAGTAAAAATGAGAAATCTAAAATCAGTTTTGATTTCACATCAATGATGATGTCAAATTTATGCCAAGAAGAATTTTGCTTTTTCACACCAAAATTGCTTAAGCGTTTTTGGTGATAAGAAGATTGATAATAAGAATCAACTCCTGAGCCATCAATAGCAATGATTTGAGGAGTTTTATCTTTAATTGTAAACTCAAGATTTTACGAATAAATGTTAAACTGATTGTTTTAAGCCATGAATGAAGAGTTGATTTAGAAGGAATTTTTCTTAATTGTAATCGTTGCTTCCAAATTAATAGTGAATCAGTTTTATCTTTTACAAAGTCACGAAGCGACTTTTTTAGACTGTATAAATAAAATAATCAATGTAACTCGTTGATAATTATCAAAGAGTTTGCATCCACGCACAAAATTGTGCGGTTGTAACTTTGCGTGATGGCAAAGTTTAATAATTTCTTTGTGTAATCCATTATTAAATTGGTTGATGTAGGTCATAAAATTCAATCAATTTACATCTTTTTAAATTAATTTTACTCAGTAAAATAAATCAAATTTGAATTTATGGAAAGAGCCATTTTAATAGTTGTCCAAAAATTATTTTTAGTATTTTTTTGCTATTTTTAGATTATCAAAATTAATTTTATTTTAATCAGAAATTACAATTTCTTTATTCTCTTCTGGGAAATTCTCCTTCTAATTTTAAATCAATGTCGTTTTGAAAAATGTAAGAGTAACTATATCAAAATCGTTAATAGTTATTATACTATCTTAGTATACAGATTTATTTTTATCTTCGCTTTGAAATGTTTTGTTTAGTGCAAAAAATAAGTTAAGTAAACAATTTTTTATATGATGTTATTACTTCATTCCTCATTTTATTTGGACCACTTATTTTTAAGAGTAATAAAAATTGTTTTTGTCTTTTCATAACTGGAACAAATAAATTTAATTTTTTAGACATTCATTAAAAAGATACTTAATATTTATAGCTATTACTCTATACTAAAAGTTTGCGTCACTATTATTTTGAATTCCATATAATCTCCTTTTCATTATTATCTTGTGTATATTTTCGAGCAAGTGTGAAAAAATAATCAGATAATCGATTAATGAGTTGTAAAAAATCTGCTTCAATTTCATCCTTTAAAGGAACAAGTGCTCGCTCTGCTCTTCGAGTTACAGTTCGTGCAATATGAATTTGAGTAAGTCCAACACTACCAACGGGCAAGATAAATGATTTCAATTCAGGCAATTTTTGAGTAATATCATCAATTCTGTTTTCTATTTTTGAAATTAATTCTGGATTGTGTTTTGGTAGCACTTGTTTAAATGAATCACTCACACATGCAATGTGTGAGCTAATAGTAAAAATTTCTTCAACAGTTGAATATAATAACTCATAATCTTCTCTTTTCACATAATTCATCGTCTGACCAATGATCGCATTCAACTCATCCAATTCTCCATACGCTTTAATTCTCACATCTTCTTTACTCACTCCAGATTTCCCAAGTAGTGCAGTAGTTCCTTTATCACCAGTTTTTGTGTATACTTTGACCATAGTTAGATTATAAATTTGAATTTTATAATAATTTGTATTATTCCCACCATATACAAAAAATATATTCAATAAAAAGAATTACTCTCAATTAAATTTAAACTTATTTAGATAGAAAATATGCAATTAAAAGTAACACCACTCCTAATATAATATAATTAAGTCCATTTTCCAAAAACGAAATAAGTGATGCTAAAAATTGTGCAACTCCTACTAATAGTAATACAAATCCAACAATAAATAGAATAGATACTTCACTGAATCGAACGACTCTTGGTGTGATTTCTTCTTCGATGTAGCGATTAACATTTTCATTAATCTTATCTCTTGCATATGTAACAAATGCAGAGAGAAAAAATGAATTTCTCTTAATTTTTGAAGCAGATTTTTTAATAGTCATATTTAGTGTAAAAGCACGATATTTTTAAACATTGGTATTTATTCAATAACTACAATCAACTTATACTCTAAATAATTAAAAAAGTAAATATTAAAAAAATAGTTAATTTACACTTTTAGATATCTCTGCTCCTGCTTTAAACTTTGTTTCATTTTCATTAGGTTTACTTGCTAAAAATGACCACCATGGATATTGTTCTTCAACATTTCCTTGAGAATCAACTGAAGTTCTCACATTAGCTGCAACATTAAATAATCCAAACATTTTCATATTCTCATCATGCTCAATTTCAAGAGATTCTGTTTCATTGTCATATCTCATTGATTTCACATTCTCATTCTCACTAGCTTGAAGAGCAATAGCAAGTCCAAATTCTCTACCACTCATTTCATCTCGAGATTTATTTTGAATTAGTCTTTTCATATCTTCTTTCTCTTCATTAGAGAATTCAAGATTATTTCCTACTCCAGCCTTATTGCTCAAATTTAAATCATTGAGTGATACTTTTCCAGCTCCTCCACCATTTCCTCCAACTCGGGAGTTTGATGCTTCATTTTCTTTCATAACTCTTTCTCTACTTTCTTCACCTTGAGAAGCAGATTCATATTCTTCTTCTAAAACTCCTTCACAATTTCCAATAGAATCAGCTAATGTTCCATCTGGGCACTCAACCATGTCTTGAGATAATGATTCAATTGCTGAGAGTAGTTCTAATTGAGATTCTTCGTAATTGATAGATTCTGTGTCAATATTTTCTGGACATTCTCCTACTTGAGTATTTCTTCCCCAACAATAAACTTCTCCATCATTAATTGCTTGTTCTAAATCAGTTGATATTGAACATATAATTAATGTGTCTTCAGACGAAGAATCAATTCCACACTCAACTTCTCCTTGTTGATGCAAAGATAAAAAAACTTCGTTAAGTTCATCACTAGTTAAATCTTCTAGATTTTCTAGAGAAAAATTACCACTAATATCATCTGAATTAATTTGTGAAATTTCTTCTGATATAGCTTCTACATCCATAGAAGTTGAATGATTATTAGCATACACAGCACTTACTAAAAGTGTAAGTACTAATATTATTATATTAAATTTTAGAGTTACCATATTTATTCCTAAGAATTCCATATTTATAAATGTAATTGGATGAGACATATTTTTTTACTACCCATTATCACTATCAATAATTAATTATTTGATAGTTTTGAGTTTTTAAAGAGCATTCTTACCATATTTTTTAATTTTAAGAACTTTGTTTTGTGCAATATCAATAGTTATTAAGTGATAAATACCATCTCCAAATCCAGTATTGAGACAAATAGTGTTATTAATCTTACAAATACCAACTCCTTCATGAATATGTCCAGAGATTACAAGTTGGGGTTGATATTTTTCAATAATTGTTCGAGCAAGAACAGATCCATAATGTTGGTTGTGCAAAGGATTAAACGGGTTTTTAATTACATCAAGAGGTGTGTTGTAAGGAGAATTGTGCGAGAGAAATATTTTGAAATCATTTTGATTCAGTTTTTCAAATTCTTGAGATACTATTTCAAATTTTTGTTTTTGATATAAATATCTCTCACGAAGTTCTTTAATCTCTTCTTCTTCATTTTCATATTCCAATCGTGTTTGTAATTGAGTTTTTGAAATAATTTCAGGAGCAGAAGTAGAACCAGCACCAATAATAGATACCTTTGAAGTTTTAGTTTCATTAATGTGAACAGTCCTATATTCACAATTATGAACAAGAGGAAATTCTTGTATCATTTCTTCAAAAAAATTTGTATTTTCCCTTTTAATACCATCACTATATTTTGTAGGTTCCCAATTACCAGGAACTAAATAAATTGGTTTGTTTAAATTGCTCAACTCTTGAAGTATCTCTTTTCCTCTATCAAGCGACTTCTTCATTACTTTTTTAACACCTTTACCACTCTTTTGCATATTATCATCACAAATATCACCAGGCATAATTATGATATCAAATTGAGGAGCGTCTTGCAAGACTTTTTGAGGAATTATTCCGTGTAAATCAGGAAGAGCAAGAATCGTGAGTGTGTGTTTTGACATTATTAAAATTAAATAGACTCAATTTAAATAATTTAGTATAAAAATATTTATTTGAAGTTTTTTAATAATAATGAGAAAAACTTAAATATGTCTGCAAAATAATTATTTAGAGTATGAAAAAAAAAAGTTTAACATTTAAGTTATTATTTCTCTCTCTATTTTTGATATTTTTATTTATAAGTATAAGTTTTCCACTCTTGGAGCAAAATAACCAAGATAGACTCAATATTTATACGTACGAAGAGTTCATAACAAGTTATTCAAATTCAACATATGATGATGAAGAAAATATACTAAGTATAATTGAAAAAAATTTTGAAAAATCTACAAAGAAAAGTAACTCAGTTATAGAAATTTACGAGAATAAAGATTGTTTGAATAATTGTGAAATTAGAAAAATTATTGTAAATAAAAATAAACAACATATTATAGTTAAAGAGAGAAATAAGAAAAATGAAAAACCAAATTAAATCTATTTTTCAAGTTACAAGTTTAGTTCTATTTGTTCTTATTTTTTCTTATGTATTATATATTTATGATATTGAGAACATACTATCTTCAATTGGTGTCACAAATCCATATTATTTTATTTTTGTCATAGCTGCTCTTGCTGGAACTTCTACATTTACTTCAACGTCTTTGTATTTAACTATAATAGCATTAGCTTCTGCTCAATATAATATATTATTACTTGGAATTAGTGGAGGAGTAGGATTGTTTATAGGAGATTCTTTTTATTATTATTTAGGACTTAAATTTAGCGAGGTTAATAAAATTAGAAAATCTAGAATTTATAAATTTCTTCGTAAAATAATTTATAAAACTAATACTATCACTCTAAATTTATTTGTATTTTTATATGCTAGTTTTTCTCCAATCCCTAATGATATACTTATGTTTATACTAGGAAGTGTTAAAATAAAATATTTGATTTTTGCCTCATCATTGTTAATTGGTAATATTGCATTTGTATTTTTAGTAGCACTTTTGGGAAATTATTTTTTATAGTTTAACTTAAACAAAAAGTTACCTCAGTGTTTCACATACTCAGATTTGATTAGTAATGAGCGTTTAAATTATTTAAATTCTACTTCACACTTCTCACCAATATTTACTTTTTGAGAATTCCCATATACTTTTGCGTCATGGCTAATGAGAGAATTTTTTAAGTGCATATTTTTAAGCTCTGTTTTTTGAGAGATAATTGAATTGCTAATATGTGAGTCTTCAATAATACATCCTTCTTGAATTGAAACATTAGGTCCAATAATACATCTCTTGAGTTGTGCATTTTTTGAAATATAACAAGGAGGAATAATGATACAATCTTCATTGATTTTATTAGACATTGATGCTGTAGAGAATTTTTGCAAGAAGTAAGAATTTGCATCCAATAGCACTGACACTCTTCCACAATCAAACCATTTATCAACAACATACACATTCAACTCATCATATTTCATTTGAGCCATATCAGAGATGACTTGCGCCATTCGATATTCTCCTTTTGCGGTAATTCCCTTTTCTTGATGTTCTCTCAAGATTGATTTTACTTTTTTGTATGAATTGAAATAATAGGCTCCAATAATTGCCAAATCACTTTTAGGCTTATCAGGTTTTTCTTCAACTCCTACAATTTTTTCATCAGAGTTCAACTCAACCACTCCATATTGTGTTGGATTTTCAACTCTTTGACATGCAACACTTCCTAGACTTTTTTTGGCATTTTTCACCATTTGAACAATATCAAAATCAATAAGCGTATCTCCAAATAATACAAATAAATCATCATCTTCATTATTTTCTTCAATTTCTTCAAGTGCAAGTAATACAGCAGCACCATCTCCATTTCTCACTTTTTGTTCAACAAATGAATATGGAATGGACGAATACTCTTGTTTAATATGATCCATAATTTGCTCCTTATGATGGCCAACTACAAAAATTATCTCATCTGGATTGAGCTTCACAACACTATCTATAACATAGTTCAACATTTCAACTCCTGCAATTTTAAGCATTTGCTTTGGAGTTGATAGCGTATGAGGTTTTAAACGAGTTCCTCCTCCTGCAACAGGTATTACAACTTTCATAACTAAATGATAGTTAAAGTTTTTATAAATGTTGTGTAAATCTATTTGAAAATAACATATGATTAGAGTAAAACAAGACTTGAATTAATATCATTAAATACTAAATATTAAGGAATTTTTTGCCTCTTTGAGGATAGTCATTAATAGAAATTTAAATAGTCTTCTCAATTCGCTCAAGTTCTTCATATAATTGAGGAAGAGTTACTTTTTTAGATGTGTTCCAAGTATTGAATTCTTTAAATTTGTGTTCAAATCCCCACAAGACTCCATAGAGTAACCAAAATGGAAGAGAGAGCAAATCTCCAACTCCATGTATTGGAAGAGAGTTACATAAAAGAGCAGCTTTTAGAGTATTTTTTTGAAGTGAAGATATTTTTTCTAATTGTTTTACGTGTTTAGAATACGTGAAAAAATGATTATGTCTGTGTTTAAATACATTTATTGAGAGCTGTAATTCTTGTTCTTCTTTAAACAAATAGGAGTTGAAATCTCGTTGCAGAATTATATTTAATTTATCTTTGAGATAAAAATAATATGAATTGGTGTTTTTTCTACTATAAGTCTTCAAAATCTTTTTTTGATGTTCTAAAAAATATGATTGAGAGTAAGTCCATGTGAGAGTAACTAATAGTTGATGAATTTTTTTCTTGACTATACGCTTAGATTTATCACTTGCTTCAATGTAATCAATAGTATCAAGAGCGTAGTGAATAACTTCTCTCTTTTTTTTCTTTAATTCCAGAGTAAGGCGTTCTTGTTTTTCAATTATTGATTTAATTCTCCTCACGCGCTCGTGTATTATTTTAGAATTTGTTCGATGATATCTATGGTCTTTTGAACGAATAAGAGAGTCAATTGTAGATATCTCGTGTTGTTTAATTTGTATATATGTAATCCTTGCTTTAATAACTTCTCGCATTAATTGCTCACATCTGTAAATGTACTCATTAAATCCTTCTATGTGCTGCATATTAGTATTATGAATTATAACAATATAAATATTTCTTCTCTAATCAATAGTTATATATATTTTTATCAATAAGGAGTGTATGAAAAGTATGTCAAATTTATCATTATTTGAAATTTCTTGGGAAGTTTGTAATGTGGTTGGAGGAATTCATACAGTTTTAAGTTCAAAAATTGATCATGCAAAAGAGTATGCTACGAATTATTTTACAATAGGACCCTACAAAAATGAAGAAGAATTTAAACGTCAAGAACTTCCAGAACAATTTCAATTAATATATAATGAGCTTAAAGAGATGGGAATTACAATTCATTATGGATTGTGGGAGACACAACAAACAAATGCTCAATGTATTTTAGTTGAATTAAGTGGATTTGAACACGAATCAAATGAGATAAAGCGTAAGCTTTGGGAAATGTATCAAATTGACTCACTCAACTCTTCTTGGTTTGATTTTGGTGAAGTCATTACGTGGTCATGGGCGTGTGGAGTTGTTTGTGAGAAGTTTTCAAATTCTCTTGATACCCAACATACAATAATTCATACACACGAGTGGATGAGTGCAGGGGCTGTTTTTTATATCAATTCTTTAAAAATCAACAATACACAAAATAATGATCAAGTTCATAATATTAAGACAGTATTCACAACACATGCGACAATGCTTGGAAGAGCATATTATGGGACATTTAACAAATTACTTGTAGATGAAATTGGTGATAGAAATCCTCATGATATTGCAAGAGAGTTGAATGTTCACACAAAATATGAATCTGAATACGCCGCGTTAAAATATGCTGATATTTCATCTTGTGTTTCAATATTATTAAAAGAAGAAATATCAAAACTCTATGGAATTGATGAAGTTGAAGTCAGTGAAAATGGATTTAATTATGAGATGAGTTTTGATGAGTGTATCAAAGATTTTAACTCAACTCACACACACATTACTCAATCTATTCAAGATTATTTTAAGCCGTATTATCATGTGAAAAAGAATATGAGAGTTGGAATTATTTCAGGAAGATATGAAGTTAGATCAAAAGGATATGATGTTACCTTTAAAGCATTAGGGGAGTTGAATAATGAGTTAAAACAAAGTGATAATGAAAAAAATATTGTTATTTTAGCTCCAATTATTGCAGGAGACTTTGAAGAAATTGAAGATTTTGACAAAAACATACCTGAAGGGATTCATATAGCTCCACTCACAAAACATAATATTGAAGCAGACCACGAACTCATGCAGTTGTGTACAAATAATGGCTTATTAAACCGCGCAGAAGATAGAGTGAAAATCATCCTTATTCCACGAATGATATCAAAATTACACAGAGTTTTTGGATATGAATATTACGACATTTTAAGGGCGTGCGACTATTCATTATTCCCTTCAGGCTATGAACCATGGGGATATACGCCTCATGAGAGTATAGCGTATGGAGTTGTAACACTTACCTCAAAATTTGCAGGATTTGGTGCATATTGGTTACATCAACATATTAATAACTCAGTTGTTTCAGTTGTTAAAGGAGATGAATTTGAGCAGAGAGTAGTTGAAGTTAAAAATTTTGTTAAGGAAGAGTATAATAAAAGAGCGTCAACTCAATATAGAGAAAAAAAGTATGCACTTGAATACTCAAGACAAATTCATTGGAGAGAATTATACCAAAATTATGCGGAGATGTATGAGAAAATTATTAAGCAATAAAAGAAATAAGTAATATGATACTACATCTAATAAACAAAAAAATATATAAAATAACATAATACACACTCAGTAAGCAAAAATGAAACATTCAACACACTATAAAAAAGAACTAGATATTGAATCTGAGAAAGAATCCTCTTCAAAACCTCATTTAGAGCAGAGTAAACGTGAGAGCAATTCTAAAATGAGTAAATCTTTTAGTGAAAAAATTCATGATAAACGAAAGAGTATTAAGTATTTAATTTTCAATGCAATAATGAAATACACACTTCTCGTAGGACTTGCAATTGGAATAATTATTATACTGCTTGGAAGTTTTCAAGAATTATTTGTACCAATTAATCTATTTTTAATTATGATGGGAACAATATATGCAATTTTTAATATGAAACAAGGAGAAGAGTTATTTAGAGAATTTTTCTCAATGATTGGAGTTCTTGTTTTTTTAGCTTTACTCATTACATATATTAATGGAGTGTCAGGATCAGTTGGAATGAGTCAAGATTTGTCAAGAATGATGTTTAGAACTCTTCAATACACACTAAGTATTTGCACAAGTCTATTTTTTGCACCTTTGGTAGTATCATCGCTAAAACTCGTATTTTTAGGTGAAAAAAGAAACTTATAATAAGTAAATTTATAAAACATTATTCTTTTTCTATATTATGGAAGTAAAATTTGATAATAATCAAAAGTTAATTAATGAACCAGCTCATATTACATTTAAGTGCCCTATGTGTGAAGCTGAGATTTCAAGAAGCAGAAAGGCTCGAATTTTGGGAAAAGCATATACATGCACAGGTTGTGGGTTTGTAGGTCCATAAATATTTAACACAAATAATATAAAAATGAAAAAAGTTCCTTTTTTTTTATCTCTATCTCTAATTATTTTTGTAACAATATTATTATCTTCAATTATAATATATATTTCATTATCTAATTCAAATTCTCAGAATTATTCTGAGTTAGTTGATCAAATGCAAAACGTAAACAATTCACTTGTTGAGATGAATACAAATTATGGAACTATCTATATTGAATTATTTCTAGAAGAATCACCAATTACTGCTGGAAATTTTAAAAAACTTATAGAAGACGGGTTTTATGATGGTATTTTATTTCACAGAATTATCGAGGGGTTTGTGATTCAAGGAGGAGATCCAAATACAAAAAATGAATCATTGAGAAATAGATGGGGAACAGGAGGTCCAGGGTATGTGATTGAAGATGAATTCGTTGAAGGATTATCAAACACAAAGTGGACGCTTTCAATGGCAAATTCAGGTCCTAATTCAGGAGGATCTCAATTTTTTATTAATTTAAATGATAATACAAATTTAGATTTTGATAAAGAGCCTCTTGCAAGCAAACATCCCGTATTTGGAAAGGTAATTAGTGGGTTTGAAGTAATTGAGCAAATTGCTCAAGTTGAAACTCAAAGAGGAGATGTTCCTGTTGAGGATGTAGAAATTGAGAGTGCTTTGGTTGTTTACAATTAATAAAATATGAAAATTAAAGGACATATTATTCTAAGAAGAAGACTCTATGAGCAAGTTGTTGTTTTTGAAGATTTTCTTCTTGAACTTGAGCGCTATATTTTATACAATAGTGATAATCAAACTCTTTTTGAATATGTTGGCTCTAAACAATTTGAAAAACGATTCAAAAATCAAATTATTTCAATATTATGTATTACTGAGTTATTTGTGAAAAGAAAAATATTTTTCAGTGAAGAAGACTTTGCAATTGAGATGAAACAAATTAAACAGCTCTACGAAAAAAACTTTGAAGAACAATTTAATTTGTTTTTATATCATATTTCATCTTTTGTTGATTCAAATACAAAACCTCGATTAGTTGAGCTATCGCGCATTATTAATTCAAACTGGGCAAAAGATTTATCAACAATTCAGCAGTGTTTTGATAATGCAGAATTATTTCACTCAATTCTGCTTGAAATATTAGAATCATCACATGAATAACACTACAACTACACATTAATAAAAAAATGACAATTAGCGTATATTTAGAAAAAACAAATGAAACTCATGAATTTGAGGAAAACACATTTTCAACAGTCAAAGAAATTGTTCAACATTTTAATCAAAACTTAAGCGGAGTATTGATTAGTGTGAATTCACAAATTGTATTAGAGGAGTATGAACCACAAGAAGGAGATGAGATAAAAATACTCAGCGTAGTTTCAGGAGGATAGAGCTTTATTATTTATATTTTTTCTCTTCAATACATCCTTCACTTTCTTCTTCACATTCTCAACGCTGATTCCATATTTTTTGAGCAACTCATCTGAATCGCCACTCTCACCAAATGTATCTTGAATGGCAACATATTCTTGTACAGTTGGGTGGTGTTGAGAGAGTATTTCACTAATAGCACTTCCCAAACCACCATGGATTTGATGTTCTTCTACACTAACAACACATCCACATTGTTTTAATTCTTTGATTATTCTTTTTACATCAATTGGTTTAATTGAGTGAATTGATAGCACTCTACATTTAATGTGTTCATATTCTAACTCTTCCACTGCTTGTTTTGCAATCTCAACACACACCCCTGTTGCAAAAATGACACAATCATCTCCTTTATTAACTACAAGTCGCGCACGCTGAAATGAGAACTTCTCAGCAAAATCAATATCATTTTGTTTAATTCGATTCAAACGTAAATAATTTGGCTTTTTTGATTTACACATGTGTGTTGTAATATCATACGCCTCTTGAGGATCACTTGGAACATACACCTCCATATTGGGAAGAACTCGCATTAGTGCAATATCTTCAAGTGCTTGGTGCGTAGCACCATCTGAGCCGGTCACAAGTCCAGCGTGTCCTCCAATTACTTTAAGAGGAAGATTTGAATAACACGCTCCAACACGAATTTGATCCCAATTTCTTCCAGGAGAAAATACTGCATATGAGCAAATGAAAGGAATTTTTCCTAGTTTAGCCATTCCACAAGCAGATGATGCCATATTTTGCTCACAAATACCCATCTCAAACAATTGCTCAGGAAATTGCTGTTCAAATGTATCAAGCTTGAGAGATGATTTCAAATCTGCAGTTAACGCTACTATATTAGGATTTTTTTGAGCAGAATCTATAAGAGCTTGCGCAAATGCTTCACGAGTTGAAGAGAATTGTTGTTTCATATAAATATTAAATTATTTTTAAGATTTTTAAATAATTAGATTAATTAAAGAGAGGAAAAGTTTACTCTAGGTATTTCTTCAAAAAACTAATTATTAATAGAATATCAAAAAGGAGTATTATTATTAGGATATACGCTCATTAATGAGAAGATTAAGGTTAAAAATGACACATTGAGAAGATTTAGACGCAAGATTTCTTCGTATGATGAAGATACAAAAATACGAGCATTGATGAGTTTTAAAGGCCATTATGAGCAAATTCTAACTTAATCACAAAACTCGCTCAAAATTCACTTCAAATTAGAGATACAAATATTTTTAAACCACAAAATTTTAGGGATTCATTAAATGAACTCCCCCGCAGAACTCTCACGCAAAAAATGTCAAAAACTAAATTTAGTCTGAAGCAAGCCATCTCTCCTATCGTCTCAATATTACTGTTGATCTCAATCACAGTGATTATTTCTCTAGGAACATACAGTTTCTTACAAGATTATGTAGAACAAACATATAATACCATATCAACTGATGAATCTCTTGATGAGATAAACACTCGCATCATCAGTGCAACCAGAGAAAAAGCCTACATTCAAACCCCTTATAAGAATATTACAACTACCAATGTTCTCTTAGATGGGAATGAGTGCACAAATAATATAAGACGTCATAACAGCAAAACCCTTGAACTAGACCTACGCAATTGTTCTCCTCAAGTTAGTAGTAGTTCTACAGATTTAATCATCGAAACCACTCAAGACTTTCTACAATTACCAATTAGATTAGAAGAAGCATCAACTAATTATTTAGACTGTTCTAACTTACCTGGAAATTGGACAAGCGTCCCGGGAAACCCTTATTTCAGGACCAATGATTTTTGTGTTATGCAATTTGAAGCCAAAGATGTCGCAGGCGTTGCAACATCACAACCTTCTTCAACACCGTGGGTAAATATCAATTTCACAAATGCACGCAGTGCTTGCACTGATTTAAACACTCAGCATAGTAGTTTAGAGGGAACATTTAAGATGATTACCAATCGCGAGTGGATGACAATCGCACGAAACGCAGAACAACAAGATCAAAATTGGGATAGTGGCACAGTTGGTAGTGGGAGTATGTTTAGAGGACATAGTGATTCAAGTCCAGATAATGCATTAGCAGTGAGTGACATAGGCAATTATTACGATGGCACTGGCAATTCAGCACCAAGTATTGAGCGTAGAGTATTAGAGTTAAGTAATGGTGAGGTTATTTGGGATTTAGGAGGAAATGTTCGGGAATGGGTTGATTTATTAGAGAATGGAAACACAATAGATGGAAATGCGTGTTCAGGAAGTGATGATTTTTATAGTTACTTTGGTAATGATGGATTTAATGAGTGTAGTTTTAATTCACTATATTCAAAAGATAGTGCTGCAGACACTCGTTACGAAATGGGCCCTTTGGGAGATTACAATGCAGATGAAGGAGTTGGGCGAATTTACTCACGAGATTTAAGCGGGCGTGCCTTGCTTCGCGGTGGGGACTGGGACTTTGGTGCGAGCGCAGGGGCCTTCGCTGTGGGCTTGTTCAATGCTCCTTCGTTTACGGGCGCGAACCGTGGCTTTCGCTGCTCGTATGAGCCGTAGCTTAGTGCACAATGAGCGGCTGTAATGCAGTAGAGTTCAGGAGTCTAAAAATCTGGATTTCTGGAGGGCGGCTAAATGCCGCCCCAACACAACACCTATAAAAATTAGCGAACGAGAAGCGTTCGCGTTAGAATTTTCATATAATAAGAGAAAAAATGAGTATGCTTGAATTACCAATTTATAAAGAGTATTATGAAATATACTCTCATTCTAAATAAAAAATTATTTGTCGTTTGAGAAGGTTTAATCAATGGGGATGTATTTCAAATATTGCATTTACTACTCCTTTACAACTATAAAATTATTTAATAGGTTATTGTAAAAAAAACATATGAGAATAAAATTTGTATTAATATTTTTTATGCTGTGCGCTGTAGTTCAAACGACGTATGGGTGCTTATATCTAGAAGATCATGATTCGTGTGATTTCACAACAACTCAAGGATTAAATATTATGAAAATCAATACCCAAGATATAGGGGAGTATGAGTCAGTTGAAGTTAGAGTATCAACGCCTCAAGGAGATACACATTTATTAGAAGAAGCTGAAGATTTGAGAACAACTCAAAGTGCATCATTTTACCAATATTCAATATTTAATACATTTGGAGTATATACATATGATGTTGAAATAATATTAGAAGATGGTTCATCAACAGTAGAGAGAACATACACCTTACTCTATGATGACTCAAATCCTCTTCCTCCTGTGATTGAAAATGTAGAGGAAGCCGGGGATAATATAGAAGTAGATGGATTTGTTAATTTTCCTCAAGTAATCTCTGAAATTGTGTATTATAATAATGGAGTTGAGATTGATTCAAGTAATGTGGATGAGAATGGAGAGTTTCAATTTCAAGTCCCAAATGATGGAATAAATTATATTGAGCTAAAAAGTATTAATACAAATGGAAAAGAATCCTTGCACAATCAATATATGCATTATTCGCAAGATTTTGACTCCAACAATATTGAAGTAGCAACAGTAACATCAGTTGATTTTACTTCTAATAATGAAAATATTAAAGAACAAAACCAAGAAATTATTACAAAATCTCCTATCCATCATATTTCAGGAACTGCAGAGAGTGGAAATGTTGTATTTGTACAAGGAGTTCCAATTCCAGTAATTAATGATGAATTTCAAGCTATATTATACTTAAATGAAGGAGAAGATGAAGTGTGTGTGATTGGAAATAATCAGGTTTGTCAAACATTTGTAACAATTTACTCGTATGCTAATAATGAGTTTTCTCTTAACACTCAAGATCCAAAGCAAATAAATCTGAATAATTTAAATTCTCAAGAATTTATTTCTAAACTTAGAGTTCAAGGAGAAGATTCTGTGACTTCATCCAATTATGATGTGTCAACTACCCAATTAAGTCGAGATATTTTTTTTGTGGAGATCATGGCACCAGGAGTGTATGAGAAGAAATATATCATTGAAGATAGAGAGGATCCAAGTATTGAAATTTTATCACAAGATGAATTGTATTCTTCATCAAAAGTTGGAATTAAATTTTCAGATGATATTGGTGTTGATTTAGAATCACTCACCGTGAGAATTGGTAATGAACAATATAGATATGAAGATGCTCTAGATACACAATCGTTAGGTAAAGTAAATTATGTGTTATTCAATCCTCCAAATACTACTCAATCAAATGCCCAAATTGAAGCTTATGTTCAAGACACATCAGGAAATTCCCAAACAGCTACAAAATCAATTAATTTGTATGGGGGTGATATTGCTGATCTTGAAATTACTCTTGGGAGCGATCAACAAGTTATAGGGGATGAGATATATGTTGCAGGAGATGAAAAAATATCGTTTACTATTAAAGATAATGATCAAGGGAGTGAAATAGGCAGACCTATAGCGTTAGATATAGCAAAAATTAATGATTTTCCTATTTCAGATTACTCCATTAGTGAAGAAAATGAAATTCAATTCAACGTAGATTTATCACTCTTAGAACTACAAGATGAATACTCATTAACTATTCCAGTTGTTTTATATGGTGATGTTAATAATCAAAATTCTCAAATTGTTAATGTTGAATATAATATCATAGATATTTCAAATCAACTGGAAGTAAATAAAAATTATAGAATTATTGAGAAATATGTGAGTGATAATATTGTTATAGTTGAATTATTAAATGAGAGAATTGATCCTAGCTCAATAAGAGTTGATGGGAGTACTGATGCGTATTTTATGAGAGGAGATTATGTATTCATAAATATGAATGATAAAACTCAAGCACAATTATCATTTTCTGATTTGAGTGGAAACTTTAAAGAATACAGAATTGATACAAGTAGTAATAAAGATATTAATTTTGAACAAGTTTCATCTGGAAATTTTTATAATACGTATCAATTAAATTCGCAATCAAGTGGGGATGTGTACTTCCTAGATTTATTTATGTCTAAGAGAGGTGGTGAATTAGTTTCAATTCCTTCGCAAAGACAACTGTATTTACCATCTTCATTTGTTGAAGGGTTAAGTGTGTTGGAGAATTCAGTTATATCATATTCAAAAAAGAATCCAGTATTTAAAACACAAATTTTGGAAGATTTTTCATTTTCAAATTATCCAACTACTTCAATTCCTAGTAAAAATGTATTCTACAGAGGTTTGAGAAAATATACAGACTCAAACACTGGAACAATTCAGGGAAGAATATTAGGAAATCAAGAAATATCTCAAGTGAGTGCAGATGGGAAAAATTGTAGAGTAGAAGAGCGATTTTTTGTATGTCAAGATATTGAATTAACTGATTTTAATAATCTTGTAAACATTAATTTTTATGATGAGAATGGAGATTCAGTAGATGTTGGAGGTGATACTACTGTTGATGATGGAACACCTGTTGTTGTAATTGATGAAGATGGAAATCCAACTGGATCTAATAATCCGCAACAAAGTGATGATGGGGATGGAAATACGATAATTACAGATGAAAATGGAGATCCTGTTGTAACTGATGAAGATGGAGATTCTCGTATTATTATTGATGATAATCAAGATACAGTTATTATTGATGATAATGGTAACCCTGTAACAATTGATGATGATGGAAATCCAACTGGTCCTAGTAATCCGTCTCTTTCTACTGATGAAGATGGAAATACTATAATTGTTGATCCAAATGGCGATCCTCTTATTACTGATAATAATGGAAATCCTATTATTACTATTGATGAAGATGGAAATGTTGTAGTGATTGATTATAGTGATCTTAATTCAAATGGTGATACAGTTCCAATTACAAACACTAACCAGACACCTACGTCTTTGTTAGAATTAGATTTAAATAAAAATAATAATGTTATTTTAACAAGTGAAGGTTTCACATTTACATCTGGAGATTTGACATTTGATTTCACTCCAAATATTGATGGTGAGCATAGATTATTTTTAAATGGTGAACTTATTTCCACATTTTCAATCACAGATGATTCGTCTTTAAGAGAATTAACTTTAGAAGAAGATGATTATTTGAATTCAGATAGTGTTGGTCAAGAATGGGAAGTTTATGTGCAAGATGACAATGATCAGTCTTCAAACTCATTGAGCTTGAGATTTTCAAGAATTTTAACAGCGCTCTTAGAAATTGTTGTGAATTAAAGATTAAAAAATATTGTTCATTTTTTTCTATTATCAATAAACAATAGCTTTAAAAAGAACAGATTATTCTTATTCATTGATGAAAATTACAGATTCAAAGGGTGTTAAAAGAGATATTTCATCTTTTTTCCACTCAAAATCTAAAGAGTTACAATTCAAAAAATATTACTTTTTTGTTAGTTTTTCTATACTAATATTTTTTATATTAATCTGTGCAATTTTATTTGCAATAATTAACAATATTATTATCTCATCGCTAGTAGTTCTGCTCTTAGCAATTATTTTATATATATGTATTGATAAATATTCATATTCTCTTATTACAAAAAGTATTGATATATTTGATAGAATTCGCTTTAATAAAAAAAATACAAAAAATACAAAATATTATGTTATGAATTCAACAAAAAAAAAAGATGTATTTAAAAAAACACCAATTACTTCATTTTATCACTCAGCTAAAAAGAAAATGTTTTCAAAAAACAATACTGATGATGATTCATCCTATATTGAAATTAAATAGTTTAATAAATACACTATTATCTTATTAAATATACAATAACATATAAAATGATAATTTTTAATTTAAATAAAAACGGTCCAACTGTAGTAATTATAATTGTAACAATTATTGCATTTATTATTCAAATGCTCTATCCAGAAGTGAGTAGTAATTTTGTAATGAGTAAGGGGGACATATTTACTGCTCCATATACTCTACTTACACATATGTTTCTACACGCTGATTTTTCACATCTTCTCTTCAATATGTTTGGTGTGTTGATATTTGGGCAATTACTTGAAACACGTTTGAAGCAATACGAGTATTATTTACTCTATTTTGGTTCAGGTTTAATAGCAGGACTGGTTGGTAATTTCATTTATGATGCTGCTTTGGGAGCAAGTGCAGGTGTTATGGCTCTTGTGGGAGCGAGTGCTTTTTTATTTCCAAAAGTTACATTTTATTTACTAGCAGTTATGCCAATTCAACTTCGAACACTTGCATTTATTTATTTCATATTTGATTTTGTTGGAGCATTGGGGATGAATAATGTTGCAAATACAGCTCATATTATTGGTATGGCTTCAGGAATAGGAGTTGCATTTTTGATTTCAAAACGATCTCTCTCAAATATGAATGTTTCTCAAGTTCAAGCGCATATTTCAAGAAAAAATTCAAGATCTCCACCTGAAGTTGTTGTGTTTGATAGAAAAAATAATAAGAGCACTGATAATAATAAGCGTAAAAATATTTCAAAATTACAAAATAACAAACAGAGGGAGAGTGGTGTGTCTGTTGATGAATTCTCCAAAAAAAAATACGTCACAATTGATGAGAGTAATTCATATCTTAATCCGTTTAAAAAATCAAAATAGCACATGGTCCAAGTGTAGCAGAATAGTAAATGAGAGTGTTATTTTTTTCACAAAACATTTAAATATAGGGTGATTTTACTAGATATGGAAAAAAATACGAATGAAAAAAAACAAAATTCAAATACATTTGATAAAGATATGAAAATGGATGAGAGTATGAAAACTCAAGACGCAAATTCAAAAGAAGATGAGTATGTAGAAGTAGATGCATCAGAGAATACAGAGGAGAACGTAGAAGAGATGTCAAGAGAAGAAGAATTAGAACAAGAAGTGAGACAATTAAAAGATGATTATTTGAGACTTAAAGCTGATTTTGAAAATTATAGGAAGCGAATGCAAGAGGATATGCAAAAAGCACGTGAGAGAGCGATTTCAAATTTTGTTGAAGATTTACTTCCAAATATTGATAATTTTGAGATGAGTTTGAAGATGACTAATGATACAACAATGTTTATTAAAGGAGTTGAGATGATTCATCAAAATTTGTTAAATGTGCTGCAAAATCATTCAATTTCAGTATATGAACCGCAAATTGGTCAAGAATTTAATGTTAAAGAGCATGAACCAATTTTAGTTGAACATGAAGAACATCCTCCTGGAACAATTACAAATGTGCTTACAAAAGGGTATAAAATGAAAGATTCTATTATTCGCCCTGCAAGAGTTCAAGTCGTCAAATTTAGAGATGACGCTGTTGAACAAAGTGACGCTCAAGAAGAAGATAGTGATGACATGGCTGATAAGGATAAAGAAGAAGATGAAGAGTAAAAGTAAAGTTGCAGTAAAAGAAGTATTTGATGAAATTGGTGAAGATATTGAGTATTTAGAATCTCCTATGGAGAAAATCCAATACATTCTTGATATGGCAAAAGAATTTGAAAATAGTGAGTTTGCAAAAAAAGAGGAATTTAAAATTCAAGGATGTGTGAGTGATGCATATATTGCTCTTACTTCAATTCAAGAATTAAATAATAAGGAGATAGTTACTATTGATTATTATGCAGACGCTCTTATTATTCAAGGATTTTTAGCAATTTTAAAGCAATCTTTAGATAATTCTTTTAAAGAAGAGTTGGAGGAAAATATTATTCAATTCAAAGAATTTTCTAATCAAATTGGTTTGGAGCAATTTTTATCACCCAATAGATCAAATGCGTTGCATAATATTATAGAGAAATTACAATTATATTCTTAAAGCTAGAATATTTTGTCTAATAAAATGATATTATAAAAAATTTATGAATTCATACTCTCAATCATCCATAATTTTTTCTCATATTCTTGTAAAATTCCTGTCAAAAAATCTTCTACTCCTACATCTTTTTCATCTTGACATACTTTAATTTTAGCGTTTAATTGAGTAATCATAGCTTTGTAATCTTGAGCAAGTTCACTAAGCATTTCTTGAGCACTCATATTCTGAGTTGTACTCTCTTTTAAAAATGTGTGTTTTAAAAACTCCTCCATACTTGAGAGAGGTCTAAATCCAAGTGTTCTTACTTTCTCTGCAGTGTCATCAATGTGAGTTTCTACTTCTTCATATGTTTCTTCAAAGAATTTATGATATTCTTGAAAGTGAGGTCCAACAACATTCCAGTGGAAATTTCTCAACTTTGTATAGAGTGTATATTCACTTGCTAGAAGTGTGTTTAACTCTTCACTTACTTTTTTACTTCTATTAATTTGAGTTGTTTGTACTTGCATTGTAATAATTATAGTATTTCAATTTTTATAAATTAATGTATAATGTGATAATGACAAAATTCTTTTTATGTATTATAAAAGTATAATCATTTCAAAAGTAAAAATTAACAAGTAGTAAGGTTAGATTGTTTTAAATAATTGAATTATCTTTTCCATTTGCGATGAAAAAAAGTTTTTTGAAAAGTAATGCTATTTCAAATTTTATTGAATTATCATTTTTAAAGGTGTCACTTAAACGTAAATTGTCTTTGTATATTAGTATAATTGCAGTTATTGCTCTATTTTATATTCGCCTAGTGATGGCGTATGATGAGTTCTCAACTATAATACAGCGAATAATTGATTTATTGTTGTTTTATTTTTGTATTTCCTTACTTTTGAGCACGGGTAAGGCAATTTTAATTACTATATATCGAAAGCGAAATAAACTATCTGTTGGAAGACACGATAATACAATTATTGGAATTGATAATTTATATTGGCTACTTTTGAGTATTATTATGTTTTTTGGAACTTTGTATTATTCAGGTGTTGAAATTGTTAATTTTTTTGCAACATTTGCTCTTGTTTCAGTTGCATTTGCGTGGATTTTTAAAGATTATATTGCAAATATTATAGATGGCCTTATTATAATATTTTCAGAGGATTTTAAAATTGGAGATTACATTCATATTGATAATGTGAAAGGAAGAATTAAAGATATTCGCTTTTTAAATATTAAGCTTATAACTGATGAGGGTGATGTTGTATTTTTTCCAAATACATTATTAATGCAAAAAGAAGTTGTGAATTTTTCAAAAGTAAAGGCTAAAAAAATTATTTATGATTTTGAAATTGATAAATCACTGTTTACAAAAGTTCGAAAAGTTGAGAGAGTAATTGTTAAAAATTTAATTAAAGAGTTTGAAGGTCACATTGAGAGTGAGAATTTTGCCATTCAAGTAAATACAATTAATCATCAAGGAGCGAGTTTGAGTGCAGAAATTCCCGTGAAGAATTATGATTTTAAAGTTGAACATCAAATTAAGAAGAATATATCACTCTCAGTGATGGAGTTTATTGATAAAGAAGAAGACAAAGAGGAGTAGGGCGGCTCCTATTTTCAATAGAATTTTTTCTAAAAGTTATGTAGTATAAGGGACAATGTATAAAATTTATTCAGATAATTTGTAACTACAAAATCAGATTATCAATATTGAGATGATAATGAGAATTAATGGTATTAAAATTAAAATTATAAAAATAATTAATGCCAACTTATTTCTTTTAATTTGTAATTCTTTTTCTCGTAATTTGAAATTATCTCTTTCATTTTGTTTGGCTTCAATTCTAAAACTTCTACTATTCTTAATTCCATCTATTGATGCATTGTTTTTATGCAAACGTGTATGTTCATCTCTTGTAACTATAAATAAATTTTTAGAGCTATTATTTAACTTATTACCATCAATATGATGAACTTCACAGTTTTTAAATTTTTCAAAAGGATGTTTTTCACAATACTTAAATGCTACATTTCTATGAATTAGTTTTTTGTTGGATTTATATCTTTTATATCCTTTAGAATCTATATATTCATAAGATTGAATTTTTTTATACATAAAGAAAATCAAGTTTTATTATTTATAAACTTGCTTTCAAATTTAGTAAATTTGATTTATACACATTAAATTCTATATAATAATTAAATTAAACCCTCCGGCCGGGATTCGAACCCGGGTCACAGCCGTGAGAGGGCTGCATGATTGGCCGGACTACACTACCGGAGGATACTTTAATAATCAAATGTTTGTTTTTAAATCTTTGTGAAATATTATTCTCTTAATTGTCACTTTGTAAATAGTATGCAAATTTTTTTAAACATAAATATTCACAAACTAATATGAACTCTTTCTCTCTTCGATATATTATATTTGCGCTATCTTTATTCATTTTTATTCCTTGTGTATTTTCATCATTTCAAATATTTAATGAAGATTTTGAGAATCAAGAATATTTCTCTTTGTCTAATTTAGATTATATCATTGCAACGAATAATTCAAACAATGTTTCACTCACTTATACAATTGACAACACTACATTTACTCAATCATTTGTGCCTCAAAACTGCACGATTACTCAAATTGAGTCACAATACTGTGTTCAAGATACATTAAATAATTATATTCAATCAACAAATACATCATTTATGAGTGCAGTTTCTTTTGACTTTTCTCAAAACAATGATACAAATGATATTCAAACAATTTATATTGATTTCATTTCACCATCAATCCAACTCAATTACTCAATTCATTCAAAATCAAAACAATTACTCATTGATGTAAATAGCACGGATAATTTATATGTTGACTCTTCTTCGTTAAAAGTACTTTATGAGTCACAAAACTCTTCACAAAATGTTGAATTTTCCCAAACTTACAACACTTCAACATTTAATGCTAGTTTGCCACTTTCAAAAACAGGAAATTATACAATTGAAGTATTATCTCGTGATAGAGCAGGTAATGAGAAACTAGTTACAAGACATATTAGAGTTGAAGATATTTTTGCGCCACAAATTGAAAATTTTACAATTAAACGTTCTTATCAAGACACATATTCTACGAATTTTACAATTACAGATATGAGCGGAATTAAGCGTTGGAGGATGTTTATTGGTAATATTGAACATGCTCAAACATATACAAATAATCAAACACAAGATACAATTATTCAACAACTCAATACTATGCCTGATCAAATACGATTTGAAGTAGAAGATATATTCAACAACACACAGGAATATAACTTTTCAAACTTTGAGATGCCAACAATTGAGAGTGAAGAATATATATCTGATGAGCTAATTGTAACTTCTCCTCAAGCAACTTCTTGTATGTTAAAAAGTGGGTTTAATACAAACAATAGAGAATTTGAGAGAACCAACTCAGATAATTTTGTTTTAGATATTTCATCAAACAATATTGGTGATAATACGTACACGATTATAGTAGAGTGTTTAAATAATAATTCAATTTCACAAGAAGAATTTGAAGTAGTGGTTGATACAACGCCTCCTAGTATTACTCGCTTTGATGTTGAAGCGGATGAAAATGGTCATATTAAAATTTTATATAAAGCAGATAGTGATACTACAAGACTTAATTTGTTGAAAAATTCTCAAACAATTCGACTAGATGAATCTGGTTCAACATATGTTGATGAAGATGTTGAATATCAAGAAGAATATGAATATGAGCTAGAGGCAATAGATAGAGCAGGGAATAGACAAATAAGTAAACTATTTGAGTTGTCTCCACGAAAAGTTACAATATCATTTGATTATTACACACAAGAGAGTGAAGATGATACTCAAGAGAGAATAATTATTCAAAGCGAAGACAATTTGAGAGGTTCAATACAATTTGAGTCTAAAAATGATGTAGAATTCAATGATTCAATGGTTGAAATTTCAAATGTTCAAGGAGCCCAAATAACTAAAAGAGAGGATTCAACATACAGCATTGAGACAAACAGTGATGTTATTGAATTTGACATAACTAGACTTGAAGAGCAATTTACAATGAATTTATTTCTAGAAGATGACTACTCTAACTCGAGAAGAGAAGAGATAACAATTCAATCATCTCCTCAAAATCAAAACACTCAAGCATCAGTTGAAGAGCGTTCTCTACAAAATCAAAACGAAAATCAATCTAGTGAAGAAGTTAAAGCTCAAGAGACTTCAACAAATGAGACATTATCAAGTTCAATTTTGGGTGAGAACAATAGTGAAACAACTAGTACTTCAAATTCTCCACTTCAATGGTTTTGGATTATTTTTGTAATACTTGCATTGTTAGCAGTATTTTTATTTTTGTATTCTCAAATTGATTTGTTGAAAAATTGGCATGATAAAAATAGAGCGTATAATCAACTCATTCAAAAACGAAAAGGAAACTCCTTTTTAAAATTCCCCTACTCAACATCAAAAAATACAGTCTCATTTGATAAAGAAATCCATAAGCGAATTGAAGATAAACATAAAAAAGATATGGAGAAAAAAGAACAAGAATTAGAAAGAAAAAGAAAGAGACTAGAACAACAATATAAACAAAAAAGCCAATATGATCAAGATAAACTCAATGATTTATCTGGGCAACAAAGTCGAAGAGATATATTCTCACAAAATCCTGTTTATGTAACTAATAAAACTGCGTCTAAAAGAACTCATAAGAAATTTACACAAAATCCAGAGCCAGAATATAATACTACAAAATACAAGTCTAATACATCTAGTGGTTTCACTGGTTTCTCACTCAGCTCCATATTTCCATTTTTATCAAGTAAGAAAGAAAATAATGAAAATACAATTAAACAAGACAATACTGAGCAGTCAAAGCAGCGCACTTCATCCAATTCAAATTCAAGAGATATTTTTGGAGGACGAGGAATTCAAACAACGTATAAGTATTCATCTCAAGACGATGAGAATGATAACACTAAGACTAGTAGCCATAAAAATAGTGTGTGTTCAAGAAACTCTAATAATTTAGAGAAAAAAACTCAACAGGAAAATATGACTGATAGTAAAGATAATACTGAGCAAGAGCAACAAGAAATTGAGAGAAAAACTCCTCAAAGACTGAATATTGATTGGGATTCTTATTTGAAGAAAAAGTCAAAATCTAGAAGTTGGTTTCTAGCACAAAAAGAAGTAGATAGTGAATTAAGGAGTAGGTATGAATAAAAATGGGCTATTTTAAAAAGATACATAATAAATCACAAGTTGGATTTGAATTTTTAGTGTTAACTGTATTTTTACTTGTGGTTGTAGGACTTTTATTAGGAGTGAGTGGATATTTTATATCTTCTTTTAATACAGCAGATTTAAATCAAGAACGAGAAGAATTTGCTCAAGTCATCATTGATGAATTTGATAGAGCAGAATCTAGTTCACATAGATTAAATAGAACAATTCAAATAAAGCCTGTTGATTTGAAAAAATTCCCATTATCTTTTGTAGAAAATCAGTCTTTTTTTATTCTTCAAGATATTCGCTTAGATGGTGAAAATTCAGACCAAAAATATTATTATAGTATTCCTGATATATTTCTTTATAATCAAACTTTTTTCTCAAGAACAAACCCTGAGGGGGTGCTTGAAGTTAATTTTGAAACTAACACGAGCGAAGATTTGAAAAAAGTTGATTTAAGTGATTTTCCTTTTGATTGGAATGTAACAAGCAGTTCCACTTCAAGCGTTGATTGCTCATCCATCCCTGGAGATTGGGTAGAAGTTCCTGGGAATAGTTATTTTGGCACCAGTGATTTTTGTGTCATGCAATTTGAAGCCAAAGATGTATCAGGAGTTGCCACATCACAACCTTCTTCAACACCGTGGGTAAATATCAATTTCACAGATGCACGTAGTGCTTGCACTGATTTAAATTCTGAGCATAGTAGTTTAGATGGAACATTTAAAATGATTACCAATCGCGAGTGGATGACAATTGCAAGAGATGCAGAACAACAAGATGAAAATTGGGATAGTAGCACTGTTGGCAGTGGGAGTATGTATAGAGGACATAGTGATGATAATCCCAACAATGCTTTATCAGTGAGTAATACAGGCGATTATTACGATGGCACTGGCAATTCAGCACCAAGTACTGAGCGCAGAGTATTAGAGTTAAGTAATGGTGAAATTATCTGGGATTTAGGAGGAAATGCTCATGAATGGACAGATATGTTAGAAGATGGCTCAAGTTTCAATGAAAATGTGTGTTCAGGAGGAGATGGGTGGTATAGCTACTTTGGTAATGATGGTGATAGTGAGTGTAGTTTTGTAGCTCCCTATTCAAAAGATAATGCTACTGATACGAGGTATGAAATGGGTCCATTGGGAGATTATAACGCAAATGAAGGAGTAGGACGAATTTTCTCATACGATTCAACAGGGCGTGCCTTGCTCCGGGGTGGGCGCTGGATAAATGGTGCCGACGCAGGAGTCTTTACTGCGAGTTTTGGAGGCAATGCGTCTTCGGGTTCCACGTTCCGTGGTTTTCGCTGCTCGTATGCACCGTAAATTTTGAAAAAATTTATGGATGTCTGTGTGAAAAGGGTTCACAAGAAGCCTTGAACCAATGAACATTGAGCGGCTGTAATGCTATAGGATGCGTGGATGTGTGGTAGCGATAAGGTCAAAAATCAAAGATTTTTCCGTTAGTCAGTTTTACTGACGCTAAATGCGAGCGGAACAAAAAATTTGAGCAAAAAAATATAGATGAGCAAATGTGAATCATTTTATTCTAAATTTCTCACACAATTTCCTGCACTTGTTTTAAACGCTGGAATGACTCCTCCTACTCCTAATTTCACACCACCAAATTATCTAATTGTAACGAGAACATGTGAGTTAAGATTATTATAATAGAGTATATTGCGCGCAATATTTGCAGGATCCCCAACTTCTCTATCATTTTTAATAATTACTTCATCATCAAAACGAGCACAATAACAAATATGAGAAGCTTTAGGGTGCTCTTTATTGAGTTGATTAATAATTAGAGAAACATCATCTAATGATTGAATTAGAAATAGTTGGGATTCAAATGTGCTTTTCTTAACATTATGTGAAGAAGTAGAGAGAAGGATAAAGTCTGATGTGTTTTCATTCTTTTTCATTTTTTATATAAAAATCATTTAATACCATTAATCAATATGCATAATTTATAATTATTATAAACTAAAACTGATATTTATGTATTTATTTTATTTATGAATATTTACTAAAAAATCATACTATCAATACTCAGATAAGTCACCATAATATATGTGAATTTTTTTTAATTATTTTAACGTCCTTAATTATATTTATAAATACAATTCTAATATATAAAGTAGATGAAAACAAAACGAGCAATTTTATTACAATATTTACTCTTTGTAGTTTGTATTATTTCAAGCGTTGCATTTACACATGCATATGATTTTCAAGTGCTCTCAACAAACCCATCTCCAATTGAAGCAGGAGAGTATGCAGATATTACTGTAAAAATAGATACATTTAATGCAGGAGATAGTACAGAATTGAATAAATTACAATTCTCGCTTAAAGAAACTCAACAGATTCAACCTGTAGATGGGCAAGAATTTACAATTTTTTCAATTAATACAGGTGAGACAATTACAAGAACATTTCGAGTGTATTTCTCAGATAACCTACCAACAGGTAATATTCCTCTTACTCTACAAATACAAGAAGGATTACAAACTATTGAACTTGAAGATGAGATTTTTGTTCAACGAGCAAATAGAGGAGTTGATCTCTCAATTGCTCAAGCTCAATCAACTCCTCAAGATTTGCTGCAAGATACAAAATCTAATACTCTAAGGGTTACTCTTCAAAATTATGGAGAGCGAGATGCAGAGCAAGTTCAAGTAACTCTTAATCCACAAAATAATGTAATTAAAGAATCATACTTCTATAGTTTGCGTGATACAATAGCAACTATTCCTGCTGGAGGAGAAGGAGTTGCAGAATTCACTTTTGATATTGAAGAGATGAATCAAGATATTACAAATTTAAATATTGAAGAGATGAATCAAGATATTACAAATTTAAATATTGAATCATTATTAGACGTTCAATATAGAGAACAACGCCCAGTTGATAATTCATATGATATTAGAGAAGATGCTCTAGATTTTCAAATTCGACTTAGTGAATCTCCACGATTTGAAATAGTCTCAATTACTCCTAGACAAACCCTTCAAGCAGGAAATAGTGGAAATGAATTAGAAGTTGAAATTAAAAATATTGGAGAGGAAGATGCAAAAGATGCACGACTTCGTTTATTTCCAGATCCTTCAGCACCATTTGATTTTGAAGTTACTTCTTTGTTTATTAGTTCAAACTTGAAAGTGAATGAGACTGCAACTGTAATTGTTCCAGTAGATATTTTAGACTCAGCTCTTGTGCAAACATATAACGTGAATGGAGATTTTGAGAGTTTGGTTGGTTCAAATAGATTCACACAATCTGAGACAATACCAATTACTGTTGAGCGTGAAGCAACTGATGGTTTGGGAATATATTTAATTAGTTTAATTATTATCACAATAGGAGGCTCAATTATCATTGGATATTTTTATAACTCCTCTCAGAAAAAATCTGCACAAAAATCAAAATCAGAAACTGAAAAGTAATAGTTAGAAACTTTAATTAAACATTTAGTTAAATATTATTTATTCAATTTCATACAACCATAATTCATCTATAATACAACCTCAATAATAAAAATGATTAGAAAACTGCTTGAGAAACAACTTAAATACTCAATTCCAATTATTGCAATATTCTTTCTCATTATTGGTTTTTTTGGTTTTTTTGCAACTCAACTCACAATTGATCCTTCTTTTTCATCATTAGTTAGTTCTGATTCTCAATTTAACACCTATGATAGAATTTTAGCAAATTCACAAGGTTCAAATGATGCATTTATCTTATTTTTTAAAGTTGATCCTAACTCACAGCTTGTTGAGAATAGAATTGATGATTTAACAGATTCGCGAGTTCAATCAAGAATTAATGATGCAAAACCCATACTTGAAGAGAGCCAATACGTTGAGAGTGTCAGAGGTCCAATTTTTAATGAAGATAATGATTTTGCCCAACTCATTGTTCTAGTTGATACTCCTCGGCGTGAAGATGGATTTTCAATAGTGATAGAAGATTTAGAATATTATGTTGAACAAGTAGGAACAATTGCAGGAGTTGAATCAACATTTACAGGATTTCCTCTTCTTTTAAATCGTGTTAATACACTTCTTATATCAGATAATTTGAATACACTTGCATTTACATTTATCGCAGTATTTTTAATTTTATTGTGGTATTTTAGAGATTTAAAAGTTACACTAATTGCTCTAAGTATACCAACTTCAAGTTTAATTGTTCTTGCAGGAATGATGACTCTATTTGGAATTTCAATTACAATAACTCTTGCAGCTGTTGGAATATTAGTACTTGGAATTAGTGTGAGTTTTACAATACACGTATTAATGGGATTTGAAAAATATCTCAACAAAGGATTTTCGCATAGACAATCTATTATTGAGGCGATGGATAATTTGCATGTTGCAATTATAGCGTCGTTTATTACAACACTTGCAGGATTTGCAGCACTCATGTTTGGAGTTTCTCCAAGTTCTCAATCCCAAGGAATTGTGTTGAGTATGGCAATAATTGGAATCTTTTTTATGACATTTGGACTTTTACCATGTTTATTGAATATGTTTGCATCTCACTATACACCTTCTCAAGTGAAATTATTTATTAAAATAAAACAATTACTCTCCAAGCTAGCTCGGTTTCAAACATATCATCCAAAAGGAGTAATTTTAGCTGTTGTTGCTGTAACAATTATTATGGCAGTAGGTGCAAGTCAAGTAGGATTTAACACAGAAAATGATAATTGGATTCCTGAAGATGATCCTATTCAAGAATCATTTCGAGAAAATTCATACGCATTTGGAGATGATTTTTCATCAATTGAAATTGTAGTTGAATCAAGCAGAGGAGATTTACGCGATGTTGATGTTGTTCGCGCTCTTCAAGAATTAGAGTCAATTATTGAGAGTAATCCTAACATTCGTGAGGTTACAAGTCCATTTTCAGATATTGATTTAAACTCACAATCAATTATTGAAGCGTTGAACTCTCCTCAACTGCAAAATGAGTTTAACTCAGATTACACACTCACTACAATTCGCGTTGTTGCATATGATTTTGGAGTAAGTGAGAGCGGAACTTCCTCAGTTGTTGAACAAATTGAAGAGATGACAAAGCGCTATGAACCATATGGTACAAAACTCACACTTTATGGAGATGCAATTCGATTCTCAGAGTTAGGAGAGAGTTTAGGAAGAGACACAGGAATTACGACAGCAATTAGTTTTATACTTGTCTTCATCATTGCAACTGCAACATATTTCTCCCTAAAAGTTGGAGTAATGTCAATTTTACCAATTATTATCTCAATTATTTGGGGAGTTGGAATGATGGGATTTACAGGAGTTCCATTTACAACGCTCTCAACTGGTCTTATTGCACTTGTTCTAGGAATAGGTATTGATTTCTCAATTCACCTTGTAAACTCTACGTTGAATTATCTCAATAGAGGGGAAGATTTGGGTGAAGCATTGGAAAACACACTTAATTATTCAGGAGGAGCATTAGTTTTAACAACAATTACAACATTTGTTGGATTCATAGCCCTCACTCTTGCAACACTTTTAGGGATTCAACGTTTAGGACTCGCACTTGCATTTTCAATTTTGAGTGTGTTTTTAGTGACAATTATTTTAGTCCCAGCAATTTTGAGCTTAAGTTATGGGAAAAAACAAAAGAATCTTGTTAATTCCAACAATTACTAATATAAATTTTTAATTGTGATTTTTATCCAGAATTATTCACACACATTTATAAATCTAGAAATCATAGTATTTAGTACTATACTCAATAGAGTATTTTATATAAAAATGGCACTTTTAGAAATATTTAACATATTAACAGGACTAATATTACTTTCAGGAGTAATAGGTGTATTACCAGGAGTTGGTAAACATTTAGAGAAGTTTGCAAAATGGCTTGGAAGTTTTCAAGCTGTATTTGGAATTGTTGCAATAGTCTTAGCTTTATTAAACATCAGTTTGCTAGGACTTGAATTTTGGTCATTACTCATAGGAGGAATTATTTTAGCAGCAGGAGTGTTAGAAGCAATTCCAGGAATGTCCAAACTAGCTAAGTTTTTAGGACCTGCGCAAGTAGTTGTAGGAATTATTTTACTTGTAATTGGAATTTTAGGATTATTATAATTAATAATTCAACTTTTTACATTAATGATAAATAATGAGTTAAAAAAATTTATAAATACTATTTTTATACTATTAATATGGTACAAAGAACACCTGTTGGAGAGAGAAGTTTTATTGCTGCAGTTTTATTATCAGCATTAGTTGGTACATTAGGAGTTGATAGATTCTACATGGGATACATCCTTTTAGGAATATTAAAATTAATTACATTAGGTGGATGTGGAATTTGGTGGTTAATTGATTTAATTTTGATTGTAACAGATAATTTGAAAGATGCAGACGGAAAGTATTTACGAAAAGACTAAATCCTTTTTAAGAATTTATATTAAATATATTTTTAAAAGTCTAATTTCTATAATTAACTTAGAAAAACCTTCTTCACGATTGATTATGATTGTATTTTGTAGTTTATTTTTGACAATTTTTCCAATATCATACATTCCATTATTTTCAGTATTCTCAAAACTAGGCTTATACGAATTCTTGGGTTTTGAATTCTATTCCTCTGGTATGACAAGAGCTTTAAATAGTTTCTTTGAATTAGAATTTGAGGCTTCATATAATTATAATTCACTCATATTTATATTCATTTCAGTTTTAGTAATTATAGTAATATTAGACATATACAGACTCCTTTTTAATAATAATACAAATTATATATTTAAAAATAAAAATTCTAGAAACAATGATAATAATTACAAATAAACAAATTATTTAATCTCAGGCATTGAGTTCCAAAATAATCGTTTTGAAATAGAAATATATTGATAATCAAAAATTTGAAAATCATCTTTGATGGTTTCAAGTGATTCTTGTAATTGTTTAAACGAAAATGTTTCAAATTGAATAATTATATCCCACTCTCCAAATATTTTAATAATTTTAGTGACATTTTGGTGAGCTTTCAAATGTTTTACAATATCATTCTCATCATCATTATTTGAAATTTTAAATAATAATAAATATTGTTCAATTCCAATTTGTTCAGGATGATATGATATTGTATATCCTTTAATAATTTCTTTTTGTTCAAGTTTTTTAATTGTGTCAATAATGGTCTTTGCAGTTGTATCAAGTGAGAATGCTATTTTTGAAGAACTCAGTCGAGAATTGTATTGTATTTGAGATAGAATTTCCTTCTCTTTTGAAGATATTTGAGATGATTCTCTATCAGCTCCTATTAAAATTGTGCTTCTCAACCGCTTTGGACTAATATATGAAGGAGTTGCGTAGTATTCAACAATTTGTGTTAAAATAGTAAAATTGATAATATATTCTTGAATTTCTTGTAGAATTTTTTTAAAGGACTTATTGAATGCAGAAGCATTAAGACACGTAAATTTAAGTAAGATTTCATAATTTCCAAATAATGAGTAACATCCTGTGATATCGGTGTGTTCTTTAAATAATTTTCCAAATTTATTGAGCGTTCTCTTTGATGAATTTCTAATTTTTAATAAAACTAAAAATGAATCATATCCAAAGCGTGAAGGATCAATAACTGTCTCATACATTGAAATTTTCCCCTCTTCGAGTGCTTTTTTAAGAATATGAGAAATATTTTGCTGAGATGTGTTGAGCTCTTTACCAAGTTGTTTAGTTGTAATTTTACTATCTAGACTCATTATATGTACAAGTTTGAAGAGTAGAGTTGATGTCATACTAAGACTTGAAAAAGTAACTTTATAAATATATTGAGTCTGTATAGAGTAATGAGAGCTAAAAATAATCATCATGTGTTATTTAATTCTTTAACAGGGCAAATTAAATTTGGAGAAACATTTGCAATTTTAATTATTGTGTTTTTTGCATTTATTTTTGGAGCTCAATTTTATATATCAAGTTTAGAGAGTTCATTTCAAGAATCGCAGCGTGAGACGCAAGATACTCAAGCACTAGAGAGAATTGAGAGAGTTATTACGTATGGTCCATATTTAGATAGTTCTTCAAATTCTCAAACTCGTGTATTAAATAAATTAAATATTGAATCATTTTCTCAATTAGACAATATTACCAAGAATTCAATCTTTGGAGTATCAACAATTACAATATCGTTATATAATATATCATTTAATGACTTATCTCAAGATATTAGTTTTGTTCCTGAAGTTACAAAACTTGTCATTCACAATAATACTGCTAATTTTTTTGAAGACTCTAAGTTTCAAGGGGATAGAATATTACCACACAGAGGAGTTGTAAGTGTGTATGATCCGCAAACTAAACGAGTTCAAATGGGGGTGATTGAAGTGATTTCTTATTATTAAATTTTTGAGTAGAAAAATAACTATTTAAATGAATCTATATTTTATTACAATATGTTATTCACAATACGCTTTCATTTCTACTTACAACTCTTTTTCACAGTCCTCCTTACTTTTTTCATATTTTCACGAGAGAGCGACTTATTATTTATCTTAATTATTCTCATTTGCTTTCAAATATATAGTATTTTGAGGTTTAGTGGCTTATTTGCTCTTTTATATGCAATTATTCAACTCAGTTTTATCGGTTTAATTAATATCCCCTACATTGGATTAGTCTTTGCAGTAATTTATTTATTATTCTCATTATTCATATTATCAATTCTCTCAAATTCAAACGCTCTGAATTCTCAATTTAGAGTATATACAAATAAAAACTCTGGATTCTCTCCTGATTTTGATATAAAACGAGCATATTCAAAATACAAACAAAATAGTTTTTCATCTCTATTTGGAACACATAATTCAAAAAATAAAAAATCCTCATCATATCAAAAAAAATCTTCTCATCATTCAAACATAAAGCCTTCAAAATTTGATACAGATGCAAAAGACGCAGAATTTAAGGAGAAGTAAAAATTTTGTAAAGTTCAAATTAATAAATTTTAGTTCAAACTTTTATGTTTAGTAATAAAATTGAAAAATCTTTTAAACTCAATATGTTTTTATATTACTATGAAAACACATAGTTGTAGTGAATTAACAAGTAAGAATATTTCAAGCGAAGTTCAACTCATAGGATGGGCTCAGAGAATTAGAGATCACGGAGGTAAAAAATTTGTAGATTTGCGTGATAGAGAAGGAATTACGCAAGTCGTATTTGATCCAGATGTTACTCAAGAATTTGAACTAATTGAGACAATTAGAAGAGAGAGCGTTATTCAAATTAATGGAGTTGTAAGAAATAGACCTGATGGGACAATTAACTCAAAACACAAAACTGGTGAGATTGAAGTAATTTCGCATTCATTTTCAATTATTAACAATTGTGAAGTACTTCCATTTGATATTGATGAAGAACATTACAACGAAGTAAATGAAGAGTTGCGTCTTGAATATAGATATTTGGATTTGAGAAGACCAGAGATGATGAAATCACTTATTAATCGTTCTAAATTTATTCAATATTTGAGAAATTATATGACTCAACATGAATTCACAGAAATAGAAACTCCTATTTTAACTGCGTCTTCTCCAGAAGGAGCACGTGATTTTATTGTACCTTCAAGAAAACACCATGGTGGAGGATTTGCACTTCCTCAAGCGCCTCAAATGTTTAAACAATTATTGATGGTGAGTGGAGTTGAGAAGTATTATCAAATCGCAAAATGTTTTAGAGATGAAGATTTGAGAAAAGATAGACAATATGAGTTCACACAACTTGATGCTGAAGTATCATTTATATCACAAGAAGAATTATTTAAATACGTAGAAAATATGATAATTTCTTCATTTAGAGATGTTTATGGAGTAGAAATTGAAGGAGACATTCAACATATTTCATATCATGATGCAATGAACAAGTATGGATGTGATAAACCTGATTTGAGAATTCAAATGGATGAGTTAGTTGATATAACTCAGCTTGCTAAAACGTGCGGATTTGGGGTGTTTGCAAATAATGCAAAATCAGGGGGATTGGTAAAAGGATTAAGACTTGAAAATGGTCAAGAATTACTTACAAGAAATGAAATTGATAAACTCATCGTATTTACTCAAAAAGAGTTTGGTGCAAAAGGTCTTGCATGGATGAGAGTTGAAGAAAACTCCCTTGATGGTGCAATTGCAAAATTCTTTAATGAAACAGAACAACAAGAGATTATTTCAATGTTTAAAGCTACAAAAGGAGATTTATTATTTTTCATATCAGACAATTATGAACAAACAAATGAAATTCTAGATAGTTTAAGACGACATTTAGCGCAAGAGTTTAATTTAATAAATACACAAAAACATTATCTGTCATGGACTACAGATTTTCCTCTATTTAAATGGAATGCTGAGTTGAATATGCTTGATTTTGAACATAATCCCTTTACAATGCCTCATGAGAGAGATGTTGAATTTATCATGTCATGCACAAAAGAGAATTTATTAGAGAATAAACAAAAGCTCCTCTCGCTTGTTTCAGATTGTTATGATTTAGTATATAATGGAGTTGAGATTTCTTCAGGTGCTCAAAGAATTTCAAATCCTAAACTTCAACAAAAAGTGTTTGAGTTAACTGGTTGGTCACAAGATGATATTGAGAAAAATTTTGGTTGGTTTGTAAAAGCGTATAATTATGGTGCTCCACCTCATAGAGGATTTGCTCTTGGACTTGATAGAATTATGATGATTTTAGAAGGAAAACAAAGCATTCGTGATGTAATAGCATTTCCTAGAAATAAACACGGGTTTGATCCACTTACAAAATCTCCTGCAACGTTTAAAGAAGAACAACTCAAAGAATTAGGACTCCAAGTTAGAGAAGTTAAGGAGAAGAAGTAATAAAAATATATTCTTTGTTTAACACTATTACTATTATGTGGATAATTAGAAATAAAATTTTTGATTTAATATTTTACTATTTTTTTAATAATATAATAAGACTTTATTCATTTAATAATTATATATTAGAATATGTTTAAATTGAGTAAGCGGGGTTGCGCGGATTTGAACCGCGGTCCAAGCGTCCCAAACGCCCGATGATAGGCCATGCTACACTACAACCCCTTAATTAAATATAAATGTATATTATTTTATTTGAAAAATTGATTACTCATCTGAAAAGTCATCTAATGTGTAGTTAAATTCACTTTGTTTAATAATTTTGCGATTTATTAAATAATGTTTTGCAAGAATCATAAGAGCTAAACCAAGTGATTTTTTCCCCTTATTATTAATAGGAACAGCTAAGTCTAATTTTGAGAATTTATTGTTTGTATCACAAAATCCTGCTGTAAATACTCCTTGATTAAATGCTTCTTCTAAAATATTTTTATCTGTTAATGGATCACATACAACAACTAATTTATATTCTTTGTATGTGTCTAACTCAGCGTTTGACATCATTCCAGGTAAATATCTCCCTGTGTAGACATCAAATCCTATTAATTTTTTGAGAATTTGCAATGGTTTTTTTGCATTTTCTCTTCTCCCCATAATTGCAACTTCATGTGGTTCGTATCGTGAAATAACATTAATGAGAGCTTGTAATTTCAAATTTGTTTGCTCTGTGTCAATAACTTTTAGACCATCAGCTCTTGATTTAAGAACATAGCTATCAGAGTATCCATTTTTATACTTTGTTCCTATGTGTGTTCCTGCACTTAAATATTCTTCAAGTGGCACTAATAATTCTTGCGTCATAGTGTATAAAAATTAAAATTGCTTTATAAATCTTTAGGGAAATTTTCTCACTCTCTCACTCTCAATACTACTTGATATATTATTTAAGCAATTTTAGTCATATATTTCAATTATTTAATATAATTAGTTTACATAACAGAAAAACTCAGAGTTATAATTGCGCTTAATAATAATGATAATATAACATACTTTGAATAGAGAGGATATTGAGTTGTCGCGTGTGAAATATATTTAATGGAGAGTATAGCTCCTAGAATAATTCCAACTATAAATGGAATAATTAATATAAAATTCATCTCAAGAAGTGCTGTTTTGAGTTGTGTGTATGTTCCAAATAAAACGAGCATCAATGAGCCAGAAATCCCTGGGAGTAGCATTACCATAATTGCAAAAAATGCAGACACAAAGAATAAAATTGGAGAAGAAGATATAATCTGAATTGATTGCAAAGCTATAAAGAGAGTTGAGAAAACTGAGAGTGGAATGAGCATAAATAGAATTGAAATTCTGCTCTTCAACATATGCTTAAATTCAACTCTATGAATGATGATGTAGTAAAGAGTAATGAGAATGGTAATTATTAAAATGATAAGATTTGATATATCAGGGTATAATTCAATGAATGTAGCAATTGTGAAAAATGAGGAAAAAAGACCTATACCAATTCCTGTAAATAAACTTAGTAGTAAAAATAGATTATAATTTTGAATTAATCTATTAAAACTAAGGTGTTGAGTTGAATACAAAATATCAAGGAAGAATTGTTTTCTCAACAAAGATGATAATGTATTCATAATAGTTTCGTATTGTTTAAACAAAAGCAAGACAGTTGATCCTGAAAACCCAGGAAGACTATCTGCAATACCCATTAATAATCCAATCGGGAAATAATACAAGTTAGGTAATTCTTTGAGTTTTGAAGATTTTAGAGTATTGTGTTTGTTATTATCCATTTGTATATTAATTCATTATTACATTATTACTTTGTTAATTAGTGTTTGATTGAGTTTTTATTAAAAAACAATTTTCTAATTCTTCAATGAGTTGTTCAATTTTTTTAGGCAAATTTGTATAAAAGATAATTTTGGGCTTTAATGATGATGTATAAAAAGAAATTATCTCGTGTGGTTGAACTTTTTTGTGCTCAATTGACAAACAATCAAAATAGAGTGTTAATGATTGAATTTGAATTGATGTTTTATACTTAGTTCCAAGTTGATGTTTCTCTTTTTCAATAATCGTGTGAGCGTTTTCATATAAGTATCTGTCTGCACCAAATTGAGTAGAAGTAGATTGAGTTTTCAACTCATTGTGAGAACTATTAGTAGAATTGCTCTTAGTTGAAGAATTGAACTTGTTATTATTTGCTTCTTGAGTATTTTGATTTCTTACATTAATATTTGAGTTGTGCCCATTGTTAGGAGTATGAGATTCTTGAGATTGTCTAGAATATAAATTGGAAAATGGATTCACTTGATTTTGAGAAGTTGAGTTATTTGAGTTATTGTTTGAAGAATTGATCGCTCTATGTTGGTTTGAGGGTTCAGACACAGCTTTATTAGAGTTACTTCCTGACTTTTTCTCACTTTGTGAAGGAAGTGTGGTTGATGGAGCATTAGAAGATTGATTTGATGGAGAAAATGCGTCTTGAATTTGTTGGCGTGTTGTTTTCTCATCTCGTAAATACCAAATATAGAATGTGTAAGCTTTATCTTGTTTAGAGATTTCAATAGTATAATAAATATCTTGAAGTTTTGAAATGATTGAGCGTTGTGGAATTGTGAGTGCATTCATTGAGACAATTTGCTCTTTTTTAATTTTTTCAAATAGTTCTAACTCACTTCCTGAAAAATAACTCTGTGCAATTTTAATAAGACACTCTCGTTGCTGAGGATCGTAATAATAAGGAGATGAGCCATATTTTAAGTGTGTGCTTAGTAGAGAACTATCAGAAGTTAACTCTCCAAGAGCAGCTGAGGCTATTGTAGTAGTCGTTTCAAACTCTTTTGCAACTTGAGTCGGAGTTGTATATTTACTCTCTTTAACAAATCGTAGAAGGTTATCTTTTGTAAGAAGCATTTTTATTTCTAATGCATTAGAACAGTTCTGATTTTTAAAATTATGTTACTTGATGAAAAATAACGATTGAAATTTATTTTTAAATTTTAATAGAAGAAATAGTTTTGGTGGATAAATTTATAAGTATTATTCAATTGATGTTAGTTATTATGATATATAGCAAGAAAGGTATTTTTGAGATTATTAGTACAATACTAATAATTGCTATAACAATAATTGTAGGCGTTGGATTTTTTTTTTTTGCTACTTCTTATCTTGAGGACAATCAAAATATAATCTCTTCCCAGTCAGTGATAGGAGATGTCACTCTTCAAGCACTATCTACAAATAATTTATACATAACAAGTGAACAACATTTAAATTTAACTTATCTAAAAGTCTTTGATTCAAAAAACAACGAAATGTGTTCATTTGAAGGAAACGTAAATATAAGTGATGAAGGATTAGTGGCGTGGTGGACATTTGATGAAATAATTAATGATAGTGGAACATTAACTCTTCTTGATGAAACGGGCAATGGATATGATGGAATAATAAAACAAGGATATGTTGTAAATATTACAAATAGAACCGATAATGAATTACAATTAGAATTTAATAAAAATTCAAATGGGTTTATTGATTATGAAAACTGTTTGTTAACACAAAATGCAAACGATTTTTTAATTATGAATGACACAAGTTTTGAAGAGGGAAGAAATATAACTATTAATGATAGTTTAAACATAGAGTTGGGATTAGGAAATATTACTTGTGGGAGTTTGCCTAAATCTAAATCAAGTAGACTTGGTAATTCATTACTATTTGATGGAAAAGATGATTATGTGATAATAGATTCATCATTTAATAGTTTTACAAATAATCTAGAAACATTTTCTATTGTATCCTATTTTAAATCAGATGTTTTTGAAGATAGATATGAAGTTTTACTAAAATCATTAAATAAAAAACCAGATGATACATTTTTTGGAATTGATCTGTTTAGAAAATCTTATGGACCAAGTATTGTGAGTAGAGATAATCATCTTTTAAGCTTAAGAGATTTTAATAACAGCAATTTTGTAGTTTCAGGAAATTTTAATATTGAAAATAAATACTCTAATTTAATAACTATTGCTGACAATTCAACTAATAATTCTGGAAGAATCTACTTTCAAGGAAAAAAAATGACAACCAGTATTGAAAAGAATGAATCTCCATTCAATTTCACTTCACTAGAATATCCTCTCACATTAGCTGCAGGAAATTCTAGAGGAATTATTAAAAATTTTTTCAAGGGAGAAATTGATGAGATTCGTATTTATAATAGAACCTTATCAGAAGAAGAAATTAAACAATTATATTGGTATTCTATCAAAAATCAACTCTCAGGTTCAAGTCAAATTGATTTAACCTCATGTAATTTAAAACCTAGAAATAGATATCGAGTCGAAATGCTCTTAGAAGATGGAAGTAAAATTTCAAAAACACTTAATGGTTAAAGACTTATAAAGCACACTTTTAACATTTTAATATAAATTACTATCAAAAAAGTTATTATCTGAAAATTAAAATATAATCGAGATGTTGTAAATACACAAAACTTTTATATATCTTTTTCAAATATAATACTTATGGGTGTTGCAATAAAAGATATTTTAGTGTATCATGAAATTTTTCCAAACCAACTTGCAAATAAAAAAATTGCAATTGACTCGTTTAATATGATATTTTCATTTCTCTCATCAATTCGCCAAGCAGATGGGCAATCATTAGTTGATTCAAAAGGAAGAGTTACATCACATTTGAAAGGATTATTCTCAAGATGTTTATATTTTAAAAAACACAATATTACACCAATATTCATTTTTGATGGAGAAGCTCCAAAACTCAAGGAAAAAGAGCAACAAGCTCGAAGAGATAAGAGAGCTTTATCAAAGGAGAATTATCAACGAGCAAAGGAGTTGGGACTTTTAGAAGATTCAAGAAAATATGCTCAAGGAACGTCTGAGCTCACAAGTGAGATAATTGAGCAAAGTCAAAATTTAATTAAACTCTTTGGATTCTCAGTAATGCAAGCTCCAAGTGAAGCAGAGGCGCAAGGAGCAAGGCTTGTTCGAGAAAAAAAAGTTTATTCTTTAGCGTCACAAGATTTTGACTCATTATTGTTCAACTCACCTTATCTTATTCGAAATTTTTCTATCACAAGTAAGAGAAAAGTAGCAGGAACATCTACGTATAAAGATACACAAATTGAATTCTACTCACTTCAAGAAAATTTAGAGACACTTAATATTTCTCAAGATGAGTTAATTTATATTGCAATATTGTGTGGAACTGACTTTAATCCCGGAGGAATTAAAGGAATAGGTCCAAAAAAAGCACTTAAACTTGTTAAAGAATATCGTAATAAGCCTGAAGATTTATTTAAAGTACTCAAATGGCATGATTATTTCTCATTTACATGGATTGAAGTATTTAACACAATTAAGAAAATGCAAACAGCAGAGATGAGTGAAGAGCGAGGAGAATTTAATCAAGAAGAAATAATTCGCTATTTGAAATCATTTGATTTTGAAGAAGAATCACTTAAAAAACAAATCTCAAATTCAATTCCTAAACAAAAAGGATTAGAGTCATTTTTCTAAAATTATTATTTTTAATACATATTTTTTAAAGACAACTATATAAAACTGTATAGTTTACACAAATGATTTTAAAACTTTAAGATGAAAATTGTATATGAATATTGTACCAACATTATTTTCACAACATTTTGAAGAGATGAATGAACAATACAATAAACTCTCTAACTATTTTTCGTATTTTCACATTGATATAATGACACCTGATTTTATTGAACACATACAAAACAACATATCTGTTCACCAATTAGATGTTTTACTAAGTCAATTGAGTAATAACTCTCACACTTGCGAGATACATTTTATGTCACGCTCAACAACTCACTATGAAGAAGTATTACACACATATCACTCTCAAATTCACTCAATTATTATTCACTTTGAAGCGTTTGAATCAAGTGAAGAAATAGAACATTTTGTAGAAGAGTTTAAAAGCAATCATCCTCAAATATTACTTCAACTAGCAATTTCTCCAACGACACAAATTGAAACGACACTTCCAGTATTATCACTATTTCACCAAATTATGATTATGGGAGTGAATCCTGGAAAACAAGGACAAGAATTATTAGAACACAGACTCAATAGTGCAACAATCTTGCAAAAATTTGGGATAAAACATATAAGTATTGATGGAGGAGTGAGTGAGAAGACAATTTCAACAATTATTAAATATCCATTTTCACAAATTAATGTTGGCTCATACATCAACGCCTCTGATAATATTGAGAGAAATGTACTTCAACTACAAGAAAAAATCAAAGAACACGATGAATATAACAATACTAATGAATCAAAACATTCTAAGCTCAATATTTTAATTTGTGATGTTGGAGGCACGTATACTAAATATTATTTAGGAGATATAGAAGATTTTTCAACTCAACATATTACAAAAGTCAAAACGTCAACCTTCACATCTTCAAAACAATTACTCAAATCAATTATTGGAACAATTCCTCTTCAATATATTATTCTCTCAATTGCAGGAGAGAATCATCATAATAGTATTAAGATGACTCATCAAAATCTCTATTTCAATTATCATGACATTTGTGAGCAATACAGCGGAGCAGAAGTTAAACTCTACAACGACATTGAACTCGCAGCATACGGCCTTCAATCTCAAAAGCGAAATATAAAAACGAAGGATAGTAATACGAACTACAATAATATTGAAAACCAAAAAATCCCTCAAAGAGCAAACAATATTCAAACTCATATTAATAGTTCAAATCTCAATTCAGACTCATTTTTAGAAATTTTAGTAATTTTAGGAACAGGACTTGGAATTGCACATATTTCAAATTCAAATATCGTCTATAATTCTGAAGGCGGACACACAGTTGCATCAATTGATGATTATGAATATTTAGAGTTTTTGAAACAAGAAAAACGTGAAGAAACAAACAATTGTCAAATGATAGAAATCTCTTTTGATGATATTATCTCAAGCACAGGACTTGAGAAGAGATATTATTATGACACATCAACATATATGTCAAGTCAAGAAATTATAACTCACGCTCTAAATAATGAATATGAAATATATAATTTAAAACCTACAATTTCATTTTTTATGCAAGAGCTGTATTATTTTTTAAAAGATTGTATATATTTTGATAATATTATTACAACTCTGTATTTAGAAGGAGATTTTTCTAATTCATGTATTGAGATTATGAAACGAGATTATCCGAAATACTATGAAAATTTATCTAAAAAATGTAGAATTGAATTAATTCAATTTAATTATCTCCACTTTCTAGGGGGTCTTGAGATAATCTATTCATCTTTGTGAACATAATAACTTCCACTACCGTTGGTTTCGTTTTTAACAAATGTCTCAACTTCTTCTAATCGACTTGTTGGTATGTTTAAATGAAGATGCAGTACTCCAAGTTCATCATAAAATTGCTTTTCAATAGTTCCAAACTTTCGTATTGTTCCTATTAACTTTCCAGAGTATTGAGAGGGAATTTGAATAATAAGTAGTGAATTATCAAATTTAATTGGAATTTTCTTCTTCAACTCCTTAAATATATCTTCTGCTTGTTTAATATGATCTTTGTAGGGGTGAACTGTAAATGTTAGAGATTCTATTTCATTTGAAATTAATGATTGTGAGTATTTTTGTTTTGTTTGTGGATTAATTGTTTGAGAAGCAATATAATTAATAATTTGCTCTTTCTTTTTCTCTCGAAGCTCATTCATATAACTTGTTGGAATTTGAGCGTCACCATGGCGAGCAATTTCAATGAGTATCTCTTCTTCACTCATTTTTTCAAATAATTGTTTAATTGTATCATAATCAGCTTCAAGACCTTTGTTTGAGTCTGAATATAACTGGGGTGTTACGAACACATCATAAATTGAGTTTTGTTCTTGAGTGGAATTTTCACTCTCACTCTGCTCTAAATAATTAACTAATTCTCTATATTCAACTAATGCTTCAACTTCAACTCCTGCTTTTTTATATCTAATTATGCATGATTTATCTGCGCTTGCCATAATAACTAATAAATTGACGTATTTATATAAAACTTATTCACTCAACTTTTTAACTACTCTCATATAAATTCTCTACTTAGTGTGTGCTACGCAGATTTATATAATGAAAAAAAATAATTTCTCAGTAATGGAAGAGTCTCATAATACATATCAATGGGAAGAACTTTGTAATTCAAAGCTTAGTAATAAACAAGATATAACAAATTGGAATTCACGATTTGGTCCTCAAGTGTTGACGCGTAACACAGATAATACTGCAAAGAAAGTCAAATTTTCAACACTTGTATTAAATAAATATTGGAGAGTGTTTTTAGTTGGGAATTTTAATAATTGGGAGCGAGATATTGAACAACTCGAAGCATACGAACTACTCCCTGATGAGTATCACGCATTTTATAGTGTAGAATTAGAAGGAGTAATTACACATAAAGATGAATATAAATTTTTAATATATAATGGAAGGTTTGAGTGGCTCATGCAAGACCCTGCTGGACATTATTTTACAGATTTTGGAAATACTGTGTTTTGGGATTTTGAAGATCCAAGTGCTTACAAACAACAATATTCATTAATCGATAATTGTAATAGAAGCGTGAGAGTCATGCAAACAGATCTGCCAGGTTTGATTGCACACTATGCAAATAAAAGTGGAGTTTGTGGGCGAGATGTGAAACAAAAAGAATATTACAAATTTATTGCGCAAAGTGGAGTAGTTGAAGCAATTAAGGAGCTTGGATTTAACACGATTCAATTTTTACCATTTGCACAAAGTATTGATGGTGATAACTGGAAGTTGAGATATTTAGTTCCGTTTCAATATGCAATTCAAAAAAATTGGGGAACTCCTGATGAATTTGCACAAATGGTTGATGAGTTCCACAAATACGATATTGCTGTGATAGGAGATTTTGTTATAGGTCACTTTCCAGATAGAGACTTTAAAATTTTTGGACAAGATTGTGATGTAAATGGAATTCATTTGTGGAAGAAGAGTGATAATGAGTGCTTGTATTTAAAAGATGAAACTTCTTGGGGTTCAAGACGACCTGACACTCATAACACTTTAGTAAGGGAATTTTTGTACTCCTCATGTTTGCATTTTATGAAACGCTACAAAATTGATGGATTTAGAATTGACAATGTTGATGGAATTATTCGCTATGGGGATAATGGAGAAGGAGATGAGAGGGCGTATGGGCGTGTATTTTTAAAAGAGTTAAATTATCATATTTATTTATATAATCCTCAAGCTCTTATTCACTACGAAGCGCACTATTATTATGAAGATAATGCAAAAATGTTAGTAGCTCCAATTCAATCAAGCTCACGCGCTTTGGGGGCAACTGCGTATAATAGTTCAAGACTTACCTATTATTTTCACACTCAGTATATGCTCAAATCAGTTGAAGAAGTCTCAATGTGGAAGTTTAAACATATCACTGATGAGATGGAGTGGGGAGGTTCTAACTCAACTGTTGCAGATTTTCATAACCATGACGCAGCAGCTGGACTTATGGAGCAAAGAGCAACAGGCTCATATGCATATGATGCAATGATGGCGAAAAATCCTGCAAATCATCCACATGCAGTTGGAAAAATTAAAGTTATGGAAGCATTTATTTCATTTTTCAGAGAGGGAAGAACGCTCGATTTACTCCAAACATTTCTACTTCAAGCAGGAACATTTGAACATGACTGCTCAATTCATTGGCACTTAACATTTAATGAAGCTAATAAGAATATGGTCAATTTTAAGCGAGAAGTCAACTCAATTATGAAACATCCTGCGTTTTGGCCGTGTAATGTTGATAAGAGAAAGTACTTAAATGTTGATGATAGCGCTAAAATGTTAGTTGTTGAGCGTTTGGGCAAGAGTGAGCAAGGAGAAGAAGAGAGATTCATTATAATAATCAATTTCTCCGCGTGGAAGCATCATAATTATAAAGTTGGATTGACTACACAACGAGATTTTGAAGTTATATTCAACTCAGATAAGTTTGAATATTGTGGAATGGGAATTGCAAATTATCCAAATATATTGAAAAATTATCCTAGTACCAATTTTGAATTACTCACACGAGAAGTTGAATTAGATGTTGTAGCTCCGTATGGAATTATTGTGTTAAAAGAGAAGAAGTAAATACTTAAATAATTGAAAAAAATCAATGGAGTTAAAAATAAAAAGTATTAAATACTTTATTTTACAAAAATAATTATGAAAATGATTTTTAGTTCTATGTGCAAACGATTATTAGTTGTAATTATTACAGCTCTCCTCTTCTCTTCTTTTATTTTTTCATCTTATGATGAATCGGGTGAATTGGGTGAATATTACGCAGATATTGAAATTGAAGTGAGTGATACGGGCCTTGTCAATATTGATGGTATTACAAATTATGAAGGGTTTAAAGATATTCAAACACACCAATATACTTCTAAAGAAGCAGAGATGTGGTTGTTGAACATATCAGTTGATGAAGAATTTTCTAAATACTTATTTAGAGTTATTTTGCCAAAACACAGTAGTATAAATTATATAAAAACGACACCTAATATTCGATTTGAAACTGTTGATTCTCGATTAAATGTTGTAGGAGTGGGAGAGCAAAATACATTTAATTTACTTATACAATACTCTCATAGTTCTAATGAACAAGAGAGTGCTTTTCAAAATTATTTTACTAATACACAACTGATAATACTCATAGTTTTAATTGTACTCTTATTATTAATTATGAGTTTTTATTTTATACGTATGAGAAATAACTCAATAAAAAATAATACGTTGAATATCAACACAAAAGAAGATGGGTCTCAAAATTTAAACCCACATTCTCATATCAATGAACAAATTGATTATGGGAGTACAAAAAATCAGTTTTCTCATCTTCCTCTTCGTCAACAAAAGATAATTTCAATTTTATGCAGTGAAAAACGAATCACTCAAAGACTGCTTGAGAAAAAACTCAACATTCCTAAATCTTCAGTTTCAAGAAATATCCAATCATTAGTGAATAAACATATAATTGTAAAAAAGGAGAGTGGAAATACTAATGTATTAGAATTAAATCTTGAAAGATTAAACTTAGAACCAAAATAATCATTTTTCTTCTCATATTCCTCATTGTTCCGCCAAATTCGAGCAATTGTTTATATAGTGTTCCGAGCATAGTATATGTACTAAAAGGTGATTTAACAAAATGAAAAAAATTACAAATATGATATTAGTGTTATTTATGCTGATGAGTATAAGTGTATTCTCAGTGTATGCTGATACAAATGAAACTACTGAGAACAGAGATTCAGATAGTGATGGAGATGGTCTTCCCGATGAAGTTGAGGCAGTTTCAACTAATACAGGAGTCAATTCTTCAACTAATGCAGAAGTTAGTTCAAGATTAGTGGGAGAAGTTTCAAATCAAAGAGGAGCTCAAGTTCGAGTGATGCAGTTGATGAGAAATGTTGAGGCAAATATTGAAGGTGCAGAAGTTATATTGGAAAAATTAAGATACCCCCCTTGTAACTGTACTCAATATGATAGAATGTCACAAATTGTGGATTCATTAGACGTAGTAGTTATAGAATTAGAAGAATTTAATTACTCAAATCCTTCAAATGAGATGGCAAGAGATTTTGTATCATACAAGCAAGACGCAGTTGAATTAACAAGTGAATTTAGAACTCTTGCAAGAGAGGTGTTGAGTGAAGAAGAAAGAGAAGAAATAAGAGAAGAACTTCAAGAAATTCGAGAACAAAAAAGAGAAGAATTTAAAGAGCAAATTGATGAGCGAAAAAGAGAATTTCAAGTTGATCAGTTTAGAGAATTAGTTGTAAGACTTGATATTGAAGGAGATGAATATGGATTCGTTGAAGATTTAGAATCAGGAAATATTTCAATTCAAGAAGCAAGACAAGGATTGGCTCAAGTAATTAGAGATAGAAATCAAGAAGAGAGACAAGAAGCTCTTCAACGAGTTCGAGAAATTGCAACTCGAGAGGGAATTGAAGCAAGAGAGCGAGCCCAGGAAATTCAAGAAGTTGTTCAAAAGAGAGCTCAAACAAGAAATGAACGATTAGAAAAACGATTAGTTGAGAGACAAGATCGAGTGAGAGAGAGAATCGAAAATAGGAACGTAGCCTCTGCATCAACTTCAGAAGTTAGAGATAATAACGAACAATCCCAACAAAGACTTGAAGAAGTAAGAAATGAGCGATTAGAGAGACTAAATAATAGAATTGATAGAGCTAGAGATAGAGTCATCAATTCAGGAAATGATAGACCTCAAGTATGTACTCGTGAATACGCCCCTGTGTGTGCAAGACCTAGTTTTGAAGGTTGTCCTGAAGGTAGAGCGTGTCAACCACCGCGAATGAGGACTTATCCTAATGAATGTGTGGCTAAGAGTAGAGGAGCTCAAATTCAATATGAAGGAAAATGCGAGAATTCTGAATTAGAAATGGATGAAGATTATAACTCTGTTCGATCAAACAGAGGTGAAATATCAGACGAAGATAACAACACAAGTACAAGAGTTGAGATTGAATCAAATGCGGAGGTGAGTTCAGAATAATTATATTCACTTATTAAATAAATAAAAACATTTAATAAGTATATTAATTATTTATAATATAAAATGAATACTCAAAATAAACTTTTCATAATAGTTGCTATGATACTAGCAGTATTTATTGCTGGTTGTAGTGCTAATGAGGATGTAGATCTTTCTAATTCAACACAAGACTCAGGAGTTGATGAACAAGAAGAAGAAACAAGTTCTCAAGATGATGAGATTGATGAAATCTTTGAGGAAGAAGAATTGAATGAAGAAGAAGTTGAAATTGGAGAATTAATTTAAATAATTTTCTTGCCTTTTCAATTCAAAACTTATTTAAATTAACACATTTATCTATATATAATGAGAAAGAAATCTTCTTCTAAAAAACCACAAAATTCAAATAAATATATTGAGCTCATTGGAGCAAATGAGAATAATTTAAAAAATGTATCAGTAAAATTTCCACTCAATGTTATGTGTGGAATTACAGGTGTGAGTGGTTCTGGAAAGTCAACACTTACAACTCAAACGTTCACAAAAGCACTACAAAAACATATTGGATACGTAGTAGATGGTCACATAGGAGAACATGAAGAGCTCACAGTTCCAGATGAAGTTCAAGAGATAATTGTGATAGATCAATCTCCAATTGGAAAAACTCCTCGATCAAACCCTGCAACGTATATTAAAATGTTTGATGATATTCGAAAAATTTTTGCAATGACAAAAGAAGCGCAAGTGAGAGGGTATGATGTTGGACGATTTTCATTTAATGTCAAAGGTGGACGTTGCGAAGATTGTCGAGGGGATGGTGTGATAAAAATAGAGATGAATTTTCTACCTGATGTGTTTGTTGAGTGTGAATCGTGTAGAGGGAAGAGATATAATCAAGATACATTAGAAGTGTTATACAGAGGACACAATATTGCAGAAGTCTTGGAGATGGATGTTAATCGCGCAGTTGAGTTTTTTGAGAATCATCCTTCAATTCATCGAAAATTACAAACACTTCAAGATGTTGGACTAGGATATATTAAACTTGGACAACCTTCAACTCAATTATCAGGAGGAGAGTCTCAAAGAATTAAACTCACAAAAGAGCTTGCTAAATACAAAATGGGTCACACAGTATATATTTTAGATGAACCAACAACTGGGCTTCATTTTGAAGATATTCGAAAATTACTGCTTGTAATGAATCGTTTAGTTGATAAAGGTAATTCAATGTTTGTAATTGAACACAATCTTGATGTTATAAAGTGTTGTGATTGGCTCATTGATATGGGGCCAGAAGGAGGAGACCTGGGAGGAGAAGTTGTTGTAACTGGGACTCCTGAAGATGTTGCCCAGTGTGAGAAATCTCATACAGGCCGATTTTTGAAGAAGATTTTGTAACAATTAATTCTTATAATAGGCAATATTTATAAAGCCGTTTTAGTTTTTTATAGATATGAAAGTTCCAAAAGAAATGAAAAGATACTGTCCTTCTTGTAAGAAACATTCTCTACATAAGGTTAAGATAGAAAAAAATAGAGGAAAAAACAAAACTCACCCTATGACACAGTTCTCATCAATTAGACTTGCTCTAAGAGGGCAATGGCTTACATCTGGTACTGGTAATAGTGGTGCTCGATCACGTGGTGCAATGAATTCATGGAAGAGGTATAACAAAAAACACTCCAAAAAGACTGATTTTAGATATACTTGCTCAGAGTGTTCAAAAATGTCTGTGAATGCAGGTGGAAATAATAGGGCAAAAAAAGTTGAATTAATTTGAATTCAATTTACTTTACAAACTTTTAAATATAACTAATTCTGAATTAACATAATGGAACAAAAAGATATTCAAGGATATACAGTTTCCCAAAGACTAACTTTTTTAAGACAAATAGCTCAAAATCATCCTCTTGTTCAAGCATTATATTTTAACTCATCTCAAGGTGCAAGTTCAGTAATGGAAAAAGACTTAGTAGAAATTGCTAAGAATTTAAAAATTCCAATCGATAAATTTCAAGGAGTTGTTGGAAATTTAGCTCAACAAAATTTAAATGAAAATGGAGGATATAATGGATAAAATTGGGTATTATTTTCTCTTAAATATATTAATAATATGCTGAGGGAGTTCTTTTTTCCTCATAATTAAATTATTCCCACTCATCTCCTTTGGAACCTCAATATCAAGCAAATGAAGTGTTGTTGGAGCAATATCTTGAAGTCCTCCGTATTGAAGTTTAATTTTATCTTTTTGTAATTCTTCTCTATTACTTACTAATATACAATCTACATCATTGAGTGTGTGAGATGTTTGATGCTCTCCTGCCATTTCTTCACAATTTCCATGGTCTGCAAAAATTAATAAATCATAACCTTCTTTTAATCCTTCTTTTACTGTTTCTTCAACACATTTTTCAACTGCATCTACTGCTTGAACTGCTGCGTTTAAATCTCCAGTATGCCCTACCATATCTCCATTTACATAATTAACTACAATTAGACTATATTCTTTTTTCATCTCATGAAGTAAAGCATCTTTAATTTCATAAATACTCATCTCAGGTTTTTCATCATATGTTGCAACATTTCTAGGAGATGGGATTAATACTCTGTTTTCTCCTTTAAATTCTATGTTTCGTTGACCATTGAAGAAAAATGTTACATGGGGATATTTTTCAGTCTCACTAATTCGAAGTTGTTGTAGTTTATGTTTTGAAATTACTTCTCCTAGTCCGTTTTTTGGGATTTGTGTTCCAAAGGCAATATGAGCAGGAATGTTATCATAATATGAAGTCATTGCTACAAAATGCAGATTTAATTTCACACTTCTAAAAAATGTATTATTTGAGTCAAATTCCTTCTCTACAAGTGCTTTTGTAAGCTGCCTAACTCGATCAGTTCTATAATTATACATCATTACAACATCTCCATCATATACTCTTGTGAAACTACCAATTGAACACGCAGGAATAAACTCATCAGTAATATTTCTCTCATACATTGAATCAACTGCTTCATGAACTGTGTTGAAATGTTCTCCAACTCCGCTAGTGAGCAAATCATATGCCTTTTGAATTCTCTCCCATCTCGTATCTCTATCCATTGCGTAATATCTACCAATTATACTTCCAATCACTCCAACACCTGTTTCATCAATGACTCTTTCTAATGTGCTGATATAGTCTTTTACACTTTGTGGAGGAGAATCACGCCCATCACTAAAAATATGAATAATAATTTTATCAGGTTCCATATTATGCTCAGCACATAATCTGAGTAGTGCAAATAAATGATCTTGATGAGCGTGCACTCCTTTATTTTGCAATAATCCCATTAATTGAATTGCTTTTCCATTTTTTTTTGCATATGTAATTGCATCAACAAACGCTTCATTAGAAAAAAAAGACTTATCTTCAATAGTTCGATTGATAAGCTCAAGATTTTGCCACACTACTCTTCCATTTCCAATTGTTAAATGACCAACTTCACTCCCTCCCATATACCCCTCAGGCAATCCAACATCATTACCAGAAGTTCTCAGTTGCGTTGTTGGGTAGGTATCCATTAAATAATCAGTGTATGGAGTATTAGCTATTTTTACAGCATTGTCTTGACGCTCATCTCGTTTTCCATAACCATCTCTGATAATGAGAATCACTTTTTTAGATTGTTCATTATTACCACTATTGTTGTTTTTGTTAGATCTTGAAGATGTAGATTGTTTCATTATATATATTTAAGACATAAAACATTGAAGTAATCATTGTAAAATTATAGAGTGATAAAAAGTTTTAAATAAGAAATTTATAATAATATGTATATGAATAATGAGAGTGAAGATAAAATAGAACACATAAATGATAATGAGAACTCTCAATTATATGTTCTACCTCAAGATGAGATTTATAATGTTGCAATGGATAAACACTCATTTGATTGGAAAAAATTGCTTGAGCAGATTATTGAGGAAAATCATATGGACCCATTTGATATTGATATTTCACTATTGACAAAAACATACTTGCAAAGTATTCAAGATTTAGAACATCTTGATTTTGCAATTTCAGGAAAACTGCTCACAGTTGCAGTATTTTTACTTAAAAAAAAAGCACAATATCTAGTTGATCATGATATCTCAGGCATTGATTCAACAATTGACTCGCTCCAAGATATACAAGAAGATGACTTAAACGCTGAATTTGATATGTTAGAAGGAGTAGATGAATTTTTGAATACAAAAGCAAAGCGTACAAGTAGAAGCGAGTATAAAGTGAAAGTGAGAAACCCTATTGCGAGAAAGCGAAAAGTAACACTACATGATTTAATCTCAACACTTGAGAAAACATTTAAGCAGAGTAATCAGAGAAGAAAAAATTTAGTGTTAAAAAATACAGATGTTGAATATACAGGGCCTGAGTATAATAAAAAAAGAAAAGATTTGAAAACAATTATTCAAGAACTCTTTGATTTATTACATAATGAATTTAGTGAGAAAAAAGCACACTTAACATTTCATAACGATGTATTACCTAAACGAGAAAAATCAGATAAAATTGACATTTTACACTCATTTATTCCATTGTTACACCTTCATAATCAAGAAAAAGTTATTTTAAAACAGCAAACTCATTTTAATGATATTGAGATACATAAATTAGACAAGTAACTAATATTATGATTAAAATACGAAATACACAAATACATAAAAATGGCATTAGAAGGAGAATTACACATCATCTTACCGTTAGTTGTAGGATTTTTGATAGGATTAGTTGAGGCATATTTTGTATATGAAGACGAGAATATGACTTCAGGAAAAGATTTCATAGGAGATATGTGGCACGGATTATTATTTGCAATAGCTGGAACAATTATTGCAACAAATACATTGTGGATTTTTGCAAATTTTCAAATTCCTCCTGTTGTTGAAAGTATATTATTTATGGATGAAGTTGGAAGATCATTAGTTGTAAGCGCTATTATCTCACTTATTATGATGACAAAAATGGTCGCTTCACACGCTATTAAAGGAGTTCAATCAACTGGTTTTAAGGAGAAGTTCTGGCACAAAGCAGTAATTGCACTTGCAGTTGGATTTTCACCATATTACATCTTCCTCCTCTACGACTTTATAGAACCATTTGCAAGCTTCTTCCCAAGTTGGATGCCACTATAATTTAAAATTAATTTATTAACTTATTTTTATATTCTTTAAATCTTTAAAATTACAGAAGATGTATTTATTTTTTTAATAAATTCTAACTTCTTCACGAGAACTTACAAATATTCCTCTATCATTTGAGATTTGTTGTACTTCATCATTTGTATAACGTGTTGATTGATCTTGAATATCAACATATCCACTACTTGTTTTTCTAAGTCCTCTAACCTCTTGATCCTCATGTGTAGATTCAACTTCTTGACTTGATTCAAGAATAATTAAGTTGTTCTCATTATTTGAAATCTCTATTTTTTGATTCTCCTCTTTTTGTTCTATAATTGGAAGAGTCGTTGCAAATCCTACAAGTGCAATGATGCATACAAGAAGGATTAATGATGTTATTATTTTTCTCATTGTAATAATACAATATCTTAACACTTTTTAAATATTTGTTACTTTAAAGTTAAGATTCATAATATTTTTAATAACTAGAAAATCTTACTCAGGCAAAACTGATATTTTGTGATACTAATATTATAATAAAAAAATTATAATAAAAAGTATGATGAATACTTGAATTAACATTAATTTAATTGTCGAGTTGGTTTAAATTTCTTTAAATTGCTCTAAATCTGTATCAGATTATTCTGAAGATGTATCCTTAGTTTTTTTAGACGGAGTTTTTTTCTTAGATGAAGTACTATAATTATAACTCATATTTGAAGAATTACTCATCATTGCTTCTGCTTTATATAATTCAATTTGTTCTCTTAACAATTCAAACATCTCTCTTGATTGTCGCTCTTGAGCTTTTAATCTCTCTTCTAATACTTCAATTTTTTGAAGAAGAAATAAATTATCTTCTTTCACTTTTCTAAATGCTTCTTTTACAGGATTTGAATTGTTATGTTTCATTATACATAGTCTATGTATTCATTATTTATAAATATTTGTTTAAATTAGTAACTTAAAAGTAGTATTCACATTAATCTATTGAGTATTCAATGAAGAATCATTAAATGAAATATTTTGCTATTTTTAACTCATTGTGAGTGATTTATAATAAGATTTATAAACTTCACAGTCTTATTGTGTTATAACTAACAAGTGTCAATTATAAAAATGATAGGAAAAAAATATATGAAGCTACTAATTGTACTAGCGTTGATTATGGCGATGAGTTCGTTCTCATTTGCAATTAAAGATTTTACTCTGACAACAGCACAGAATAATTTTGAAGTACAAGTTGATGATTCACTTCAATTTGAAGTAGATATTGAAAACACAGGAGATGAGCCAATAAATCTAACGATTAATCAAATTCAATTTGTTGATGGATCTAATACAATTATGTTTAATCCAAATCAAACAACAATTACAAATTTAAATGATAGTCAAAATCCCGTGAGTATTGAATTTACAAATGCTTCTATGCTTGATACTTTAGGGAGTTATTCTGGAGATTTAATTGTAGTTGATAGTCAAAACTCAAGTTTAAACAAAACTCGCAGTTTTACACTCAATGTTGTTGATGGAAGAAGTTTATCTAATCCTACAATAAATGTTCCAGATTCTATATCTCAAGGAGATGATGTAACATTTAGTGTTGATGTGTCAAATAATGGAAGTGTTGATTTAGAAGATGTTGATGTTTCATTTGAAATTCCATCATTAAGTATTAATATGGATGAAGTAATTTCTTCAATTAATATTGGAAGTTCACAAACAGTTGAGTTTGATGTTTCAATTCCTCAAAGTGCAACATCACAACAAACAACTGTGAATGTTGAAGTTGATTATGCTAATAATACAAAACAAGTAAGTGCAAGTGACTCATTTTTCTTACTACCAGAAGATTCAGTGTTCTTTGAGGGATTTGAGGATGGAACAATTGAGTTTGATATTGATTTAGAAGATAGAGATGATACAAAACGATTAACATTAATTAATGAGTTTGATAGTGCAATTTCTGATTTAGTATTTACACTGGAGCGAGATATTGGGGATTTTGAAATTGAAAGACACATTGAATTTGAAGAATCACGAGATGACACACTAGATGTTGATGATGAGGAAAATAGAGATAGAGAAATAGGTCCAAATGGTGGCAGTTATCTATTTAGTCTTGAATTTGATAGATTAGATGAGATTGAAATTAGAAATCACTTTGGCTCACAAGCATTATGTGTAGAATATCAAATTCAAGGAGAGAGTGGAACATTTAATGAGTGCTTTGATATAAGTATTGATGCAGATAAAGATGATGTAGATGTTGAATTTATAGATTTAGATTATGAAGTTAATGTTGAGAGAGGTAGTGATGAAGATATTGATATTGAAATTGATAATAACGAAAATTTTGATGTAGAAGATATGGAGATTCAAGTTGGAGATGAATTTAGACAAATTAGAGATTCGTCTAAGAGATTATCAACTTCAAATTTTGAATTTGACGTTTCACAGTCTTTTAGAGTTGATGAAGGAGTTGAAGATATAGAGCTCAATATTAGAGCAGATGATAGAGATGATGTTGGAACGTATGAGGGAACATTAGTTTTACTCTACAAAGGAGAAGAAGTTGATGAAATAACTATTGAAGTTAAAATAACTGATGGCGTAACAATTGAGAGTGTTAATCCACGAAATGACGCAGTTCCTGGAGAGAGACTTGTTGTTGATGTTATTGTGAATAATGAGAACTCACTTCAAGAAGTTGATTTGAGAGGAGAGATGAGAAATGTTAATTCAAGAGGTCAAGACTTAACTGATTCTGAGACAACATTAATTTCATCAAGAGATTCTCAAACAATGAGGCTCAGTTTTGACATTCCTGATGATGTGAGGTCTAATGATTTATTACTTGAATTAGAGCTTGAATATGATGATCCTGAAAACAGAGATGAGCGAGTGAGCTTTACTGAAGAAATGGCGATAATGGTTGATAGAGATGAGAGTGGGGCTGAAATTAGAACTGCATTTGTGGTTCCAAATAGAGTTGCTTGTGATGTAGATCAAGTTGATTCACGAATGACATTTAGAAATTCAGGAATTGATGAGGAAGATTTTGATGTAACTTCTCAAATTGTAGGAGTAAGTGGAACATCACGAACTCAAAGTTACACACTTCTTCAAAATGAAGAGCGAACTGTAACAAGAACATTTGATATTAGCCAATTGAATTCAGGAAATTATAATGTTGAGTATAGTGTGAATCCTCAAGAAGGTGATGAAGAAACACAACTTGTGACATTTACAATTGATGAGTGTGATGATGAGCAAAACGGAGGAGGAGATTCACCAAGTCCAGGAGATGGTAATCAAAGTGGAGGAGGAAACGGAGGAGATGATGATTCTCAAGATGGAGATAATGGTTCTACTGGAGACGATTCTCAAGGACTATTTAGTGAAGTTGATACAACTACAATTATTCTCCTCTCAATTGCAGGAATATTACTTATATTAATTATTGTAGTAATCATCCTTCTTCTCTAATTTTTTAAAAACATATTTAATTTTTTTATTCAATTATTCATTTTAATTAACTCTTATTATTTAGTAATTTCATGTTTTCATATTAAAACTCAATAAATATTTAATAGAACATATTAAATAAAGAAAATTATTATAAAATCAAAACAACTCAATTAAATATGACACAACAGATTAAATTTAACTATTATTATCCCTATGAGCTCAACGAAGCATTGAATTCTCAATTTTCTAATCACGAACAAGTATCCAATTATACATCACTTCTAACAGATAGGGAACGATTTGAAAATTTACTCAATAAAGTAAGTACACAAAAACAATTTCTTGACTCACTCATCGGATTAGAACTCCAGCGTGAGCAAGATGTGTATGTAATTCGAGCAGAATTATTTCAATGTTGCCCAACTCCATTAATTATTGAATATGATATTCATCCAGAGGTGATGGTATTATATGTTATTAAGGAGATGATTAAAAATACACTTGCTGTGTACTCAATTCGATGTATTGATGAGGTGCAGCAAGAAGAATTACTTAATGCAACACTACTGAGATTTTTTGAAATAGTAGATAATAATTTGAATACATCAATTTCTAAGTATCTCTTGCTAGTTCACAACCACTCAGCAAAACAATTAGAGAAAAAAGGATTTGAATATAATCAACAACGCACAGAAGAGAATAACATTGATGAAAATAATACACTACTTCAAATCATAGAACAATCATACGAAGGATTATATTAGTCATACATGCTTACATATTCAAGTTAATCCATAATTTAATAAATAACTTCTTCATATTCATAAAATATGAGCACAGCAGTTGCATTCACAGTATTTGGATTTGAAGTATTATGGTATGGATTAGTGTATTCACTTGGATTTTTGTTCTCTTATTTATACTATATAAAATTTTTTAAACACTCTCAACTGAGTGAAGATCAAAAAGATACGAGTTTTTTCATACTTGTATTTTTCTCACTCATTGTTGCAAGACTTGCTTTTTGCTTTTTTTACTTCCCTATGTATTACCTACAAAATCCACTTGAGGTATTAAAAATATATGAAGGAGGAATGAGTATTCATGGAGGATTTATTGGTTTTTTTTTAGGTTGTTGGATTGTGAGAAAAAAATATAATGTTTCTGTATATTCGATAAGTGATTTTTTTGCACTTCCCTCAATACTTGCTTTGAGTGTTGGAAGAGTTGGGAATTTCATGAATCAAGAACTTGTTGGAACTCCAACTAACTCAGGAATTGGAATTGTTTTCCCTCAATATGATGATGTGGCGCGACATCCGTATCAATTATATGCAAGTTTTAAAAATTTAGTTGTGTTTCAAATCATGTTGTATGTGTATATATTTAAACAACTAAAGGCAGGAGTGATGACATTGAGTATCTTATTTTTATATTCTATTGGACGATTTTTTTTAGATTTTGTTCGTGAGCCAACAACACTTGTTTTCAATTTTCCACTGGGTCAATGGATTTCAATTATTATAATGATAATTACAGGATATTTACTCTACCAAATATATAAAGATGGAGTTAGAGGATTCACACTACATGAAGGGGAACAACATCATAACTCAAATACAAAAGAGTCTAGAAAACAACAACAAAAACAACACATCAGTAATACAGTCAAACACAATAAAAAGAGAAATAACAAGTAATGTTAATTATCACTCATTATTAGCAACGAGTTAATTAGTTGTTCAAATAAGCAAGAATAACCACAAATATACAACAAAATGCATCATTTGAGAAATAAGAGAATTAGTTTTGATGAGAACTCACACACCTATTATGTTGACTCATCGCAAGTTTCTCAATCAGTTACTCAATTTGTATCTCAATTTTTTAAAGAGTTTGACACACACGAAGTTATTGAGAAATGGTATTCATATTGGCAAAGCAATGAGAATTCAAAGTATTATGCAATGGCAAAAGAAGAAATCTCAACATATTGGAAAAAAACAGGAGATGATGCAAGAGATAGAGGAACTCAAATTCACAGAGCAATTGAGGAGTACGAATTGTTAGGAAAAATGAGTCAAAGTAGAGAATTTGAACAATATCTGGAGTTTAAAAAAGAGTCTAATATTCAAATTCTTGGAATTGAGTGGAGAATATTTGATGAAGAACTTGATATTGCAGGAACAGTTGATTGTATTGCAAAAGATAATAGCAGTGGAGAAATCTATATATTTGATTGGAAACGAGTAAAGGAGATTAAGGAGACAAGTCCTGATAATGCGCTCTACCCACTTGAACACCTTGCAAACTCAAATTACTGGAAATATGCTCTGCAACTCAATATGTATAAATATATTCTTGAAAAGCACTATAATATGAAAATTTCAGGGACGTATCTGGTGCAGCTTCATGATGAGTTGGAAGAATTTAATAAGGTAAAAGTTGTAAATATGGAGTATGAAATTCAAAAGATGGTAAGGTATACAAATTAAGTTGATTTTACTTGTCTCATATATTTTAATTACTTGAATACTACTTCATAACTATTCTAAATATTTATATGATGATTTTTTAGTAAGTAAATAGTATAATAATGGAATGATAAAACTAACTGAATTAAATTTCGCTACAATTTATAGACTCACAGGATTCATTTTTTTAGTGTTTATTATATTCAATTTATCTGCTCCTGCTTCATTTTCTTCGTTTAGTCCTCCATGGGAAGATTTTTCTCAACCATATCGAGTTGAATTTAATCTCACAGGTGCAACATCAACCTACACGGATTATACAATGATTATGGATATTAATTCAACATTTATGGGTCCAAATTACAATTTTTCAATACATAGAGACACCATTAGAATGTATTACTATAATAGATCAACAAATACCTCAATTCCCATTCCACACTATTTTAACCAATATAATGCTGGATCTCAGACAGGAGAGATTCAATTTAAAGTTCCTAATATGAGCAATTCTCAAGACTCAGAAATAGTATTATATTTTGGAGATGATACAAAGTCAAACTCTGAAGATTATTGTGGCACATTTATTCATTGTGATTTTTTTAATAGTTCAACAATTGATTCAATATATGAATTAGGTGATTTTGATTTAGTGAGTGGAACAGACTTTTCAATTGTCTCAAACACCCTCTCAATAACTGCGGGAGGAGATGATACTTGGACAGGTGATGATGAATATGGAAGTGTGTATTTAGAAGATATTGAAGGAGATGTTGATATTCAAGTAGCAGTAATTGATCATGGAAATGTGAATCCTTGGAATAAGGCAGGAATTATGATGAGAAATGATCTGGATGAACCAACGGTGTCAACTGGGTATGTATATCAAGTTATAACAAGTGGAAATGGATATGTATTTCAACATGATTCAGATGATAATGGATACTTAGATACAAGTACACCTGTGAGTTCTAGAGTTTTACCTTCATATTTAAGACTTACAAAATTAGGACAGACGTTTGAAGGATTTTACTCTACAACTACTCCTAATTCTTGGACTTCTGTGAATTCTATTACAAAAACATCTGCTAATTCAACTCAAGATATTGGTCTCTCTTTAACATCTCATGCAGGAGCTACGCTTGAAACTGTAAGATATGATAATTATACTATTAAAAGATTTACAACTGATACAATTTCTCCTACAAATTCAACTTCTAATACTCTTCCAAATGAATTACGAATTACTATTGAAACTCCTTCTACAATTTCAATTACAAGTGTCGAAGTTAATACTACAACTCAAATAAGTGCAAATATTAGTTGTTTTAGCTATAATGGTGTGGATAGTTGTGGAACAATTAATATATCAACTCAATATTTAGGGTCTGATTTATCTACAACTTCTCTGACTCCTTTATGGAGTACAAGCTCAAATCCACAAACTTGCTTATTAAATGCAAATGAGTGGTGTGTGAGAAATTTTAGTATTAATGTTACAGGAACAGTTGGGACAATCTATAATACAACTATTTTTACGCAAAGCTCAGAGAGTGAAATTGAAGATTCAACATCTCACAATATCCAACTACGACCTGTTGAGGGGACAGTTATTGAATTTAATCAATCTGTGTTAGATTTAGGAACAACAACTCAGTTTAATGGAAGTTTGAGAGAGAACATTTCTATTCGCTCTAGATTTGGTGGTAATTCTAATATTGAAATCAACTGTGTTTCAGGTGATTGCTCGACAATTACTCCAAGTGTTTCTCTTATTCTTAATTTGATGCAAGATTCAAGTGCTAATGTGGAATTTACATGTGATGATCAAATATCAGGAAGTTATTCAGCTCAGTTTCAAATTAGTTCAGATGAGAGTTCTGTAAATGATTTTATTGATGTGTCTTGCATTGTTGAGAAAATATTTGGTCCAATTTCAATTACTCAATTACAACCTTCTAGCTCAGGAATTACGTTACTTCAAAATGAATCTGTAACTCTTAGATATAACTTGAGTTGTGCAGGAGAGTGTGGAGAAGTTCAATCATCACTTGTGTCAAGTAAAGCGAATTGGTGGAATTTAAGTTGGGAAAATCGACAATCTATTACAATTAACAATACAATACTCACACCCGCAAATTATCAAGTATTAGTTCAACTAAATACTTCAAATTTTAATAACTATTCATGGACTAATTCTTGTGAAGATTTACGATTCATTAAGAATAATTCTCAAGAACTCTCATACTGGATAGAAGAGTGTAATACAACCTCTGAGTTTGTAGATGTATGGGTAAAAATAGATGATTCAATTTCAACAGGGGAGATATATAATTTAAGTGTCTATTATAATAATAACATTGCAACTACTAATAGTAATGCATCATCCACATTTAGGAGTGATGAGATTCATATTGTTAATGGATTGTGGGATGATAGTGCTCCTGTTTCATCAGATCATATTAATGATAATTCGGATGCGAATAACTTGAAGAGTATAATTGGAGAGAATGGTTGGAGTATTCAAGGTTCAGGATATGTAGATGAAATTAATCAAGGTTCAAATTTATACGGTGCTGATGATTATTATTTTTCACGATATCGATTCTTGTTTATTCCATCAACTACTACAACGCATACATTTAGGACAAATAGTGATGATGGTAGTGAAATTGGAATATGGGGACTTGATGGGTATGGGAGTGGACTAAAAACTCCTGTTAGCATTGTTTTAATACTCAAACGAGATTAGCGTATTGGTATGGAGGACACGCTAATCAAGCACAATGTAATACAGGTGGAACAGATGGGTCTGAGAGCTTAACAAGTGGTGAAGGATATTGGATTGATTACGTGATGAATGAGAGAACTGGAGGTCAACTCGCACAAATGTGTATTGATAGGGGTTCAGGATTTGAATTAGTTGATGTAACCAATTTTGAAGGAGAGATTTTTGCGCGAGAATATGTTGCAGATGATCCTCAAGTAAATGTGAAAGAAACAGAGGAAAGTCTAATCTCAACTCAAATTAATAACACTCCTTTGTGGACATCAAATATTAATCCCCAAAATTGCACAATTGGTGAATTAGATTGGTGTATTGTAGAATATGAGGTGTTTGCTAGCGGGGAAGTGAATGAGACATATTCTGTATTTTTACAATCTGCTTCAAACTATTCTCAAGTGAGCTCACAGGAGTCTGTTGAATTTTCAATTACAATAACTGAAGAAGATTTGCCTGAAATAACTTTGCTTCAACCTATAAATAATGAAAAAATTCTCTCAGCCCCATTAACCGAGTTCAATTTTACAATTAATGGTTCATCTTCACAATATATTTGTGAATTATATATAAATGAAATTTTTAATATCTCAAAATTGTGTTCAAATGCAATAATGAATAGTTTTTTTCAAAATATTTCAAAGGTAGGAACATATAATTACTCAATTCAACTCTTAGATAATTCTACAAACTCAAGTCTTATACAATCAAACACTCGAATATTTACAAAACTAATACCGTATCATAGAAAAGTTTCAAAAAAAATGAATTCTCTAGGTTCTCAATTATATGAAGTTGATATCAATACAACTAATATAAACTCGTTTACTCAAACAATTGGCACGAATGATGTAGTCTCAGAGGGATTTTTAGCGGGAACTTCCTCCCCTCCAACAATAAACTCTACTAATATTTCGGGCATGTATAGTGGTGACTTGCTTCAGTGGAGAAGTTTAATAAATAGTTCTGATTCAACTCGGATTATGTATCCAGTGTCAAGAAGTAATACTAGTAAGCATATATTAGATATAATGATTATTGGATTAGATTAATTAAAGTTAAGTAACTCTTCAAATTTATCAATTAACAAAAAAAAAAGTAAAAAGGTTTATAAATATAGAGTCCATACAATAAAAACGCACTAAAAATGAACGTAGACGAATTAGTAGAAATGACATTAGAATTAGTTGGAGAAGAAGCTTCACAAGTAATTGAATTTTTACACTCACACCCAGGAGTGAGTGAATTTGAAGTAAATGAGCACTTAGGATTCCCAGTGAGTCAAGTTCGAAGTATATTATATGAGTTAAAAGCAAAAAATTTAATTGATTATGATAGACGAAAAGACAAAGAAAAGGGATGGTATTTGTATTATTGGAGAGTTATTAGCGAAAACTTTGAGAGAGTGTATATTAATGAGAAGAAAAAAAGTTTAGATTTATTCAAAGAGCGATTGCAAAAAGAAGAAGAAACTACATATTATTTATGCCCTAATTATTGTACTCGTGCTCCATTTGAGCAAGCTCTTGAGAAAAATTTCACGTGTCCTGTATGTGGTTCATTAATGAATGAGGAGAATAAGACTCGTAAAATTGAGATGCTTAAGAGAAATATTGCAGAACATCAATCAATTATTGAGAATATGAAAGAATAATTCATATTCATATTTTATATATTCAAATTTACAATTTATTTCTTAAAGTTTAGTATTTATAGAAAATCTTTATTTTTCACTAAAAATAATACATTGTAAGTCCAATATAGAGCAGAATTAACCCAACAAGATTGAATCCAATTGAGTAGTAAATGTAGCGTTTATTTTTAAAATTTAAAATACTCATTAGAATAAACGCTGCTAGATATCCTGTAACGTGTACAGCGTGATTAGTAGTCGTATTTTGATTTGATAAATTTAATATATCAAAGAGAATAATAAACCATGCAAGTGGAGTGAGCAAAGAGATTGGTTTTGCAATGATGACAAAGAAAATCAATGGTGCAATTCCTGCGCTTGCTCCAACACTTAAATAATGCTCTCCTATAATTCCTGCATGAATTGAGACAATACCATTTGCAATAATTCCTCCTATAATAAATAAAAAAAGAGTTCCAACACCTACTTCTTGTTCAACTTTTCGTGAAAATATGTACAGAGCAATGATGTTAGATATAAAATGCAACGCTCCAACATGAAAAAAAAGCGAAGTAAATGTTGTTAAAAGATTAAAATTTACAACTTCTTGGGTATTGAGTAGATATTGATTTGCATCAACTACTCCTGTGAACTGTAAGATAAAAAATAGTGATAGAGTGATGCAGAGAAGAATTGTATAAAATTGAGAAGTACTCTCTCTTCGATATTGTGAAAATCTTCCTTGAGATGAGTTAAATATTCCTCGTTGATTCGAATTCCTCCTCCTGTTAAACATATAATTATTATTACAACTATTATCTTTAAATAATTTATGTTGTTCAAAATAGATGCATGCTCATAAAGTCAACTCATTTAAATACAAAGTTTTATAAAATTATAAGGTGAATTATTTACTATGGAATTAATGGAACAATTATATGATACACTTTCTTCTCAAACTTCAAAACAAAAATCCGAATTACAAGAGATTGTGCAAAATAAAGTTAAAGAACTATCTGGATTGGTGTCTGAAGAAGGGGCGATTTATATTGTTGCAAATGAGTTAGGAGTAAAATTAGATTTAAAACCAGCAAGTATTGGAGCAGGTCAAGATAGCAATTCGTATATGAAAATTGAACAAATTACTGAACCAAGAGTTTCTTTAAATATGGTTGTAAAAGTTCTTAAAAAATATGATTTAATTGAGTTTGATATGAAATCAGGTGGAAAAGGTCAAATCAGATCGCTTCTTGTTGGAGATGAAACAGGAATTGTGCGAGTAGCATTTTGGGGAAGTAAAGCAGATTTACTTGAAGAAGTAGAGCGAGATTCTATTTTAGATATAAAAAATGTATATGTTCGAGAAAATGTTACAAATGGGAGAATGGAAGTGCACTTTGGAGATTATAGTGAATTTACATTGAATCCAGAGGGCATTGGAGATATAGAAGTGAAGCAAATTCGACCACAAAGTACTCCTAAACAAATTGAAGAAATTGAATTGGAAGATAAAAATGTATCAATTAAAGCGACAATTGTTGATGTTGATATTCCTCGCTTTTACTTAGGTTGTCCTCACACATTCAAAAAAGTATTTGTAGATGAAGGAAAATATATCTCTCCAGAGCATGGTGAAGTTGAACCTATAAGAATTCCAATTACAAATATTGTAGTAAATGATTCAAGCGGAACAATTGGAGTAGTTGCATTTCGAGATAGAGCCGAAGAGTTATTTTCAAAGAAAAGTGAAGAGATTGTGAGCTTAGCAGAAGATTTAGAAGCATATAGAGAAATTTCAAAAGAGCTTGTTGGATCACAAATTGAAGTAATTGGAAATGTGAGTGAGAATCAAATGACAGGAGAGATGCAAATTATCATTAATGATGTTGTATTTGTTGAAAAAAAGAGTGAGAGTGAAATAGCAGATGATATTGTAAAAGAGAGTTCAACTGCAACAACATCTTCTCAAAGTTCTAAAGATTCAAAAGGGACTGAAGAAAAGTCTGAGAAAAAAGAAGCAGCTAAATCAAATAATTCACAAGAGTCAGAAGAGAAGAAAAAATCTCAAGAAGCTGCATTTGATGATGATTTAGAAATTGAAGAGATTGATTTTGATGATGATTTTTAATGAATAATATTATTAATTTTAAAAATTGGCCAATTATGTTATATTTTATATTAATTATTATAAATAGTACTAAGTATGACAATTTTTGATTTTTAATATATAAAAATTGCTAAAATAAGTAATTTATTTAATAATTTTGATTTTGTTATTGTATATTTCAAGGAGTGTTTTAAATACATCTCTTGATAAACCAACTGCAAACAAGAAGAGAATGAAATACAGTACTGTTGCTCCACTTCTCCACAGTAGCATTATATCAATGCTTCCAACAATCATCTCATATATTCTCATTCCTACACTTACTAAAAATAATATTAACAGGGCAAATAATTCAATTCGATAACTTGTTTTTTTCACAACTCTTCGTTTATTTGAGAGTGCAATTGTTGTCAAAAGACCACTCAATACTAAAACAATTAGTGTGAGTAATATTGCTGAGAAAGAAAATATTGTAAATACAGAAGTTTGAGCATACATTAATACTGTATTGACAATTGCTACAAGTAAAAATATGTAGAAGAATACTGCTTTTACTCCACTCATTTTATATGCACCTCATCAATTGAATCTAAATCAGCGTCTCCCACAGTAATCCATTTCAAATACGTTTTCTTTTCTTCTTGTATTTGTTCAAAATCAATTGAGTCAGGAGTAGGCTTATAATTATTATTTGTTCTATTTTCTTGAACTGATTGATAGGAAAACTCAGAATTTGAATGTTGTTGAGCAACTTCATCTATTTCTTCTCCTCCTTCAAATACAGATGTTTTAGTATAACTATTTTCTATATTCGTATGTGAGCTATTTTTTGAATCTCTAATTGGTTCATCTTTAAATCTTCTATGTTCACAGAGTTCTCTGTAGTATAATACTTCTTTTCTAAGTGAGTGAAGCTCATTATTGAGTGTTTTTTGAAGTTCAAGTAATTCATTTCTAAACTCAATTCTCAACTCTGATTTCATTTTATTCATCTCAGTTAAGACATTTTCTTGTTTATCTTGTTTTTTCTCAACTGTCCTTTTCAAATCTTCAATGTCTCGTTTAACTTTCTTAAACGCTTTTGAAGCTTCTCGATCAATTGATTGTGCAAATTGTTGTACCATATTTAATTAATACAAAATCTCTGAATTTATAAAGTTTTCTAAAATTCACCTCTTTTAAGTACTCACATAAACACTGTGAAAATAGACATTTTTATAAATATGATTGGTATATTAAGTATATGAGAAATGTGTTAATTGTATATAAATCAAAACATAATACAACAAAACAATATGCTCAATGGATCCATGAAGAAGTTGAATCTACTCTCATTGATGTAGATTATCTATTAAGAGATGATTTAAAAGACTTTGATATTATTGTTTTTGGAAGTTGGATATTTGATGACACTATTATGATTGCAAGTCATATTGAGAAATATTGGGAGATTTTACAGTATAAGCGAGTTATTTTATTTTGTGACGGACTAACTCATCCACAAGATGAAAAAATGAACTGGATTTATGAGAAAAGTATTCCAAAACACATTAGAGATAATATCTATTTTTATCCGCTTGGAGGAGAGCTATCGTTTCAATCAATTTCATTTTTTGAAAAATTAATTTTAAAATTTAAGAACAAATTTAGAGAAGCCCATCAAATTGACAAATTAGCTATTAAACCTATTTTATTAAAAATTTATAATTTGAAAGTTATAGAGTAATATTATAATAATTTGAAATTTTTAAATTTGAAAATGGAAACAATAAATAAGTTAATACATCAATTCTTGTCAAAAGATACTCTAAAACAGATACTATATTACAGTATAACTCACTTTTCATCACTAGGTTCATATCCAATATTTTTACTAATCATCATATTTTACTATAAATTTACATTTTTTAATGAAGCTCACGCACTCTTATTTGGTTTAATTTTAATATACGTAATTGGCCTTCCAATTCGCTATGTTTTGCACTTCTACGTCTTCGTAAACACTCCTCAATATCATCATAAAGAAATGGAGTATTTTAATTTTTCATCATTTCCATCATTTCACGCAGCAAGAATTGTATTTTTGAGTTTATTTTTCATTCATTTTTTTAATTACGATATAGATATTATAGTCATGGGTCTTGTTGTCTCAATATTGGTTTGTTATTCCAGGATTTTAAAGAAAAGACATTTCTTCAGAGATATTGTAGGAGGAATAATTTTTGGTAGTTTACTGTGGATATTGAGTTATTCAATATTTTTAATGTAGATAATTTTAGAAAAATTAATATGGGAGAAGGGATTCGTGCGAAACAATTTTCTTTGAAAATTCTTAGCACCAAAGGAACTTCGTTCTCATCCCTACTATAAGGAGATTTAGTTTAGAAAAAAAATGTGGGAGAAGGGATTCGAACCCTCGAACCGTAAGGAACCGATCTTGAGTCGGTCGCATTTGACCACTTTGCTACTCCCACAATTTGTAATATTTAATTTAACACTATTCTCTTTAAATATTTAATTATTGTCAACTACTCCAAAAATGCTCTCATAAATGCAAATTTTGCCTTATTCTCCATTACTTTTATAAAGCAATATTTGTTTTTTTAAACTACACTACACTCATTACAGAAATGAAGAGTTGTTTGGAATCGATTCCAGGCAGTAGTTTTGTAGAATAAAAAATGAAACAATCAATCGGATACAATATTACAGAGTTTCCAAAGTCTGTCTCAAACACTGATAAAAAATCACCTTTCTCAGGAAATGTCTCAATTAGAGGAAAAACATTTGTTGGAAAAATAGTATCAGATGCAATGAATAAAACAGTCAAAGTTGAGTGGAACAATACAGTAATGTCACAAAAGTATAGACGATACTTAAAAACTCGAACTAAAGTTGCAGCGCACAATCCAGAAGAGATTAACGCAAAAAAAGACGACATGGTACTCATTGGAGAGACAAGACCTCTTTCAAAGACAAAACATTTTGTTGTACTTAAAATATTAACAAAAGAGGAGGCTGAAGAGTAAAATGAAATCAATTCGTAGAAATAAATCAAGAGGAGTTCCAAAAGGAGCACGAATTAATGTCATTGATAACTCAGGAGCACGAGAAATTAGAATCATTAGTGTAAAAGGATTCAAAACAGTAAAACGTCAACTCGAAGAAGCAGGAGTAGGAGATATGATTACAGCACATGTCACAAAAGGACGACCTGATATGAAACACACAGTTGTAAAAGCGGTAATTGTTCGTCAAAAACAACAATACAGACGACTTGATGGGATGGTTGTGAGTTTTGAGAGTAATGCAGCTGTTATTTTAAAAGATGAAAAAGGATCTCCAAAAGGAACTGTTGTTAAAGGAGTTGTTGGAAGAGAAGTTGCAGAGCGATTTCCTCAAGTAGCAAGAATTGCGAGTGTGATAGCATAAAAATGGCACTAAATAATTTTTCAAAACATTGGAAGAGTTCAACTCAGACTCGAAAACAACGAAAATATAGACACAATGCTCCAAATCATCTTCGTCATAAAATGATGAGAGCTCCTCTGAGTAGTGATTTGAGAAAACAACATGGTGTGAGAAACATGAGTGTTCGAAGTGGAGACACAGTTGTTGTAAAAGCAGGACAATTTAAAGGACAAAGCGGAAAAATTGCAATAGTCAATTTAGCAAAATTAAAAATTAAAATTGATGGTGTCCAACAAACAAAAAGAGATGGTTCAAGTGTAATGTATCCAATTGACCCATCAAATGTAGAAATTACAAAACTTGATTTAAGTGATGATTTGAGAAAATCTAAACTTGATGAGAGAGTTGCACAAATAAAGCAAGCAAACGAGGTAAAACAATAAAATGGCCCAACATAGAAGACATTTAAAACGACACTCAATGCCAACTTCATGGCCAACTCATAGAAAAACACACACATTTGTAACAAAACCACACCCAGGATCTATGCAAATGAAGTATGTAGTTCCAGTTGTTGTATTATTAAGAGATGTTATGGGAGTTGTGTATACAACAAAAGAAGCAAAGTATGTTGTTCAAAATAAATTTATTACAATTAATGGAACTCCAGCAAAAACAGTAAAATCACCAATTGGGATGTTTGATGTTGTAGAAATTTCCAAGATGAATAAAAAATTCATTTTTGTGTTTAACACACTTGGACGAATTAAACTCATTGATGTAAGTGATAATTTATTATACGCAAAAGTTACTAAGAAAACACTCGTTAAAGGAGGAAGTACTCAGATAAATACAATGAATGGGTATAATGTAATTGTGAATTCAAAAGAAGCAGCAAAAATTACAACTAATGCAACAATTGTAGTTGATATTTTGTCTAAAAAAATCAAATCCACTCTACCACTTGATGTGAAATCGCAAGTATATGTAATGGATGGAAAATACAGAGGACAATACGGAGTTGTTAAAGAATTCACACACTATAATGGAGTTGCTCCTGATTTAGTGACACTACAAATTGGAGATGTAGAACATATTACTGCAAAGGAATATTGTTATGTGATTGATTCATCAAGGAGGGTTGATTAAAAATGGCAAAAGCAGATACTACAACAAGTACACAAAAAGACACTGATACAAAAGAGTCTAAACAAACTTCAATCAATCCGATGAAAAAAATATCAATTGATAAAGTTACAGTGAATGTATGTGTTGGAAATGATAAACTGGGTATGATAAAAGCAGAAAAACTACTCACAAAGCTCACAGAGAAAACTCCTGTGAAGTGTAGCGCAAAGAAAAGGTTAAATACATGGCAAATTAGACCAGGTCTTCCAATTGGGTATAAAGTAACACTTAGAGACAATGATGCTCATGCATTTTTAAAGTGGGTATTAAAATCAAAAGGAAATGTTATGTCCAAAAAAGCTCTAGACACATACGGAAACTTTTCAATAGGTGTTCACGAGTATTTAGATTTATCAGGTATGAAATATGACGCTGATATTGGAATTATTGGATTTGAAGTAATGACTACGTTTAAAAGAGCTGGATTTAGAGTAAAGAGTAGATTTATTGGAAAATCAAGAGTTCCACAAAGGCATAAAATTACTCCTGAGGAAGTGATGGAATTTATGAAACAACAATTTGAGGTGAAATTTGAATAAAAATGACAAGCAAAGAATTTTCAAAGGTTAAAAAACAATTACAACATAAACCTGCTAAATGGGCAAAATATGTTAAGCATAACAAACCAAAAGAGAGAAAATTTGGTAAAGGTGTTACCAGATGTGAAATTACTGGTACATCTCGAGGTGTTATTAGAAAATACGGATTGAGTATTTGTAGAAGAACATTTCGATTAAATGCAAGAAAAGTGGGGTTCAAGAAATTAGATTAAAATGGCACAAAACGATCCAATAGCAGATGCATTTTCAAAAATTAATAATGCAGTAAAAAGTTTGAATTCATCAGTTGTACTGAAAAAATCAAAATTACTTGTGAGTCTATTGAACTCATTAAAAGCACACAATTATGTAGGAGAAATTGAAGAAATTCAAGATAATAAGCAAGGAATGCTCAGAGTTCATTTACTTGGAAATATCAATAAATGTGGTGTTATTAAACCAAGATACCCAATCTCTGTTGAGAGTTTGGAAGTGTATGAGAGAAAATATTTACCTGCTAAAGATTTTGGGATTTTACTCATCACAACAAACAAAGGGATTCTCACTCAAAGTGAATCAAGAGAACATAATGTTGGAGGTAGTTTAGTTGCATATTGTTATTAAACAATATTGTGATAAATTAACATAAAAAATGGGATCAAACATTATTAGAAAAAAAAGGGACAGACCTGAGAAAGTTTGGAGAGAAATTGACTATACTGTTGAAATTCCTGAAGGAATTAGTGTTGAAGTTGTAGGAAACAATATAGTTACAGTTAAAGGAGAAAAAGGTGAAATTACAAGACAACTTCGTTATCCACGAATTACAATTCACACACAAGAAAATCAAGTACTCATGTCAACAAAGTATTTTTCAAAAAGTTTAAAAACAATTATGGGAACATACAGAGCTCATATCAATAACATGATAAAAGGAGTAAGTGAAGGATTTGAATATAATTTAAAAGTTGTATACTCAAAATTCCCTATGACAGTTGAGAAAAAAGAAGATACTTTACTTGTTAAAAATTTACTTGGAGAAAAAGTTCCAAGAATTGTTAAAATTCCTAAAGGTGCTCAAGTTGATGTGAAAGGAGAAGATATAACAGTTACGGGAATTGATAAAGAAGTGTGTGGAAAAGCTGCTGCATTAATTGAGCAAAGTACTAGAATTACACATATGGATAGAAGAGTGATTCAAGATGGAATATATATTACACAAAAACCACACCGGGTGTATTCTTAGAGGTAATTAAAAATGGTTAATGAAGAAAAACTACAAACAAGAAGAGCTATTAAAAAAAGAAAGCCTACATTTTTGCGAAGACAAGCTCACCAATTTGCAAAACTTAAAAAAGTTGATGCATGGAGACGACCAAAAGGTATGGGTAATAAAAGCAGGAGAAATAGAAGAGGACATATTGGAATGTTAAAAGTTGGATATGGATCCCCAAGAGAAATTAAAGGAACAAATCGAGATGGATATTTTGAAGTTATTATTTCAAATATGAAAGATTTAGAATTAATTGATACAAAAACACAAGTTGGTGTTCTATCACACACTCTAGGTAAAAAGAAACGTTTAGATGTACTTAGAGTTGCTCAAAAAAAAAATATTACAATTAGTAATGTAAAAGATATTGCTACATATATTAAAACAGTTGAAGAAAACTTTAAGGCTAAAAAAGATTTAAAACAAGATTCAAAAAAAACTCCTCAAAAGAGTGCTAAACAAGATTCAACTAAAGATTCATCAGCAAATACAAAAACAAGTGATGATGCGTCTAAAAAAGACACAACTCAAAGTACTAAAAAAGCTGATTCAAAAGCGTCAGATAAAACATCTAGTACTGAGAAAAAAAGCGATGAATCAAACAAAGCTTCAAAGAGTAAAAAAGCAGATACAGTGAGCAAAAATAAAGAATCTTCAAGTAGTCTTGATAAGAAATCAAGTGATGTTAGTAAAAAAGCAGTACTAAAAAAAGATAATACTCAAAGCGTAAAGAAAACGATTACAACAACTACTACGACTACAACAAAGAGTGCTTCAGTGTCTCAAGCAAGTTCAACTAAAAAAACATCAGAGGTGAATAAGAAATGAAATTAAAATCACAAAAATCACTTGCATCAAGAACATTAGGTATATCACAAAAGAGAATTAAATTTGCAATTACAACAGCAGAAGATAAAAAAGAATTCTCAGAAATTATCTCAAGAGAATCAGTTCGAGATTTAATTCAAGAGGGAAAAATTAAAGTAAGTCCTGTGAGAGGAATTTCAAAAACTCGGGCAAAATATATTGCTGAGCAAAAAAAGAAAGGAAGAAGAAAAGGTCATGGTTCAAGAAAAGGAACTGCAAATGCGCGTATGAGTGATAAGACTAAATGGATTATAAAACTTCGAGCAATGAGAAAATTATTAAAAGATCTAAAAGATAACCAAAAAATTGATGGAAAAGTGTATAGAGATTTGTATAGAAAAGCTAAAGGAAATTTCTTTCGTAATAAAAAGCACATTTCACTCTACATTAGACAACAAAATCTAGCATTGAAAAAAAATGATAGCAGAGGAGGAGAACAATAAAAATGGTTCGAAATGATTCAAAAAATAGAATATATAGATATAATAGAAGAGTTCAAGGTAAGACTAATTATCATCAACGATTAAAATTAATTAAATCAAAAATACCTCGATGTATTATTCGAAAGTCAAATAATGGAATGCTTGTACAAATTGCATCTTACAATTTGAAAGGAGATCATATTACAACAGCAGCAAGAGCTCAAGATCTAATTGGGCTTGGATACACACTTCACACAGGAAATATCTCTGCTGCATACTTAACAGGGTTACTTGCAGGTACACGTGCAATTAAAGCAGGAATTAAAGATGATGTAATTATTGATTTTGGTTTACAAAAAATTCAATATGGAAATAGATTATTTGCAAGTGTAAAAGGATTAATTGATAGTGGATTACATGTTCGTGTTGGAGAAGGAGTATTTCCAGCTGAAGAGAGAATTAATGGAGAACATTTATCTTCAAAAGATGCAAAATCAGTAATTGAAAAAACAAAAAAAGCAATTGAAGGAGGTAAAAAATAAAAATGGTTGAACAACAAAGACAACAAGGTAGAGGTGGAGATAGAAGACCTAGACGAGGAGATGATAGAAGACAAGAGAGAAGACCTAGACGTGAACAAGAAGTAGTAGAAAAAGTTTGGACTCCTAAAACTCAAGTTGGAAAAGATGTTCTAGCTGGAAAATATACAGATATTAAAGATGTTATTCGCTCGGGACATAAAATTTTAGAGAGTGAAATTACAGATCATCTTGTTCCTGATTTAACAACTGAATTTGTAAACACTGGTCAAGCAAAAGGTAAATTTGGAGGTGGAAAAAGAAAACCACCAAAAGCGACTCAAAAAGTGACAAAAGAAGGTTCAGTGATGAGTTTTTCAATGGTGTGTTTATCAGGTGATAAAAACGGAGTTGTTGGACTTGGATTTGGAAAAGCACGTGAAAATGTACCTGCTCGTGAAAAAGCAATTAAAAAAGCAAAACAAAATTTAATTTTAATTCGAAGAGGATCAGGTTCATGGGGTTCATTTGGTTCAGATCCAACAACAATTCCATTCTCAGTTGAAGGAAAGTGTGGTTCAGTAAAAGTAAAACTCATTCCAGCTCCTAAAGGAACAGGACTTGTTGCAGAAAAAGAAGTTGCTAAAATGTGTGAACTTGCTGGTATTAAAGATGTTTGGAGTAAAACATTTGGAACTACAAGTAATAAAATTAATTTAATGAGCGCAGCATTTGAAGCACTAAAAGAGTTACAAAAAGTACGATTAACACCTGAAGTAATCAAAAATAGAAATATTATTGAAGGAGATAAATTAGAGTTTGAAGAATTAAATTAATTCATTTTTTTATTATTATTTTTTATAGTCAATTTATTTTTAAATAATAGTTTATAGTTAACAATTATGATAATTAAAGCTACTTCTGTTCAATTTAAAGATATTGCACACATTGAATATAATAGCGGCTATATTTGGTCAAAATATAGTTTTGAAAAAGAGCAAGAATTTGCTAAAAAATTATTGGAGAGTGAATTAGTTTTTTTATATAATTATGAAAATAAGACAGTTGGATATATTTCTTTGAGAATTGAAAACAATGTTTGTGAAATTGGAATGTCAGTTCACAAAAACTATCAACGAAGAGGAGTTGGGACTAAATTACTTGAATATGCAATTCAATATTGTAAAAGTCAGAATATTAATACAATTCTTCTTGACGTGTGGTCTGAGAATCCAGCAGTTAATTTATATAAAAAAGTAGGATTTAAAGTTATTGAAGAAACAAAAAAATTCTATGAAAATGGAGATTCCTTATTAAAAATGAAGTTGAATTTAGAGAAATAGACAACAAATCTTTTTAAATCAATTAAGTATATATAATCTATGACTATTACAAATCATATACAAACATATTGGAAAAACTATGTTATAGGACTTTTGTTAGTATTAGTTGCTTTTTCAGCACTTGGAATGATATCTAATTCAATGAACTCATTGAGCTCTGCTGATTTAAGTTCAAGAAATGAAGCAGGATATGCTCAGCAAGATATGGCGAGAAGTTCATATTATCCTGGTGGTGGTTCAAATGCTGCTCCTGAAGAAGATGAGCGAATGATTGCAAAGAATGCTAATTTGAATATTGAATCAAGTGAATATCACAAATCAATTAGAGAAATTGACACGTTAGTCGAATCATACTCTGTAATTGTAATGTCTGAGCAGGAGAGTAAATATAATGATAATTATTACCGCTCAACATATAATTTTAAAATAGAATCGTCTCAATTAGACACATTTTTAAACTCACTCAAAGAGTTAGGAGAAGTACAATCAATTAATGTCTATTCAAATGATGTTACAGGAGTTGTTATTGATTTACAAGAAAGATTAGAGAGATATGAGAGTCAAATTCAACGTTATGAAGAAATACTTACTCGAAATAATCTAGAAATTGAAGAAGAAATTAATATTCAAGATAGAATTGATTCACTTGAACAATCAATTGCATATTTACAAGAGCAAATTCAAAGACAACAAGAAGATGTGAGTTATTCAGATGTATATTTCACAATACAAGAAAAACAATCATTAATTGATGAATTAGACTTTTTAGGTCTCAGAGATGGATTAAAGTTATTTTTAGACTCATTAGAACTTGGAATTCGATTTGTAGTATCAATTGCAGGATTTATTATTCCAATTGCTGTTATATATGGTGTGTATAGAATTGGGAGAAGAGTTATAACTAAAAAATAGTCTTTTTTAATCAACCATAAATTATATAAATTCTCTTCCTTATTTTTATTTAGATACACTTGTAGTATCAGTTGAAAAGATAAAAAATGACAAAACTATCAGACAATTTTGAAAAAAAGTACAATGCTAAAGAACAAGAGCAAGAAATCATGAATTTTTGGAATACACAAGAAATTTACAAATTTGATCCTCAAAGTTCTAAAGTCGTCTTTTCAATTGATACTCCTCCTCCTACAATGTCGGGGAGAATGCACATTGGACATGCATTTTCATACGCTCAAACTGATTTTATTGCACGTTATAAGCGAATGAGCGGGCATGAAGTATTTTATCCATTTGGAACAGATGATAATGGACTCGCAACTGAGAAAATAGTTCAAAAAGAAAAAAATGTTGATTTGAGGAAAATGACTCGTGAAGAGGCAGTAAAAATCACAATGGACTATATTGAAAAAACTCGCCCACAATTTGTTCAAGATTGGAAAAATTTAGGAATTTCATGTGATTTTGATAATCTAGGATATTCAACCATTTCACCATATTCTCAGCGAGTGTCTCAAGAGAGTTTTCTACAATTAGTAAACAAAGGTTTAATTGAGCGAAGAAAAGGTCCAATCCCGTGGGATAGGGTGTTTCAAACAACAATTGCACAAGCTGAATTAGAAGATAAAGAAGTAAAGTCTAAGATGAACTACATTAAAGCAAAGGTTGTAGGAACTGACCACACTTACATTATTTACGCAACTACAAGGCCTGAGATGATTTTTGCGTGTCATGGATTTAGTGTAGAAGATAGTGGAGAATACGTAAAACTCAAGGTAAATGTGAAAGGACAAGAAGAATTTTGGATATTTGGTGCTCAAACATATGAAGAAAAACTCTCTAAACTTGGAATTGAACAGTATGAAATCATCGAAACACTCAAAGGAGAAAATATAATTGGTGAGCGAGTTATTATCCCTCTTATCAATCGAGAAATTGAAATTACTCATGACCAATCAATTAAAGCAGATTTAGGAACAGGAAGTGCATACTTTTGCTCTTTTGGTGGACTTGAAGATATTGAATATATTAAACGACATCCGGGAATGAAAATTTATGAGATTATGAATAGAGACGGAACATTAAATGAATTGTGCGGAGAGGAGTTTAATGGGTTGATTGCAAGTGAAGAAGGGCGATTTGCTGCAATGAGAAAACTCAAAGAAATTGGTGCATTAATTGGGCAAGAGAATATTACTCAAATTGTAAATGTAGGGGAGCGCTCGGGTGTTCCAGTTGAGTATATTGCAAGTGAGCAGTGGTTTGTAAAATATCTAGATAAAAAGGAGATGTTTTTTGAATTTGCAAATGCCTTTAAATGGACGCCTGAGTTTATGAAAACACGACTTGAGAATTGGATTAAAGGATTGAATTGGGACTGGGGATTTTCAAGACAAAGACACTTTGGAGTTCCAATCCCAGCGTGGATTAACACAAAAACAAATGCAACTATTTATCCAACTCCTGATATGCTTCCACTTGACCCGACTTCGACTCCAATTCCAGCTGAGTTATGTGAAGAAGGATTTAGTCCAAAAGATTACAAAGGAGAAGAAGATGTGTTTGACACATGGTTCACATCAGCATCATCACCTCAGCTTGCTTTGAATTTAGTAGAAGATCAAGTTAAACGAAATGAGCTAAAACTTGATATTCCTCTTCATAAACAACAAGATAAAAATGATTGTGGAGCTTCTTCAATTCAAAGTGTTTTACAATATTTTGGAATTAATAAAGAGTATGATGAAGTCTTAAAAGAATTGAATTATGAAGGATATGGAATTTGGACACCAGTTCTTGCTCAATATTTGAGCAGTAAAGGATTATATGTAAATTTTTATACAACACATTTAGGTGTAGATGAATCGTTAAAAGAATTAGAATTTTTCAAAAATAATACTGCTGATTTTGACATTGATAAAAAAGAAGTTGAGGAGGCAATTTCAGAGCTTAATGAGAGTTCAACTTCTCAATGTTTTGAGAAATCTATTGAATTGAATGAAATTTTAAACAAGATTAATAAAGATGTGGTAGCATGTTTAAATGTTCATTGGGGAACTATCAAAGGAGATGATACAAATTCATTTCACTATGTTATTATTTCAGGGTTTGACGAAGAAAATGTGTACGTGATGGATAATGTTGAGAATGCTCATTTAAAAATTCCAAAGGATGTGTTTGATAAAGCAAGAAAAACCAAAGGAACTGATGAAGATATTATATTTGTTCGAAAAAAACAAATTGTAAATACTAATCCCCTATTTCCTATGGATTTGAGACCACAAGGACATGATATCATAAATTTCTGGTTATTTTATTCAATGGCTAAGAATAACTTGATTTATGAGAAAAACCCATTTGATAATGTTGCAATTTCAGGATGGGTTTTAGCTCCTGATGGTTCTAAAATGAGTAAGAGTAAGGAGAACGGAATTGATCCTCAAGATATTGTATCTCAATTCTCAAACGATGCGCTGCGTTTTGCAGCTGCGTCTAATAAATTAGGATATGACTCACCATTTCAAGAAAAAGAAGTGAAAACAGGATATGGAGTTGCTAATAAAATGTATAATTCTGTGAAATTTGCAAGTATGCTTCTTGATGATTTTTCAAATGATGATAAAAAGATAAATCTTGAGGAACTCACAGGAGTCGATAGAGCAGTTATATCACTTATGCAACACACAATTAAAGAATCAAATGAAGCGTTTGAGAAATATGACTATGCAAAAGCAAAATCTGTATGGAATGCATTTTTTATGTCAGAAGTTGCAGATAATTATTTAGAAATTGTAAAACAACGGTTATGGCAAAAACAAGAGAATTACAAAGCAGCTCAAAAAACACTCTATCTAGTTTTATTTGAAAGTGTAAAAGGACTTGCTCCAATTATGCCATTTATCACAGAGAGTGTCTATCAACGATTCTTCAAAGAATATGAACAAGAAGAATCAACCCACACAATTCAATATCCGCAAGTTAATGAACAATTACTCGCTAAAGCAGATGAGGAACAATATTTTTTCTTCACACAAATTTTAAAAGACGTGAGAAAATACAAAGCAGAGCAACAAATTTCAATGAAAGAACCACTAGAAGAGTTGAAAATTTATGCAAATAAGCAACTTCAAACATTTATTGAGAATAATTTGCAAGATTTGCGAAATGTAACAAACACTGAAAACATTGTTATTGAAGAAGGAGAATTTAAAGTAGAGATGAAATAAAGTTCCTAATAATTTTTTTAATTCAGTAGTAACATTTATAAAATCTTATTTTTTAATATTCTTATGACAAAAATAATTTTACCAGGAGATATTACATATAAAGTATTAAATAAGCAAGGTACTAGTACATATGGATTTGAACAATTAACTTTTACCCCATCTGGAGAATTTATAGGAGACTTAGAGAATATGTATAATACAATATTTACAAATGTTGGTTTTTATCCATATTGGTCAAAAAATATGAAGTGTGAGTCAAAGTTACTAGTTCCTCCTTTAGATAATAATGTTGAATCTAAAGGAATTAAACCAATTCCAAAAGACGGTATTTATTTATCATTTACATTTCCTAAAAGAGATGTTAAAAATAAAGAAGATTTAAGAACAGGTATTGAAGAAATTCTCCTCCATCATCACAAAGATTGGCAAGTGAAAAGAAGAAGACAAGGAAGAGGAAAAATTATACTGTAGAAGTACCTTTTGAAATTCCTACAACTACTTTTTAACTTACGAATATCAATTATTTATTTTATTTTTATAGACTAATTTTTGAAGCTGCAAGGATTTGAAACTTTGTGAAGAATGAGCAAAGCACAAGAACGCACGAAGTAAGAATCTCGTGTATTGGTGAAAATTTTTGAAGTTGATGAATGAGGCCGCAAGGATTTGAACCCTGATCTGCTGGTCTGGAGCCAGCCATTCTGCCAGATTATACTACAGCCCCCTAATCAAAAATAAATATTCTTATGTAAGAATACATTATATAAAGTACAGTCCCTTTTTAAAATTTTACATTACTCTTATATGGAGTTGAATAATGTAAAATATAATAGCTCCTTCAAGTGTATGTTTTCTAATTAAAAATATATTTTTAAATTTAAAATTTCTAGGCAAAATATAATAAAAAACTAAATTGATTAAACTAGTATATTTTCTTTTTTTGTACTACTTCTAGTTTTTCTTATATTAATTTTCCTATCAGTGCAAAATACAATATTTCAAGATGAGGTAGATTTAAATAACCCTATAAATTCTTCTCTTAAAGAGTATTTTATTCAAGTCGAATTTGGATTCCACTAATTATGCTTTTAATATTATTAGGAATGGTTCAATTGTTGTTTGAAAATTACATAGAGCTAAAAATTTTAGGAAAAGGCCTAAATATGTCTCAATTTTTAATTTTTCTCTCATTGTTTTTAGGGAATATTGTAAGGAGTTAGGCGAATGCTCATATCTGTCCCATTAACACACGCAATTAAAACAATCATTGAGAAATTATCACAAATTAACAAGTAACAAATAAAAATTATTAGCTATCCATGCTTTAATTCATTAAGTAATTTGTTTACAACACTTTGAAGTAATCAAATAACTTTATATTTTAAAATTTCAATGATTTATTATGTTTGATTTACAATGTATGGAGTATTTAAGAGAAATTTCTCATGATCCTCAAAATACGAATTTACGCTCAAAACTCATTGAGCTCATCTCTAAAAACCCTCAACTTGTAGAACCCTTTATTGAAAAATTTCAACTTAATCCTGTACAAAAGCAACTTCTCTTAGAATTACTTCAAGAAGTTAAAAATAATTCTAACAATAATACAAACAATATCAACTTGAATGATAGTAATACTATTCAATCAATGAGAGAACAATCAACTCAAAATAATAACTCTCAATCTTCAATTTCTGAGATGAGCTCAAATGATTCACAATCGTTGTATGATATAACATTTAATTATTTTACAACATGGAGAGATGAGTATTTAAAATTTCAAAAAGTGACACAACATTGTATTGAAATTGCAGAAGAGTTTATTGCTAAATTCTTATGGAATAATCAAGAGCAAGTTGAGTTATTCCAATCTCTTCCAACTCAACACAACGATGCATTTGTAAAATTTAAAAATCATGTAATTAATGTATTATGTGTTCAATTAATTGAAGAGGTTGATAGAGAGATCACACTGTTAAAATCATCTCCAATTTCTTATTTGAGAAAAATTGTCTTAATATACAAATTTGAACAATTTGAAAATAGGGTGAGAAAAAAGAAGATTTCATTCACATCTCTACAAATGCTTCAAAAACAGAGCTTGACGTTGAGAAATTCAGGAGGAAGTAATTAAAATGACATCAGCAGATACAGAACTTCAAAAACACAGTGTCTCAGATAGTCCAATACCAAGAGGATCTCACCAAGTAGGCCATATGCTGTTAAATGTTTTAACACTATCAGCATTGAGTATTGTAATTTTTTTCTTTTGGGGGACAATAGAGCAATTATTTCAAAGTATGCTCGTTTTGGCTCTGGGAGTATTTGGAGTTCCAACTACTACTTTATTTTCAAGTGGAGTTGATGTAGACGCAGTGAGTGCATTTGTTTTATTTTTATTATTAACAACTATTATTGGCTCAGCAGTATTACAACAAAAAGCTCAAGGTTTTATTCAAGCTATGGCATATAGTATGTTGACAATTTTTGCACTCTATATAATATTTATATATTTTGGACCTCGTTTAATTGATGAAGTGTGGATTGGATGGATTAATTCAGACTTTTTTTTACTATCTTTAATTGTAGTTGCTTTCTTTTACGGGGGTATTTTTACAGTTAAGGATAGTGAAATACCACAAAGAGAAAGTAAAATTTTAGAAATTAACTTTATTTTGATATTTTTAACATTTACAGGATTGTTTTTAATATCATCAACTGCTGCTGCTCTTGATTTTAGAGATAGAGTTTCAGATGGAACAGATGATATTCAAGATTCAAGTAATACACTCACTAATTATTTTCAATGTCAAGTTTTTGCTGGAGAAATACGTGGAAGTGCTGCGTGTGTAAATGCAACTGAAGAAAAAGAAGTTGAAAGAGTCTCAGAGGATGAGAGATTAACATTTGAGTTTAGAGAAGATACATTCTCAAGTCAAATTGATGAAAATTTTAGAGATTCAGAGTTTACATTTACAGTAAATCCTGCTCAAAATAGACAATCAAAGTTATTATATTATGAGTGTAGAGTTGGAGATAATGTATCAAGATATGAAATTCCTACTGAATATCAACAACTTACTCAAAGTTTTCCTCAAAGAACATTTAATATACAACTTGATTGTCCTGTTGCAGATGTTGTTGATAAATCAAAAAATCAAGAAAATGTGAAAATAAAAATATTTTTAGAAGTAGAAGATAGAATTATACAAAATATTCCATACGTAGATTGTTCAAATGAGTATTTTACAAACAATGTTGATGATTTTATATCATGTGGAACAATAGTTGATAATTATTATAATTCTCAAATCAATAATAATCCTAGTTCTTTAGTTGATGAATTATTTTCAACATTTAATGATGATGTAAGAGGGTCTGCTACAATGGATACAACCATTCAAGCATTGAGAGGTTTTTTACCATTAAAATTAAATTATGATGGGTTTGATTCTATTAATTCATTTAGATATGATGTGTTATTTGAGGAAGAGAGAAATTTAAATATAAACTCTATTCAAATAAATAATATTGAAACTCCTCAATATATTAGTGTTAATTCACAAACCTCAATATCTGAACCAATTAATTTTAGTGATTCTAATAGTAAAAAATTAGTCCCAATTAGATTTGATATAAACTCATTCTCTTCAGGACAAGTTGGAGGAGTGGAAGCAATGGTAATTAACTACAAGGCAAAACATTATATTGAGCAACAACAAAGAGTTCAACTTCGTTTAGAGCCAGATCCAGAACCAGAGGAGGAGGACACTTCTGAGGATAATATTATAGTGGGAGAAGATACATCAGAAGAAGATACAACATCTCAAGATAGTGAAGAAGAAACAAATGAAGAAGATTCTCAAACAGATACTGAAGAAGAAACACAAGTTGCTTCAAACGACGATGAAGATCAAGAAAATGGATTTGAGCAAAATCCAATGGTTGGATAGTTGAATCTAAATAGTTAAAACGTTTAATTTGTTTATGGAATTTTCACTAATTTTTCCTTTTAGTATTTGTTTAATGGGATGATACAGCAACTCTTATTTAACAGTAATTTACTTTTTTTGGAGTAAAAATTTAAAATAACCTAATTAACTCAAAATTTACTGTTTTGTTTTATATAATTCGGATTTAACCAGTTGGTATTGAAACGTCTTGACCAGTTGGTGGTATTGCCGGTTCTTCATTCACTTGATTGTTTTGAGAACTATTCATTTCAAACATATTATTTTCTTCAGATTGTTCTACAACATCTTCAACTCCTTCACATCCAGCAAACATGAGTGATGATAGGATGACTATTACTAAGGTTATTTTTGAAATATTTTTCATATATCTCTATAGTAATTCAATGTTTAAATATTTTTTGAAGTTAATTTGTTATTATTATAATTTATAATAATTGTTATGTAAATAATTTAAATCCATTTTCGATATTTGAAAAAAGATAATAAAACAACAACAAGCACACCCATAAACCCTAAAATACCATAATATCCATATTTCCATGTTAATTCAGGCATATTCTCAAAATTCATCCCATAAATTCCGACAATAAATGTTAAAGGTATAAAAATTGCTGCAAATATTGTGAGTGTTTTCATCACTTCATTAAGTCGTGTATTGACATTTGAAACATATAATTCTAATAGAGCTGAGCTTAATTCTCGATTATTTTCTATTGTGTCAATTACTTGTATGACATGGTCATATAGATCTCTCAAATATGGAAGAGTTGAGTCTTGAATAAATATATGTTCTTCTTGTTTCTCAAGCTTTGCAATCGCTTCTCGAAGTGGCCAAATATTTCGTCTTAAAAAAATAATTTCTCTTTTGAGTTGATATATATTATTGAGAATATCTCTATTATTGTCTAATAATAATTCTTCTTCATGTTGTTCTAAATCATTTCCTAAATGTTCTAATATTTCAAAATATTGATCAACAATGATATCTAGTAATATGTAGAGAAGATAATCTGCTCCTCTACTTCTAATTCGTGAATCAGGAATTGCGATTCGTTTTCGAATTGGTTCAAATATATCTTCTTTTGTTTCTTGAAAGAGTAATACATAATTATCAATTAAAATACAGCTGATTTGTTCAACTTGAATGGATTTACTCTTTTTGTTATATGAGAGCATTTTTATTGTTGTGTAATAATATTTTTCAAACAATTCAATTTTAGGTCGTTGATTGGTATTGAGAATATCTTCAAGTGTTAAAGAGTGAATAGAAAACAATTCTCCTACTGAATTAACAAGTTGTGTGTCGTGAATTCCATTAATGTTTATCCAGTGAACTTCATCTTTAGACAATTGAGATAAATCTGTCACTTTAACATTTTTTTGTATTTTGTGTGTATGTTTAGAATATGAAATTAGAGAAATACTACTGTGTTCGACTTTTTGATATCCAACAAACACTAAACTCCCAGGAGGAAGTCCTTTTTTTTGAGAGTGTTTATAAATTGACATAGTCATTATTTAAATTGAGAGTATATAAATCTTTTTTGTAATTACAATTAATAAATGAATATGGTCTATAATCTAATTTGGATTAATAACAAAATATTTATAAATGCCTCATAAATTATCAATAGTATGCCTCATTAGCTCAGTAGGTAGAGCACATGGCTGTTAACCATGTTGTCGCAGGTTCGAGTCCTGCATGAGGCGCTTTGTTATTCTAGCAATTCTTGATCCGCTAGTTCAGTAGGTTAGAATGCACGACTGATAATCGTGTGGTCCCCAGTTCGAGTCTGGGGCGGATCACTTCTTTAGGGTGTTGAGTTTGGGGACTTGAGACTTGAGTTTTATTCTGTGCTAAAGTTAAATATTTGTAGAGTAGAGACTCTATAAGGGCAGATTTATTTAAATTTTTCTTGTTCAAAAATATCGTTTAATTGAGTATCAATTGAGATATTTACTCGTGTTTTGTCTATTGATTTTTTTGGTATTTTTCTCTAAAACGTATGTATTTTTTTCTTTAGAGTAATTCTTTAAATTTATAAATTAAATTTGAAATTTTTAAATAATATATGGTTTCAATGTTTAATGAATTTGCACTTGTTTTTCTAATTATTTTTATTTTATCCTTTATTATAACATACTTAAAGCAACCAACTCTTATCGCATATATTCTAGGAGGAGTATTACTTGGTCCAATATTTTTTAACGTATTATCACAAAGTGGGTATTATGAGTTATTCTCACACATAGGAGTTGCATTTCTACTCTTCATAGTTGGTCTTCATCTCAACCCTCGCCTTATTAAAGAAGTTGGAGCCCCCGCAGTTATAACAGGTGTTGGACAAATTATCTTTACAGTTACAATTGCAATTATAATGATTATGCTCTTAGGGTATAATTTCACAGCTGCACTTATTTTATCAGTTGCAATTGCGTTTTCATCAACAATTGTAATTGTTAAAATTTTAAGTGATAAAAATGCACTTGACACATTGGCTGGAAAGATATCACTAGGTTTTTTACTTGTTCAAGACTTTGTTGCAGTATTTGCACTTATTGGAATTGAATCATTTGTTCAATATTCAACAGGAGTTCCACTTTTTCAAATTTTAACAACAATCATATTAACAATATTTATATCAATTGCTCTCATTTTTGGTGCAAAATATGTAGTTGATTTTTTCTTTTCATCAGGTCACAATTCAGAATTATTATTAATCTATTCTGTTTCATGGTGTTTAGGAATTGCTGCTTTGTTTAATTTTTTAGGATTTTCACTTGAGATTGGTTCATTAATTGCAGGAATTGCTCTAGCTTCAACAAATATGCATCATGAAATTTCAGCTAAAATAAAACCACTTCGAGATTTCTTCCTTATTATGTTTTTCATCGTATTAGGTTCACAAATGTTTTCTTCTTCATTTGACACAACAACTGATGATACTTCTCAAATTCTTGAAAAAATAGGTACTGAAATCGTAGATCTACTTCCTTTAATTATCCCTCTCACATTACTTATTCTTATTGGAAATCCAATTATTGTTTTTTTGTTATTATCAACGCTTCGCTATACTCCCAAAGTTTCATTCAATGCAGGGCTTGCAGTATCACAAATTTCTGAGTTCTCATTAATTATTGGTCTTTTAGCGCTCAATAAAGGGCTCATTACCAATACAGAGATTTCAATTCTCACATTTGTAATGCTCATCACAATGATGGTATCTTCATATTTATATTATCACTCAGACACATATTATACAAGATTAAAACCTTTTTTGAAGCGATTTAACTCATACACTAAAAATCCAAATGCTACAACTCAACACTCAGTTCAAGTACTTCTGCATGGACTCGATTCAGATCAACAAAATCATTTATTCTATCTTCACAATTCAAAATACTCCTACGCAGTTATTGAAGAAGAACCCCGAAAGATAAAACAACTTCAATCAAAGCAAATCCCAACTATTCGAGGAGATTTAACAAATCCTGAATTATTACAACAATTCAATATTACTGATTTTAAAGCATTTGTAAGTTTTAAAAATGATGATGAGACTGCATACACTATAGTTGAGAGTATTCGAAAGGAAAATCCTAAAGCATATATTATTTTGCAAGCAAGTGATGTTGAAATTGCAAATGATTTGTATGAGTTAGGAGCAGATTATATAATTGTCCCTCGACAAATTCACCAAGAAAAAGTATTTGATATATTAAAGCAGTTGTTATAGATATAATTATTTTATATCTAAGTAAGATTTTTGCCTCATAAATATGACTCTTCGTGGAATCTTCCATAATGTTTGTTTTAATTCTTTATCATTTGTTGCAATAATCCACTTTGTTGGAAGTTGAAGTAAAATATCATCTACATAGTGCGTTAGAGGAAGAGAAGTGTCTGGTATTGAAGAGGATTTATTACTATTATTTTGAGTGTTTGTAATAATTGAGACATTATAAGTTTTCAAAAATGTAGCAATGAGGGGCAGAAATTTTTTATTCTTTGTTTTCTTTTGTTCAATTGATTCTAATTCTTTGAGTGTTTCTTCTACAATTGCAAACGTTATTTTTGTTCCAAGTATTCGTTTAATTTCACTCATAATCTCAACTCTAAACTCAAATGGCACGAATAAAAAATTTGTATCAAATATTAATATTTGATTATCACGTTCAGACTCTATGTGTAAAAAATCTTGATACGTAATATAGAGATTATTTGAAATGTTCTCAATAAATGATTTTTTTTCAAATTTAGGAGTTTTCAATTCATTATGCTTACTCATATTATACATATAAATTGAGATGAGTTTTTAAATAGTTTGTGAATATAAGTAGCTTTTAAATAATTAGCGAGTGTAATTATTTTTCTAATTGCCACAATATAGGAGGGTTCTTCTTCAAATAGTGTTTTGCAAACTTTGTATGAGGAGTAAGAGAATTACAAACTTTCCAATATTTAGAAGAGTGATTTTTAACAATGGTGTGTGCAAGTTCGTGATAAATAACATACTCAAATACTTCTTGTGGTGAGTTGAGAAGGGAGATGTGAATCATGATATTGTTGTGATATGAACAATGACCCCATTTTGAAGATGTATAATCAAAGTAAATATCTTGTAATTTTGATTGTAGAGTTTGCGAATTGAGTTCATGAACTTTTTTTTTAAGTAAATAGTTAAATTCTGAGCATAATAGTTTTGCAACTTTTCTCTCAATCTTTTCAACTTCTTTTATGTCTAATTGAGAATAGTTTTTATTGGGAATTGAAATTATAATACTATTATTATCATCACTCTCTTTATTTATATCAGTAGAATTACTTATACTATTACTGTGAGATACAATGTTTTCAATGTTGAGTAGAGTTACAGGAGGTTTTCGATTTATTGTTTGTTTTTCTTTTTTAATAGTTGTTTTAGTGGAATTTAATGTTAGAATTATTTTATAATTGTTCACATAACAATAACCCTGTTCAATGGCTTTTAAAAAGTATTGAGTTTTTATATGTTTTTGATTAAATCGCTCAGGCTGAGTTTGTAATATTTTTGATAATTTCTTAGCTAGTTCGTATGCATGTTGGTGTTGAGTTGTTTTTTTGAGTCTATTTGAAATTCGAAGAATAATTGAGTTATTCTTTATTGAACCAGATGAGTGCTTTTTATCGCAATAGATAATTGAAACACTTACATTAAATTCTTGGGACAACTTATTTTCAATTATACTTTGAGAAGAATTGTTACTTGAATCCTTTAAAGAAGTTGAGTTTGATACATTGTTTTCTTCATAAGAGTTAATGTTTTTTTTTTGTTTTTTGGAAAAAAGAGAAGTTAACATTTTTATGACAATTTATTCTTTTAATGAAATTTCTTTAAAATTTAATGATTGTTTAAGAGCAGGTAGTATGATTGTTTTAATGTCATTGTTTGTGAATACAGATTTATCTTTGAAAAATGAGATTATTTCATGCCTTGCATTTAAAAAGATTGCAATTTTCTCATCTTCATAAATTGAGAAGATATTTGTTAAATTAAATCTCTCTTTGAGTTCTAATAAAAATGTATGTGGGAATAATATATAAGATTCGTTTTCAATATCTTGTTGGTGCTTTTCAATATCCCAATCTAAGTAGTGTGTGAGAGAGAGTAAGTGAGAAACATATTTGTGTTGTTCTTGAATTGAGTGAATGTCTAACTCATTTGTGATTTGAGAAATTGAGAGCTTAAGAGAATTATTTTTCTCACGTGCTTTTTTCACAGCTTGCATTAGCTTTATGGTTTTTGCACTTGAAATGAGTAGTTGTTTAAATCTGTGTTCTTCAATTTCTTGAATATATTTTGTTGATGAGAATATATATATAAGAGGAGAGTTTGCACCTACTTCGTATAATTCACAAATATTTTTCTCATCACTCTCACAGATTTCAAGTTCTGATTGGAATTGTTCTTGTTGTATGCAGTTGAGAAGAGATTGGATATGCTCTTTAGAGTTACGTAAGTAGTTTTCAAATAATTGGTATGTTTCATCATTTTTTGACTTCATGTGTTAAATACAATTTACTCATTTATTAATTTTCATAACTATGTATTACAATGACAATTTATTCACACATTTATGCATTTAATTTCATAAAATTTTTATTTATTTATTTATTTAATACTAATATTAATAAATAATCTATTTTTAATATAGGTAAATTGGAGAAGGAGCGAATTAAAATACACAAACTCATTGCAAAGCGAGGATATTGCTCAACTCGAAAAGCAGAAGAGCTGATTGCAAAAGGAGTTGTGAATGTTGATAACGAACCCGCACATATTGGTCAATTAGTCTCATTTGATTGTGATATTGAAATTGATGGGAACAAGATTTCAAATGATGTTGTTGAAGATGTTTATATTGTGCACAATAAAAAAAAAGGAGTTGAATGTTCAAAAAAGGTAATAACGCGCTCTTATGTCTCAATATTTGATGAAGTACCTAAACATCCTTCGTTGCAATATGTTGGGCGCTTAGACGCTCAAACAACTGGGCTTTTGATTTTAACAACAAATGGAGCAGTTGCAAATACAATTATACACCCATCTTCTAATATCTCTAAAACCTATGAAGTTGAATTAAATAGAGAGCTAAGGGGAAAAGATAAGAAACAATTGATTGAAGAAGGAGTGGAGATAGATAATTCATTATCATTTATACAATCAATTAAAGCAGTGAACACTAAATCTCAATCGTTTGTATATAAAATTATTATTAAAGAAGGGAAGAAGCACATTATTCGAAGAATGTTTCAATCATGTGGATATAGAGTTGTGAATTTAAAACGAATAGGAATTGGAAATTTTTATCTAGATGATACGATTTTGCCTTTGGGTTCATATCAATACATTTCTAAAGAAGAACTACTAAATAAAATTTTTAATTAAGTGGTTTATTTCGAGTAGTCAATTTTCTTTTAAATGCTAAATGTTAAAAACAAGCTTTTATTTATTTGAATATGGTACTAAAAGGAGAGTTAGAGTTAATTAAACCAGTTGTTGTTTTTTTATCATCAACTGCTACAAATATAGCATATGAATTTGCTGCTCAATCTCCTCAGTTTGAAGTGTTTTTAATTGTTGATAGGAAGATTCCTCTTGATGTTGAAGAAGAGATGCTTGGAAATTTTTATGTTCACTATTTTGATAAAGATAGAGTGTTTGAGAAGAATAAAAACCAATATTTTGATATGCTTGCAATGCAACTTTTAGACTATGAACCTGATTTAATTATTTGCTCAAATTATTATAAACTGCTTCCAAAGAGTTTTACTGAATTTGTTAATTTTAGAAATTCACTTACAAAAATTATAAATATTCATCATGGAGATTTACGAATTGTTGATGAGAATAATAATATGAAATATAGCGGTCTACACGCGTGGAAGCGACAATTTAGAGATGAGCATAAGTTTTTGACAACAATTCATTTTATTGAAAATGAGGAGATGGATACAGGAAGGCAGCTGAATTTTTCTAATTATACTACATTTGATGAACTCAAAGAGTTAGAACTTATTCATTCAATTAATGAAATTGAGAGTTTGAGGGTGTGTAGTGTTATTATTCACTACCATGAGCAATCTAAAGTTTTAGAGTTACTTATTGAAGAGGCACAAAACATTTTGAAGTAGGATTTAAAAATAAGTACTAGTTAGTAATACTAGAGAATGAGTTTAGATGGTATTGTAGGAAAATATTTCACTTTTAGAGAAATAGAGAAGTTAAGTAAAAGATTTTCTACTAATAGTAATATGAACTCAATACTATTGGACTCAGTTATGAAACTTCAAGAAGTTGCTGATTTATTTGAAGTTCCATTTCAAAGAGTAAAAAAGTGCTATATAATGGATAGTAGATTTTTATATACAGACTTTGAAGAACGTCTACATAGGGCTCAAGAGGTATATGGCTCAAAAAATAGAAGAATAATTATTGAGGCAACATTGAAACAACCTCATTTTTTACGCTCTTCTCATTCAAGAATAATTAGAGATAAAGAACCATTTGCTAGATATATACTAGGAAGAGATTTTAATGAAGATTCGTATAGAAGATTACTTCTAGATGAACCTCACACTACTTGTTATACTCCACTAAGAGATAAAGCAAGTATTGAAGTTGGAGAAGAAGCTCAAAGAGATTTTGGTTCATCTCCTCTACATGTTTTACAATATATTAGAAAATCACCTTTTATAAAAATTGATGGTCTAAAATATTCATTATCTCACGCAAAAGAGCATTTTGGAGTTAAAGAAATTGAAGAACAAATGCCTGAGATGTATGAGAAGATACGAAGAAGCATTGAAAATTCTCGAAAAAAAGATAACATAAAAAGAGCAGCATAAATAATAGCAATATTTAAATAATGTTACATTAAAATATAATAAATGATTGATTTATGGGTGCTTATTTTATTAATTCCTACATTTTTGTGGGCACTTTCAAATTTTTATGATAAGGTTTTAGTTGAGAGAGTAACTTTATCTTCTGTTTCGTTCATATTTTTTTCAAACCAATTTATTCCAATATTTGCAATACTAATTGTAATACTCGCACCTATTGAAATGCTTGAGTGGCATATTATAGTATTGTTACTATTGCAAGGATTTGCTTTAGTGTACATTTTCACATTATATGGAAAAGCTCTTCAACATGATAATGGTTCTCATATTGGCTCATTATTTGGACTTATCACATTATTTTTAGTGTTTTTAGAATTTATTTTTTTAGGAGTTGTTTTGAGTATTTATGATTATATTGGAATTGGAGGAATTGTTCTCTCTTCACTGCTTTTGACAACTTCTCAACTCTCAATAAAGATGTTTAAACCAAGACTCTCTTTGTATTATATGATTGTCTTAACATTTTTACTTGCAATAAGTTTCACGTTACTCTCTTATTATTTGCAATATTACAATTTCTCTACAATTACACTTTATTTGTTAATCGGAGGATACATTGGAGTTCTCTCATTATTACTCAAAAAAAAGAATCGAGAATATATTAAAAAAACATTTAAGATAATCATTTCAAGTAAATTGTATATTTTCTTACTCATTTTTGCAAATTTGGTAACTGAGACTGCAGACATATTATATTACTATATCATTTCTCTAGCTCCAAGTGTGACAATTGTCTCAGCTATTGCAAATATTCAATTCATATTTGCATATTTACTTGGAATTATATTTACATTACTCTTCCCATCATTTATTCAAGAAGATTTATCATTGTATCAAATACTGAGAAGAGGAATTGCTATTGTATTAATGATAGGAGGAATATTGTTGATACAAGTGATATAATTCATAGTAAATATAAAACTCATTATTTAGTTCTTAAACCTACACCTGATTCTGAAACACTACCCTCCTCATAAACTACATAAATATTGTATGGAAATGTAAACAACAAATCATAAAATATAGAATATGAAGTTGTATATGGTCGTGAAGTATTTTGATTTTCAGGATTCCACGTAGCAAAAACTAACTTTCTTTCAGGTACAGTCGAACTAGTATAAACAACATCAAATCTTTCTTCTTCCAACCAATTTACCATTTCTCTAGGTGTTTCTAAATTATAAGCTAGTTCAAACATACAATTTTCTAGCATTTGATCTGATTTAATCTTATTCCATTCAAAATCACTTCCATTAGGTTCTGTTAATGCAGGACACCCGGGACTTAATACTTGGGAACTACCATCTTTACTTGAATAAGGATCGTTATCTGCTAAATGGTATAAAAAAGCTGATAAGAAAAATATGGCAACAGGAATAATAATTATCAGAGTTAAAATAAAAAATATAATATACATTACTTTCTTAATATTTAATTTTTTCAAATTCATAATACTTTGTAAAGTTGTATATTTATAAGTATTCTTCTTCTAATCCAAAATTATATAAAAGCATTTTATATTATATCTATTACTATGGTTGAAATTACACTTAGTGATGGTAAAACATTGCAATTTGAACATGCTCCTAGTGTGTTTGATGTTGCAAAGCATATTAGTGAAGGTCTTGCAAGACAAGCAATTGCAGGAAAGTTAAACAATGAAAAATTAGTTGATTTAACGACCACCATCACGAGTGATTCAACACTTCAAATTCTAACATCTAAAGATAGTGAGTCTAAAGGAATTCTCAATCACACAACTGCGCACGTGTTTGCTCAAGCACTACTCAGATTATTCCCTCACACTAAAATTACAATTGGTCCTCCAATTGAGAGAGGATTTTGGTATGATGTTGATTGCGATGATTTGAAAGAGAGCGACCTTTCAATGATTGAAGAGGAGATGCGAAAAATTATCAAGGAAAATCTTGAAATTACAAAAGAGTATAAAACAATTGATGAAGCACAAGCACTTTTCAAAGACAATCCCTACAAGCTTGAGATTATTCAAGGAATTATCTCTCACTCATTAAATGAAGATGAGCAACTTGAAGGAGCAGTTGAGCATGGAAAATTACAATTCTACACTCAAGGTGAGTTTTCAGATTTATGCAAAGGTCCACATCTTCCACGAACAGGACTTATTAAAGCGTTTAAACTTGAAAAGCTCACTCGTGCATATTGGAGAGGAAATAGTGAAAATAAACAACTCACTCGTGTGTATGGAGCTGCGTTTTGGAAAAAGAGTGAGATGGACGAATACTATGCTATGATTGAAGAAGCAAAAAAGCGAGATCATCGAGTTGTAGGTAGAAAATTACATTTATTTATGAATCATGAATATGCTCCTGGAATGGCATTTTTTTTACCAAAAGGATTTACAATTTATAAAGAGCTTCAAAATTTTGTTCGAGAACAGTATCGAGAGCATGATTTTAGAGAAGTGATGACTCCAAATATGTTCAATAAAAAATTATGGGAAACATCAGGTCATTGGGAACATTATAAAGAGGATATGTTTATTATGAAAATTGAAGAACAAGAATATTCTCTCAAACCGATGAATTGTCCATCTCATTGTTTAATATTTAAAAACGAGTTTAAATCATATCGAGATTTACCACTAAGGATTGCTGATTTTGGAGCACTTCATCGAAATGAATTATCGGGTGCTTTAAGTGGACTCACAAGAGTTCGTAAGTTTTGTCAAGATGATGCTCATATTTTCTGTACAAAAGAACAAATAGTAGATGAGATTGACAAAGCGCTTCAACTTGTAGAATATATTTATAACACATTTGATATGAGTTATGAAATCGAATTATCAACTCGACCTGATGAAAAACTAGGGAGTGATGAGATTTGGGATTTAGCTGAGAAATCATTGGCTGATGCAATTAAGAGAAATAATAAAACGTATGAGATTTGTGAAGGAGATGGTGCTTTTTATGGTCCAAAAATTGACTTTAGAATTAAAGATTGTCTGGGAAGAGTGCATCAAACTGCGACCATTCAACTTGATTTTAATTTGCCCGAGAGATTTGATTTGACATTTGAGAATAAAGAAGGTCATAGTGAGAGGCCTGTGATGATTCACAGAGCAGTTTTGGGAAGTGTTGAGCGCTTTATGGCAATTATGATTGAACATTTTGCTGGAAAATTCCCTCTGTGGTTATCACCTAATCAAATAAAAATTATTCCTGTGGCTGATAGGCACCAAAAGTATTCAAATAGTGTGTATGATGAGTTGTTCAAGAGGGGATTTAGAGTTGAGAGAGATTATTCACACGAAGGAGTTGGTAAAAAAATTGCAATGGCTCTTGAGAGCGAGATGCCAAATTATATGCTCATTTTAGGAGATAAAGACATTGAAAATAGTACAATTTCAGTGAGAACTCGAAAAATTGTTAATGGGAAAAATGAAGAGTTTACAACAACTCTTGATGAGTTTATAGCACAAATTGAAGAAGAGCGAGAGAAGAGAGAAATAAAGAATTAATTAAAATCTCTTCGAGATAATGTTGAAAGTGCTTTCTTAGCATTTAAGAGAGTGTGTAAAAGAAACTTAAGTTCAAAAAATAATATTATAAAGAAGAAATAAATAGATTTGAGTATATTTTTGTATAATTTGAGAATAAAAATTGCTAACATAATCTTTTTATTATTCAAATTATTGAATTAAAGTTTTTAATTATTAAAATTTATAGAAAAAAATCATTCGAAGTTTATTTCTTCTCAGTTCTCAAAGAGAGCCAAATCTACAAAAGATTTAAAAAGGGTTATTCATTAAAGTTGGTTATATGGCAGAACATATGATTATGAGTGAATTAGGATTGAAAGCAATTGGAGCAGGACTAGCATTAGGACTTGCAGCAATTGGAACAGGAATGGGTCAAAAGAACACATTAAGTGCAGCAATTGGAGCAGTTAGTGAAAATCCAAGTCTTATGGGACGAGCAATTTTATTTGCAGTTTTACCAGAGACAATTTTAATTTTTGGATTCGTTATTGCATTTTTAATTATGGGAATGTAGTTGAGGAACCTCAATTATCTACATTTACAATTTTTATTAATCTTGAATTATTCGTATTAGTTAATGAGTTTAATAAAAGTTGCATTCAATGAAATACAAAGAACAATATATAGAATCAATTATATAGCTTAGACAAAATGAAATCTTCAGCACTACAACAACAACTCTACGAATATAGAGATGCTACAATGTCTCAACTTAAAGAAGAGTTTGATAAAAATCTTGAATTGTATAGAGAAGAGTGTAGTAAAAGTGTTTTTGAGTTTGAAGAAGTAATGAAAAAGAAGTTTGAATTAGATATTGAACATTATAAACAACAAAGAATATCTTCTGCTAAAAAACAAGCAAAAAATATTATTCAAACTGCTCAACAAGAAGAGATTTCAAGAGTTGTAGAAAAAGTGTGTAAATCTATAGAGAGCAGATTTCTTGAAACTGTAAAAGTATTTATGTCAAGAGCTTCTCAAATATTAAATGTAGAAGAAAAAGAACTACAACTTACAATTTCATCTATGCTCTCACAATCAATTATTTCCCAACTTAAAAAAACATTTGTTAAGAATTCAGTTGAAACCAGTTCAATGATACAAAAATATGAAATCGTTTGCAGAAAAGAACATTTAATTGTGAGATGTAATATAAAAGATGAATTATACTCCATTATTAGTGAAGATGTTCAAGGTAGTTTACAAGTGAGTAATTGAGAAGATAGGATAAGTTAGTAAAATAGTAAACATGTATAATTAAACATATACAAAATAATAAATAAAAAAATGGGTAGAGAATTTCAAAAAGATATGTATGTTGCAACAAAACTTAGTGTAATATTTCAAGAATTAGATGAGCTGTGTTCATCCCCTCAAATTCAACGTGCATCGTTTTCAGAGGCACTTTCTATGCTTGAGAAAGGTACAACCAAACTTACAATTGATTCTTCAATTAATTCACAAAATATTAAAAAAGACTCTATTGGAATTGTTGAACATTTTACAAATTCGTATGCAACACTTATTTATGAAAAGGTGTATAAAGCTGCAAATTCTGAGTTAAAGGAATTATTATATACATATTATTTAAAATATCAAATTCACAATATTATAGCTACTCTTCGCTGCATTGCAGGAGGATTTCAAGACGAAGTACGATTATATTTAATAGGAAATACAATTCAAAAAGAGCATTGTATTAAAGCAGTAGGATTTTCATATGAAGAAGCTCTAAAGTATTTTTCAACAAAATTTAAATTTCCAAAGTCTTTGCTTGAATACAACTCAATTGAGACAATTTTACAATTAGAAACAGGATTGTATAAGTGGTACCATGAACAATTGCAAGATTTTTTAAAAGAAAAATACGAGGGATCTGTTCTGCAAATTGAGCATAATAAACATATTGATGTGTTAAATAAAAAAATTCAATTATTGGGAAAGGAGTTTAGTGAGTTTGAATCTGAAAAATTCACAATTAGTGGTGGTAGAAAGATTAAATCTTCTCAAAATCTAAAAACTGAGAAGAGTATTGAAGAAATTGAAGAATTGCAACAAATGTTTAAAAAAGAGTTATATAAAAAAACTAAAACACAAGAATTTGGCTCTCATATGATGATTTTAAATTATCTGCACAGAGTTGAGCTTAAACTTCAAGAAATTTCTAAATTATTAAAAGAAAAAGCACTGAGTTGAACAGATACGATATTTTTATATAGTCTTTTTTATTTGTGTAGAGTATGGATTTTTCTTTTTACATTTTGAATTCAACGCTCAAAAGTAAATACGAGCAGTATGTTTCTAATCCTCTCTATTCTAAACCATCTTTAAAGGATGCAATTATGCTCTCACAAAAATTTGATGTATCCCTGCATCCACACTATATTTTTTATTTTAATGAGTTAAGTCCTCAACGTGGGGTTGATGTGTTTGGAGAACTTCAAAATTTGTATGTTGATAAGGAGTTAAAGTTATTTGGAATTAAAACACGTAATAAAGATAAATTTGAGCATTTAGGAATTGAGCACAAATGGATGGGAAAAGAAGAGGGAGTTGATACCATTTTGTTTCAAGACAACTCATTTCTAGCTTTTATATCTAATTGTGGTATTTTAGAGTGGATTGATGTTAAGGATGAGAGAGAAATTAAAAGTCAATCATTAGTTGAGAAATATATATCACACTTTTCAAATATTGAGCAATTATGTAGAGAACATTTGAATAAGTCCATGCTTGAAATTATTAATGTGTATTCATCAATTGAGATTCGTGATAAAGCAGGAACATATATTGGTGCAAGAATGGGGCGTCCTGAGAAGGCAAAATTGAGAAAACTAGATGGTCGTCCACAAGGATTATTTACAATTGGAAATGGTAAGTCAGTTCAAATTGAAAGACGATTTGGAGATGATGAAATCAGCTCAGATGTTATACAAAATCGAATGAGAAATATTATTGAGGCGTATGAAGGTGGTGAGGTCAGTGGAGAATTTCGATTAATGGAGTGTCAGAGTTGCGGGGAGGAATGTGTATATCCAAAATGTGTATATTGTGGAGGAGTATGTACTCCTCAATATTTTAATAGATACACAGGTGCTCGAGTAAATAAAGAGGATGAATTAGCAGTTCAATACAAACGTATGTCTTTAGATTTAGAGCCTTATATTAAACAAGTGAGAGAGAATTTGAAACTTACTCAACTTCCTAAAATAGTGAAAGGAATCCGTGGAACTGCAAATGAGCATAAATCAATTGAAATTTTAGAAAAAGCGTTTTTGAGAGAGAAGTATGATTTGTATGTCAATAAAGATGGTACGATTCGATATGATATGATTGAGATGGGAATTACGCACTTTAAGCCAAAAGAAATTTTAACATCAATTGATAAACTCAAAGAGATGGGATACACACATGATTACAAAGGAGAGGAACTTACAGATGAGAATCAAATTGTTGAAATTTTTCCTCAAGATGTTATACTTCCTGATTGTGATGAAGGGTTTGAAGAAAAAGCAAGTGATATTATTGTAAAAACAGGACAATTCATTGATGAGTTGCTTGAGAAAATTTATTTAGAACAACCATACTATAATTTTAAATCAAAAGAAGATACAATTGGGCATATAATAATTGGGCTTGCTCCTCATACTTCTGCAGGTATTACGGGGAGAATTATTGGATATTCAAAATCTCAAGGTTGTTTTTCTCACCCTGTTTGGCACGCTGCTCAGAGGCGTAATTTAGATGGAGATGAGAACGGAGTGATGCTTTTATTAGATGGGTTATTAAACGGGTCACGTGAATTTTTACCAAATAGAAGAGGTTCTAAGACAATGGATGTATCATTAGTATTAACTTCTCATTTGTATTTGGATCAGATTGATGATGAGGTTCATGGGATGGATATTGTTCCATTTTATCCTCTTAATTTTTATAAAGCTTGTAGAGAATACGCTCCTCCTAAAAGTGTAAAAATTGAGCATGTTGAGAATAGAATAGGGAAAGAAATTAAAGATGAGGAATATTTAGGATATTTTTTTACGCATGATACTGATGATATGAATGATACGATTTTGTGTTCTTCATATAAAACACTTCCTTCAATGGCAGAAAAATTATCAGAACAATTAGAAATTGGGCGAAAAATTCGAGCTGTTGATGAGAATAAAGTGGGAGAGCTAGTGATTGATAAGCATTTTATGAAAGACATTAAAGGAAATTTGAGAAAATTTGGAATGCAGAGTTTTCGATGTACAAGTTGTAATACTATTTACAGAAGGCCTCCATTGAATGGGAGATGTTCTAATTGTTATTCAACTTCTATTAATTTCACAATTCATGAAGGTTCAATTAAAAAATATTTAGCTCCATCATTTAAAATCACAAAAGATTTTCGAGTTGATCCATACATTGTTGAGAGTTTAGAACTTGTAAATTTGAGAATGGAAGGAGTATTTGGAAAGGAGCTTGAGAAACAAAAAGGACTTGGAGATTATTTTGGAAAGTAACTTCGTTACTTGAAGTAGATATTAGTAGTTTCGCTACTAGAATTAGGAGTTTGAGCTTAGCGAAAACAATTTTTTTGCACAAATATTCATCTTAAGATTAATACAACGAACGATTGAAAAGAGCGACCTTGTTTTTTTGAAAAGCTGTTTATAAAGTATTCAATTTATTTATAATAATTACGCAACCTTTATAAATACTCATTTATAAATATTATTATAATGGCGAATATGATATTAGAATTTCGAGTAATGCCCGAAGATGGGGAGACTGAATACCAGAATCTTGAAGATAGTGTAAAATATGTTGTAGAAAACTATGATGAATCTTTAAAAGTAAAAGCAATTGAAGCTCAAAATGTAGGTTTTGGACTTCAAGCTGTGAGAGTAGAAGTTGAGTTAAATGAAACACTTGGTTCTGAAGAGTTAGAAAATAAACTCGCTGAAATTGAAATCGCAGGAGAAGTTAATCTATTGAAAATGGATAGATTATAAATTCTTCAAATCGTAAATTATAAATAATAATAAAAAAATGGAAAGTATAAATGCAAACACAAAAATTGTAAATATTGTAATATCAACATCTCTTGAACACAAAATTCCTCTAGAGAGATTGATTATGGATTTACCAAATACAGAATATAATCCTGAACAATTTCCAGGTCTAATCATGAAAATTCGAGAACCTAAAGCGAGTTTTTTAATTTTTAGCTCAGGAAAAGTAGTGTGTACAGGTACAAAGTCACTTGAAGAAGTAGATTTGGCTCTTGAGAGACTCATAGAGTATATGGCAAAAGTAGACGTGACAATTACAGTAAAACCAGTTATTCGTGTTGAAAATGTGGTTGCTTCAAGTGATATTGATATGAAACTTGATTTGAATGAAATTGCAGTGAAACTTACAAATGTAGAATATGAACCTGAACAATTTCCAGGACTTGTGTTTAAAATCAATGATGAAACTGGTGCAACATTTTTAATTTTTGGAAATGGAAAAATTGTATGTACGGGTACAAAAACTGATAAAGATGTCCATATTGCAATTAAAAATTTAATTACAGTGTTCAAAAAATATGATGTAAAATCATATAAATAATTTTTTAAATTTTATTATTATCATTTATACTTTTTATCTAAAATTAATGAAACAAAAAAAATTATTAGAATTATTTTTTCATTATTTTATGTTTTTTGACTAGTTATTGTAAAAATTGTGTTAATTTTTTATTCTTTGAGTTATATTTAAAATTTTCTTCTTTAATATCTTGATATGTTTTCGTAATTAAATCTACTTGTGTTTCTACAATATTTTTTAAAAATGTACTGCATAATTTATAGTTAAACATTTGAATTCCTATTGAAGATGTATTTGTTATTAAAAATTCAAACTGTTCACTATCAATTTCAATGCTTGTTTCTTGTGCACCATTTCCCCAATTCATTTTAAATATGAGTGTAATTAACTCTTCAGTGTAATACCAGTGAGTAATTTTTTCATCAGACTCATTAACTATCTCAAGTTTTGCAAATTCTCTAAGTTCTTGAGGGAGTAATTCTAAAAAGTAATATTCAAGTAACGTTGTATTTTTTGAAGTAACTAAGAATTCAATCACTCTTCTCCTATCATTGAGTACAAAAAACTCTGTGAAGTTTTGAGACTGAAGGGCTTTTCTAGCTCTTTGTTTAGACTTTTTAAGTGTTGATTCAAAGTTATTATTTGATTCCATCACAAAATATATAGATTTATTATTTTATAAGTATTTTCATCTGTTGTCAAGTTAAAACACTCATTATTAAAAACATCTGAATTTTTATATACAAAATTGTAAAATAATAACTATTAGTTATAATCATTTTTGATACAATTAAATGAAACAAGAAAGTTTTATAAACAGTAGAAATGTTTATATTTCTTATGGAACAATCAAGTGACTTGACAACTTTTTCTAACACATATATTGATGAAAAAAATACAAATATTCAAGAAGAAATTAAAGATGATCTGGATAATTATTTTGAGGAATTTATGTCATCAAAACCAATTTTTAAAGATAAATCAATTCTGCAGTCTAATTTTCAGCCTCCAAGAATTCAACACAGAAGTGAATATTTAAATGAGTTAGCGAAAATGCTCGCACCTGCGTTGAGAAATGAAAAACCTTCTAATGTATTTGTATATGGAAAAACAGGAACAGGAAAAACATTATGTATCAATCATGTGCTTAATAAAATGAGAAATGTTGCAAATTCTCGAGAAATTCCTCTTAAAATCTTAAATATTAATTGCAAATTAAAGCGAGTGGCTGATACTGAATACAGAATGCTTCTTGAAATATTAAAAATGTTTGGAGTTGAGAGAAAAGACACCGGTCACTCTACAAATGAGTTATATAAAGATTTATATCGTGCACTTGATAGTGAGAAGCAAACAATTATTTTAGTTCTTGATGAAATAGACGCTCTTATTAAAAAGGCAGGAGACGATGTGTTATATAATTTAACTCGTTTGAATCCTGATTTAAAAAGTTCAGAAGTGTGTTTAGTTGGGATTACAAATGATTTAACTGTTATGGATAGTGTGGATGCTCGTGTTAAGTCGTCATTGAACGAAGAAGAGCTCGTATTTGTACCATATAATGCAACACAAATTCAAGATATTTTAAACGATAGAGCACACTTAGCATTTAGAGAAAATGTGTTAGATAGTGAAGTTATTCCACGATGCTCAGCATACATGGCAAGAGAACATGGAGATGTAAGACGTGCACTTGAATTATTAAAGTATGCAGGCGAGATTGCAGAGCGAGAAGGGAGTGCATATGTTGTTCCACTCCATATTGATAAAGCTGATAAAAAGAGTGAGAAAAATAGAATCATTGACATTATTAAATCACAACCAAAACATTATCAATTGGTATTATATTCAATTGTTAAAACCTCTATGAAAGAAAAGCATAACTTAGTTACTAATAAAAAATCTCAAGTGATTGAGCCAACAACAACAGGTTCAGTGTTTGACTTTTATAATAAGTTGACAAAAGATTTGAGAATACAATCTTTAACATTGAGGAGAATTTCTGATATTGTTGTCGAATTAGATGTTTTAGGAATTGTGAATGAAAAAGTTGTTTCCAAAGGACGATATGGAAGAACGCGATATATTTCAATAGGTTTGCCTAAATCAATGCATAAAGAAGTTCTTGAAATATTAAAAGAAGATTTGTGTGTTGGATAGAGTTTTTAATGTTAGTAGTAACATTTAAAAATTTGATTTAATTAATTATCTTATGAAAGGGAAATATGCTCCAGTATTAATAAATTCTAATCTTGAAGATGTTAAAAAAAAGTTTGATAGAAATTGTAATGATTGTATTTTAGGAATCCAGTACGGTGGACTTACTCTGGCTTCTGCACACTATTCAACACAAGGAATTGAAGATATAAATATTTTAAGAAGTAATCAAGATACTCTGCTTCGATTACATAGGCAGAGTGATTCAAGGAGTGTTATGATGAATAGAGGAATAGGTCTAGTTTCAATACTCACATTAAGTGGTTATTCAGAACAGGATAGTATCTCACAATTACTAGAGATTGACAATCATCGAATTGTTGATTTAAAAGGTGTGAAATTAATAGATATAGAAAAAGCTAATTCTAAAGAAGATGAATCTCAAATTGCACGAATAAGAAAAAAATTTCAAAGAACAAATAATGAATTTAATATTTTTGTATGGAATCCTACATTATATGGTTTAGATAAAACTAATGGATTAATAAAATATTTAGCAGAACCCAAAGATGAACGCAGAAGAAATAAATTAGAAGATTTACTAGTTTCTATATAATAATAGATATGAGACCATAAATTCATTACTAAAAAGTAAATATTTATAAATTCTGATTTTTTTGAATTCTATTATGATTGAAAATTTAGGATTAAAAGTTAATGATGATTGTCAAGTAAATCCAAATGAATCAGAGGCAGGTGATATTTTAATTGCTTCTACTGAATCGAAGAGAATAGGACAACTTCTAGGGTCATTGACTAGACTAAGAAATTCAAGTTATCATAGTGGAGAGCCTCGACCTTATATTGGTTTATCAACCGAAGAATCTGGAGTTGATATGTTCGCACATTATCTATTACTAGCTTCTCCCTTTCATAAAGGTTCTACTATACCACCATTTTTTTTTAGAGATAATGTTTCAACAATTCCTGAAACATCAAGAGCTATAGAAGGTTCTCCCAATATGTGGTATCCTTTTAGATACTTTCAAGACACTCGACAGCAAGAATTACAATTACAAGAATTGAGTGCAAATACAAAAAAAAACGGAAAAAAAGCTGTGTATCTTGATGATTTAATTACATTAGAGCAAATTTCAAGACTTTCAGAAGATTTAGAAGGTTTTTTTAATCCATTTCATGGAAAAGTTATATTTTCATTGGGTGGTGAGAGAGGACTTAACTATGAACAAGCTAATGAATTAGTTGAAAGAGTAGGTAATCTTGGGTATCTTGAATTTAATGCAAGATTATTTGAGGATAGTTAAGATAGATGTTAGTTTTTATTATGAATAATTACTCAAATTCCAATTTTGAATTATTATTTTCAATTGAAAATGAACCTATATTCCCTCGAAGCCCTATGAGTGTGTCTTGAGAGAATGTTCCACTAAAATTAGATATTAAAATTTGGGTTTCTTCATTTGTTGAATATAATAAATCAGGTGAGTAGGTAATATCTAGTTTATTAGAAATAGTCATTGAAATAGTTTCTAAAAATAATTGGACTCCTCCTTTTCTAAATGAGAGCGTAATTTGTTGGTTTTTTGCGTTAATTTTGCTTGATTGAGTTTGAATGAGAGGGGTTGAACCTATAAGCGTGAGTGTATTATTTTGTAAAAATAAATCTCCTGTGAAATTATAAAAAATAAACCTCTCTTTACTTCCTGCAAGATTTGTTCTATTATCTATATCTAATTCGTATTCTTGAGCGTTTAATTCAATTGTTTGATTCAAAGAAGTAGTAAAATTAGAGAGTTCTCCTGTAAGTTGAAAATCATTATCATCTTCAAAAATAAATGGAGAGACAATAACAAAGTAAATCAACAATAGCACTCCTAAAATAAGAACAACGTGTAAAAATATGATGAATCTTCTTGTACGACTTGGAGGTTGTGGGTCATCACCAAAATTACTTCGAGAATATCGCGATTGATCAATATCTTCGTAGCGAATTCTATTTTGAGATGTTCTTCTTGGAGATGGTTCCTCTTGAGGTCTATCAACTACATCATCAGAATAAATATGATACTTCATAAAATCTTAAGAACATTAAAGTTTATAAATTTAATTCACTCATAAAAGAGTAGATGAAATTAAAATCTTTATTTTCAAAGTGGAAGAGGAACACAAATACATATTATGAAATTGAAGATTCAAATAATTTAGATAACTCTTATCGATTGCGTAACTCTAAGAAGTCTTATAACAATCACTATAATTCATCGAGAAGAAATTCTAAACATACGACATATTCAACAAATTATAAATCATTTTTGCAATACATCTATAATAAATTTTTCACACTATTTTCTTTTAAACTCTTAATTTTATGTTTTATATTACTTTTATTATACGTATTTCATCAACCGCTTGTATCTTTGTTTTATAGTATTTTATATCAATACCCTCCTCTTGCTTCATTATTCTCAGAAGTCTTAAGGGAGTGGCATTTAAAGACACTTAGGGGATTGTTATTTATCGGATTTTTATCGACACTTTTTTTTGTATCAATTCCTTCAGAATTATTATTTTTACAATATGTAATGTCTGATAATTATATTATTTTAATTGTATTACTCTTAGTGATTGCAAATTGTGTTGCAATGTTTGTAAATTATATTATTGGGTTAATTTTAGGAAGAAAATTATTACAATTATGGCTCAAGCAAAAATTCTACAAATACGAACAAATTGTTAATAGGTGGGGAGGAATTATTTTAATTCTTGGAAATATTTTACCTTCTCCAATTGAGTTTATATCAATTATTTATGGAACTTCAAAATACCCAATTTTAAAATATCTGTATTTTGTTGGAATTGCAAGAGCGATTAAATACTCTCTACTCTTATACATATTCACATTTTATCCACAATATATTTCAATGTTTATAATGAATTAATAATGAATTAATAAGAATTAAATTGAATTAATTAAATTTGTAGAATAAATGCAAATTCTTAGTTATTACTAATTCATAAGTTATCTCTACATAATAGTTGTAAAGTATTAATATCTCACAATTTTGTAATATATATTAATATGGGACTATTTGGATATTCATTTCATAACCAAAAAGAAATTGACAAGATAATTACAACGAAATTATCTACAAATAATAAGGCGTTATACTTAGCTCAAGATCAAGGTTTAGAGCATGGAGTATATGAATTTGATGAAACATCAATTAATCCAGAGCACGTATTCTCAGTTGCTGAGAAAGGAGAAGTTGATGGGTTCATTTGTCAAAAAGGACTTGCTGAGAAATATGCAAATTCTTATAAGACAAATTTAATTTTAAAAGTGAATGGAAAAACTGCGATGAGAAAGCATGATGATCCCTACTCTCCTCTTACGTGTTCTGTAAAGCGAGCAGTTGAGTTGGGAGCTAGTGCAATTGGATTTACAAATTTTGTTGGAAGCAAGCACGAAGCTAAAATTTTTGAAGATTTTAGATATGTTCAAGAAGAAGCACATGAATATGGGCTTCCTGTAACTTCATGGATGTATCCTCGTGGAGAGGCTGTAGAGAATGATACTGATGCACAAACACTGCAATACTCAGCTCGAGTTGGACTTGAGTTAGGAGCTGATATGTTAAAGATGAAATATAATGGGAATCCTGAAGATATGAAAGCTCAAATTCGATGTGGTGGACGAGCAAGAATGCTTATGGCAGGAGGAAATAAAACAAACACAACACAAGAATTTTTAGACCAAGTTAAAGAAGTAGATAATTGTGGTGTGTTTGGATTTGCAATTGGGAGAAATATTTGGCAACATAAAGAACCAATTGAAATGACAAAGGCGCTGCGAGATATACAAATTCGAGGAATGTCTACACAAGACGCGATGAAGAGATTCTCAAGTGAGCAACCAAGTACTCCAAGTCAAGAAAATATGGAGCAAGCAGAAAGTAGTTTTAATAATGAGCCTCCACGTCCTCCACAAAATTAATATTTTTTTAATCTTTTATTACAAAACAAATATTATAATTCATTAAATTAATTACTTAAATTCATCAAATTCTTCGTGGTTGACAATATCTAATTGTTCAACTCGTTTTTTATGTCTCTCTTCTTCACTAAAATTTGTTTCTAAAAAGTTTTTAATAATTTGATAATATAAATTATTATCAAATTCTCGAGCGCGCAAACACAACACATTAGCATTATTGTCTAAACGTGCCATTTTAGCAGAATACTCATCGTAACAGAGTACTGCTCGAATACCATTTATCCGATTCGCAGCAATTGCCATTCCAGTCCCACTTCCACACATTAATATTGCAAAATCCATAGAATCATCTTTAAGATATCTTGTGCACACATCTTTAGCAATTCTAGGATACATATCACCTTTCTCTTTGGTATATACACCCATATCTTCATATTCACAGTGTAGAGATTCTAACGCTTCAAATACAAAATGTTTTTTTTCAAACCCTGCATGATCACATCCAAATAGTATTTTCATATTCTTATTAAGAAATACAAAATTTAATAAATATTAGTTTTCATTTTGAGATGATATTTCTTCATAAATAGAATCAGTAATTATTTCTTTTAATTCATTTGAGTTGAACACATGAGTTATTTTGTATTGAGATATGAAAAAGCCTAAATCTCTTAAATATGAAGAATTGTCAGAGCATGGATTGAGAGAATTAAACCACTTTGTATTTTTCAACTCTGAGATAATTTGAGGAGTAAGCATAAATGTTTTTTTCTCAAGTTCTCTTTTAATGTTTTCAATAAATGTGTCTACATATATCATATTTAATAGTTCTTGAATATCTTTTTTAGTAGAAATATTATATTTCTTTGCAATTACACTTAACGGAGTTTTTTTATAGATTAATGGCCCAATTTTAGTTAAAAATTCTTCTCTTTCTCTAAGTGTTAGAGAAGTTAAAGGTCTTTGTGTTTTTTCGTTAGATAGGCTACTTTGTTGTTTATAATTTTTAACACTAAGAGCTGATGTTCTTTTCTTTTTCTTCTTTTGTTGATATAAATAAACACCAACAATAGCAACTATTAGTAGCAAAATAATTACTGCTGCTATTAATATTGTAGACATTGAAGACTCTTCTTCAGGTGTAGTGGGAACTTCATCTTGAGCATTTTCTTGTTCATTTTCTTCAGAAGTAGTTGTTTGATTTTCTTCATTATTGTTATTGTTTTCATTATCAGAATCTTCAGTTGTTTGAGTATCATTTTCATCAACTTCTTCTACTTCTTCGGGTTCATTATTGCTACCATTTTCTTCATCTTGTTGAGATTCATCCTCATCTGATTTATTTTCTTCAATATCGGGTTGTGTTACAAATCCTCCTCCAGAACTTCCTCCGCCTCCACCACTTGAAGAGCCACCACTGCTAGAACCTCCTCCAGAACTTCCATCATTATCATTTCCAGAAGAATCATCAGAGGAGTCATCATTACTTTCTTCACAAGAACTGCAAATGGTCTCAATAGTTGTAAATGAGAGATTTGTAAATGTCAAGCTATTAGACTCTTCAACACATTCAATTCCTCCACCAATTGATGAGTCACAACTCTCAACAAGATATTCATCACTACCGCTACAACTACTAGAAGTTTGAAGATTTTCGTTATTTCCTATACAATATTGTAACTCACTATTTTGAGAAATTTTTGGAACTTGAATTGATTTTTTTGAATCAAATTTAGGGAACTTATCAATGCTCATTCTTGAACCAACTTTATTAAAATTTTCAATTTCAACTTCTTCTATATTCACATACGTTGAAGAAAAGTCCCACACATTTGAGTTGTTATCATTCCATGAAATTATAATATTTGAATTAAATACATCAGATGAGATATTAAAATAACTCGTATTTGTAAGATTAAATGTTTCTTCTACATTTGAAGTAGGAATATTGAACACAAGACTTTTATTATAGATTATTGATTGTATTAAATCATTAATACCATTATTATCTAAATCTATGTCAAATCTATCTGAAATAGTATTTTCATTCACATCAAAATCAAACTCTATTGTATCATTAACTGTAAATTCAATATCAAAAGGAGTTGTGTATGTGGTTGAGATATCTACTTCATAAACATCTTCATTGAAATACTTGTTATGGAGCTCATCATAAATTTGTTTTGTAAATGCAAGAGTATAAATTGAATCATTCACTTTACCATCTATATTGAGAGGATATTCAACTGTTGAATTTTCGATTTCAAATGAGATTTGAGAGATTATATTCTGCTCCACACCAAAATCAATGTACCAAGATGATTGCTTTTTTGTAATGAAATTTGAAATATTTGTATTGAATTCAGACATATCATAACTACTGCTATTAATTTGACTTAAATTCCAATTTAAATTTAATTCAAATGAAACTGAGGATCCAAAATTATCACTCATAACTACATCAATTGTTTGCTCAGAATTAGTTATTCCATCATTTAAATAGAGCATTAACTCTTCTTCAACTGTATTTTTAGAATTATTGTTTAAACTGTATTCAAGCGTTGAAGGAGTATTTGAGATTTGTGTTGAGATAGAATAGAGACTGCTAGGAATTTGTGTATTGTTGTTAATGATGAATTTAGATAAATTAATTTTGTTAATTTGAGTTGGATCAAGTGTCAAATTAAAACTTTGAGATGAGTTTAGTTGCAGCTCATCTGGCTCATCAGTTGAATTGAATGAGAATGTCACATTATTATCAAATGAGAAATAATCAAAAAATTCAAAATTAAATGTATTAGAAGTGCTATAGTTTAAGTAAGACGTGTAAGTGCTTAAATTTTTCAAATAAATATCCTCAAATTTATTACTCTGATCAATTAATGCTTCAAATGTGAGTTGATTATTATTCAAATTAGGAATCATAAATTCGTGTTCAATAATGCTTGTATCAAAGTCTAATTTTCTATTAAAATTTGAAGTGTTAAGAGTAAAACTATTAGTGATAGGTGCTGTGAGATTAACTGTTAAATTAGTAGTTAGTTTATCTTCAACATTTTGATTTTCACTTAAAAAATTTTCTATTAACAAGTTAATTTGTGATTGATTTATAGAATTATTAAATTTAAATTCATATATTGGAATGAGTCCATTATATGTAAAATTGAGCACAGGTGAAGTTTTATTATATGAATTATTAAATATGAAAAAAGATTGAGACGCAGTTGGTGTGATTGAGGTGTTAAAATTACTCAAATTATCTCGTGTTAAATTTTGTCCTTTTTGATTAAATTTCATTGAACTAATATTATTTGTGGGGGAGTTGAGTGTTTGCTCTAATAAATATGTAGCATCATCTCTATCATTTTTTGTTGTAAAATTAAATCCAATTGTCTCATTATCAAAGAAAAATGTTCTATTTGGGATAACTTGAAAATCAATATCTGCTCTACTTGTTTGATTAAGAGTTGTAAATGAGATATTTTTAGAGAAATATTCTTGAACATCTTCTTCAACATTACTGATGAAACAATTTGCAATAACGTATTCGTATTGCTCAATATCACTTTGAGATGCTTGACAAGAGAGAATTGAACTATCTGGACTTAAACTGCATTGATTTGTATCACTTAGAGAATAATTTTGAATAATTGTATTAAGAGAACAACTTACATCTGCTTGATTATTATTATTAAATTCAAGTGGATAATTAGCTCCATTGAGAAATTGTGGTGAGTAATAAAATGAATTATCATCTTCTCGTAAAAATCCTTTTGGTGTAATATTGAGAGAGGATGTTAATCCTAGAAATATTTCAGAAGATTCAATTTGAGGAGTTTGCAGTTGAGCAAAATTTTCTGCAACAATTCCAATTTTATACTTTCGATTATCTTTAAATGAATAATTACTAAGCGTAAAATCAATTTGTTTTGAATCAGTTGAGACATTAAGTTGTTTAACTAAATTAGAAGATGCTCCAGTTGTATTAAGTTTCTCATACAAATTAACTGTGATTTCCTTTAAAGGTGTTAAATCATCACTTATATCGTATTGATAACTAAATAAAACTGAGTCTTTGTTGAGATTATCTCTGTTAAAAAATTTGCTGTTAGAGCCTATAGGTGATATTTTGAGTTGTCCATCTACATTATTAAATGTTGGAGGGGTTGTATCAACAACTATTTCAAGTGTATCCACAACTTCTTGATTTCCAGCGTTATCAAACACAACAAGTTCAAGCTCATTACACGTGTCTTGAGTCATATTGAGAGTTATAATTTGGGTTTGATTATCACTAATATTGTTTGATATTGAGTTTGATTGATTTTCTCGAATTGAGCAATCATTTGACATAGAATATAGTGTAAGATTGTAGTGACTAATTCCACTATTATTTTGATATCCAATAAAATTATCAAATCCAGATGTTATATTAAACTTAACTTGAGTTCCATTGTTAGTGTAAAATCTATTATGTGAAGTATTGTATAAAGATGTATCGAGTAATTGAAGACTTGAATTACTAGGCGGCTGGTTATCAAGAAGCAGTTGGTTTTGAATATCAAGATTTTCATTTGCAATGTTATTGTTATTTGAAGTATTAATTGAGAGATTATATAAAATTCCTTCTTCAATTGATGAGATACTATTTAATGGTGCATTTTGAATTCCAAGTTCTTCACTAATGTAATTTGTGAGTGGAAGGGAGAATGAGTCTGAGGTGTTATGTGCATTTGAAAATCTCATATTTGCGTATTCAATATCACTTTCTAAATCATCAACATTAATTCTTATGTAAAAATTATCATCATTGGTCATATTTCTAAGCGCAAAATCATAAAGCAGTGGAGGAGTTGAGTCTTGAAAGATATAAAATTGAGATGAGTTAGAGAAAAATTCACATGCTTCATTTGAATACGGTGGTACACAAGATTTTACAATAACAAATAAAGAAATTGCATCTCCATTTTCATCTTTAATATCTCTAAATATGAAACTATTATTTAATTGTTGAGTTGAAGAATTTTCTAAATCAAGTCTAATTGATTTAGAATAGTTCAGATCGCTATGCGAAAATCTTGCTTCTTCATTTTTTCCAATATTGATCCAATTTGTTAAATTTCTGCTCGTATTCCATCCCTCTCTTAAATATTCAATTCGAGAAATCATAACTGAGTATTCATTATCAAAATTAGAGTTAATATTTTGAGAACCTTGAGATGAAATACTAATATTGAGCTCTTTTTCAATTGTTGTAAATGATCCTGGGCTTTTAGGATTGTAAGAGATATCACTTGTAAAATTATCAATTGGTTGGGTTGTTTGATTAATTGTAAATGTATTAGATACATTCTCAAGTCCAAGTTCATTTGAACATTGAATAGTTAAGGGTTGTTGGAGTGGGTAAAACTCTCTGAATAATATTGAAGTATTAAATGTTGAAAGAGATGGTTGAAAGGTCATATTTTGAACGGTTTGTGTTGGGGTTAGTGTGTTGTAGTAAATAGTACACGAGGAGGGAGATATGAGTGAATTATCACTTGTTTGAAGATATAATGCTTCAAGTGTAAATGATTTATTAAAATAAATATCTTCAGGAAATTGAGGTGTGATTTTAGTATTGTTTAAAATCTCAAATACATTTCTAGGAGTAGAAATTGAATATTGAAAATTTCCATCTCTATTACGTGTTGATTGAGCAAATGAAGAATTATCGAGTTGTACAACAGGAGATGAATTAAACGCAGAAGATGAAATAACTCCTTTGTGAGGTTGATAGAAACTTGAGTTTGTTGGAATTGTAAATATTGAGCTTGAGTTAAATGTTATTTGAGTTGAATTTGTAATATTAAATAATGGGCTTGAGAGTGAAGTTGACGAGAATTCTAGTGAGGAGAGTGGAGTTGAGATTGCTGTTGGTTCAATTTGCAGCGTTGCATCTAACGTTGCAGTTGATGATTGGTTAAATATATAATTTAATGAAAACTCATCTTCAAACTCTGTGTTATTAATACTTGGTGATTTTAAAATAATACTTTTCAAATCTGCGTTTGAAAAATAATCAATGTATTCAAATTGAACTTCATATTCTTCACTCTCATTTAAATCAAAAGGAAGATTTTCTAAACTGATATTTTTTAATCCTCCACCTGAATAATTAAAAACTTCTTGATTTGTTGAATCAAGTATTGTTATATTTAACGATTGAACATATTCATCAAAATTAATTTCAATTTCTTGATAATTTGTTGTAGGATTATACATATATTGAGCAATGAGGGGTGTTGGAGGATAGTTTTTTGGAATCTGAACTTCTTGAATAACATCAAGGGAGGAAAAATTAGAATAAGAGAAATTCAATGAGTCAATTGAACTATCAAAATCAAATTCAATGTTGTATGATTTATCAAAATCATTATTTGCACTACTATTAGTTATCGATTGAAATGGCACATACACATGATACATATCAACACTTCCAATTACATCGGGAATTGTTTTTAATGTATTAAATTTAGAAATACTCGTAAAATTTCCACTTGAAGTATTTTGAATTGAAAAACCTCTTTTAATATCAACACCTTGAGCAAACACTTGTGTTGAGTCATTTCCTTTGTAAATATCGAATAAATTATTCTCAAAACCATAATATGAATTTGTTGAATCATTTGTAAATTCTGAAATAAAATTATTTTCAATAGAAGATGGTGATTCAAACTTTAGTCCATATCCAGCAATTGTTGAATTTGAAATATCGATTTCTTCAGATGCTCCACTTGCATATTTAAAGTTACAATTGATAAAGTTAATATTTGAATTTTCAATTGTTATTTTTTTAAACTCAAAATCTCCAGGATTGAATGGGTCATTACTACAGTAAATATCTCCTGTAATATCTGTAATAACATACCCATCATCTGAAGAGCAAGATCTATCCTGAGGAGATGGAGTAGTTTGATTAATAAATGATGTTACTTCACAAATAGCATAACTCTGAGGCGCTAAGATGATTGAGAAGAGAACAAAAAATGCAAAAAAAAGATACAATTTTTTTAAAAATAGAAATTGATAATTCATTATTATTTATTCACATTTTCTCCTTTTAAAGTTATGTTATAACCTCGTTTAGTGAATTTTACTAAGATGAGTTAACACATAATTTTTTAAAGATTAATGATTATAATTAATATAAATGTCAGAGGAACAACAATCTCAAATTTCACAAGAAGAGTTACAAAAACGAATTGAGTTAATGAAAGAGAATTGTATTTTTTGTAAAATTATTCGTGGTGAAATTCCAAACAAGACTGTTCATGAAGATGATAATTTTTTAGCGTTTTTAGATATTAATCCCATTACTAATGGTCATACAATTTTAATTCCAAAAGAACACTATTTAATGATGTCTCTTGTTCCAGATGAAGTGTTATCTCAAGCTCAAGTACTCGCAAAACAAATTGCTCAACTGCTTCAAGAGAGTTTAAAAAGTGATGATGTGACAATTATTATTCCAAACGGACAAGCAGCAGGCCAACAAATTCAACATTTTGCAATTCATCTTATTCCAAGATATAAAGGAGATAATGTGAACTTGAATTTAGAAGGTCAAGAGCGTGATGAAGAGGAGCTTAGAGTTGTCAAGGAGAAAGTAATGAGCAAATTGCAAGGAGAATAGTAAAAACTAAATAATTAGGATTAATTAAATATATCAAATTTTTTTACTAAACATTTATTAATTCTTCATTATTTAATTGAATAGATAAAAAATGCCAAGACTTGCTGTTATAAATAATGAAAAATTAAAAGTTATGAGTGAAAAAAAACATATTCAATCACTCTGCCCTGTAAATCGTAGAGGAGCTGATTGTATGTATTTTGAAGGAGAGAAGCTTTTAATTGATGAAGTATTATGTATAGGGTGTGGGATTTGCGTCAAAGCTGCCCCTCATGCGATTTCAATTATTAATTTACCCGATGAAGATAAAACTCCTCCTATTCATCAATATGGTAAAAATGGGTTTCGTGTGTTTAATCTACCTTATGTTGAAGATGGCAAAATTGTTGGTATTTTGGGGAAAAATGGAATTGGAAAGTCAACAGTGATTTCAATTTTAGCAGGTCTTATTCAAGCAAATTTTGGAGATGTTGAAAATACATATGAGACAAAAGAAGAGTATTTTAAAGCACTTATTGGTCAATATAAAGGAACAATTATGCAACAATATTTCACATCTTTGCAGCACCAAGATATTACAGTTGCGTTTAAACCACAACAAATCATTCAAATTCCTCAAAAATTTAAAGGAGTTGTAAAAAATTTACTACACAGAGTTGAGAGTAACGAAGAAAAAGTTAAAGCGCGAGCGAAGAGTTTAAATGTTGAGCAAATACTTGAGCGTGACATTTCACACTTGTCTGGAGGAGAACTGCAACGTGTTGCAATTTGTGCGTGTTTATTGAAAGAGAATGCAAATTTTTATGTATTAGATGAAGTGACAAACTATTTGGATGTGTATGAGCGATTGAATACTGCTCAAATTATTAAAGAAGTAGTTGGCGAAAAATCAGCGTTAGTGGTTGAGCACGATTTGGTAATTTTAGATTTTTTAATTGATAATATTCATTTAATGTATGGTCAGCCAAGTGTATATGGAAAGTTGACAAATATTAAAAATGCGCGTCAGGGAATGAATGAGTATTTAGAAGGGTACTCAAAAGATGAGAATATTCAGTTTCGAGATAAACCAATTTCGTTTAATAAAGAGAGTGTGTTAGATGAGCAAGTAAGATCTGCATATGTAAGTTGGCCTCAAGAAATTGTTAAGCGAGGAGATTTTCAAGTTGAGATTCAAGCAGGTCATATTTCAAAAGGAGAGATTATTGGAATTATTGGTAGAAATGCTCTTGGAAAATCAACATTTATGAAGCATGTTAATGAAGTTGGTCTTGATGGGAAAGTGATTTCATATAAAGAGCAGTTAATTGAGAAGCAAGATGATTTAGTGATGTCTGTTCTGGGTGCGATGAATAATTATACTGATTCGTTCTATAAATTGTATGTGTTAGACCCGTTAAAAATCCACAATTTAGAGGAGAAACAAATTAATGAATTATCAGGGGGAGAGTTACAGCGTTTTGCTATTGCTCGGTGTTTATTGGAAGACGCTCAGGTGTATTTACTTGATGAACCAACTGCGTTTTTAGACGTAGAGGATAGACTTGTGGTTGCAAAAGTGATTAAAAATTTTATTGAACTTAAAGAGAAAGCGTGTTTTGTGATTGATCATGACTTAATTTTTATGGATTATTTGTCACACAGATTGATGGTATTTGATGGAGAGCCAAGTATTAGAGGAGTTGCTAACTCTCCTAGTGGGATGCGAGATGGGATGAATCATTTCTTAAAAGGAGTTGATATTACGTTTAGGCGTGAAGAGCATACAAAACGACCGAGAATTAATAAGAAGCATTCTGTTAAAGACAATGAGCAGAGACAATCCGGAGAATATTATTATTCTTAGTTAAGCAACTTCGTTGCTTGAACTTAGGGGCTTGAGTGTAGCGAGAGCAGTTTTTTTGCACAACTTTTTTTGAGTGAGTTGAAAACGAACGGTGTAAAAAAAGCTGGATGAGAAGAACATACAAAACGACCGAGAATTAATAAGAAGCACTCTGTTAAAGACAATGAGCAGAGACAATCCGTAGAATATTATTATTCGTAGACTAAGCTGCTTCGCAGCTTGAACTTAGGAGCTTGAAAATAATCAGGAGATTGAACAAAGTGAATGTCTCCTTTCACAAGGTTCGGAAGTGATAACTTCTGAGGAAGTATATTATTATTCGTAGACTAAGCTGCTTCGCAGCTTGAATTAATACTAGCAACGAAGTTGCTAGAATACTTCTTAATTTTGCTACAAGTAAGTTTATAAAATTTGAATTACTATAAAAGCGTATGAGTAGGTTTTTTAATATCTTAATTCTTAGTTTTCTTATTTTTATTTTCAGTGGATGTTCAACATTATCAGATAATTTTTCACAGGATGAACATATCGACTACTTAGAGAGAGAAAATGAAGAACTTATGCAAGAGATTAGAAATATTTCTAGTAGAATTGATAATCTAAATATAAGTAGTAATGATAGTAATAATGACAATGGAGAAACAATAAATACTCTACAAATTGAATATATGATATTTGAAAAAGTCTGCAACAATTTAATTTTAAAGTCAAATCAAAAAATTAACAATAATGAATTTGAAAAAATCTCAGAAATAGAATCTCAAATAAATTCAGTTATAGATACTTGTGAGACTTCGTTTAATTCTGATTTTGAAAATACTGATAGTTATTCAGACAATTTTGATGAAAGAGTGGATGATATTATTATAAAATTAGAAGATGAAAAATTAAATCTTGATGAATCAATTTCAAGTAGCTGTATAAACGATATAGAAAATTTGAATTCTGATGTTGAAAATGAAGACAACATTACAAACTCTGATTATACAAATTATATTAAGAGTTTAGAGGATGTGAAATCAAAGTGTGCTAATAAGTTTGATACTGATTATCGTGATTACAGTGATGTTACAATTAATACAGAAAATATGCTTGATGAAAAATTAGAACTAAGTGAAAATATCGATATTGACGAACTTAAAAATGACATAAAGGATGAGATAAAAGAAGAATTACTTGAGGAAGAAAAAGAAAAAGAGAGAAAAGCAGAAATTCAAGAAATGGTAGATTACTGTTCTTCAAAAATAGACTTCGTAGAGATAAACTTGAATAATTCTATTTTATATCCAAGTAGTCTAATCAATATACAAAATTCAATACAATCCACTCAAACCTATTGTGATGATATTCCAACAGATAATAACATTATTGATGAAAGAATAAGTGACTTACAAGAGTTATTTAACGAAACCAAAAAAAAGGTCTTAGATACAAAACATCCTTCTATTGTGATAGAAGTAGAAAAACAAATTATAGGTGTTCCAAATCCTAATTCAATTGATACAAATGTTACATGGCTTGCAAAATCTGTCATAGAAAATTTTAATGATACAGAAACTATTCAAATCACAAACTTTTCTTTATTTGTATCAGAAGGTGATCCTCAGAGGATAGGATTTGATTCTATTACGGGGAAAAAATTGATAAAAAATGTCAGCAATATTACAATTCAACCAAATAGTGCAAAAGAAATCCAACTAGTCTTTAATTACTCAAATTTACCCTCTCCAATAGTTTACTCTAATTACAAAAATTTTGAGATTATTAATTAAACCTTCTCTATTTTTTTTCAATTCTTTAATCCTCCAATACATTTATATATTATAAAATATTATATTTTATTATAAAATGGTGCAAGCGATTATTAATTTAACTGAAGAAGAAAATAAATTTCTTAATGTATTTAAAGCTCAACGAGGAATAAAGAGCAAAAATCTTGCAATTAAGGAGATGATTAAGGAAATGATTGAACAAGAACAAGAAGATTTAGAATTTGCACAGAGAACTGAAAAAGCGTATCAAGCACATGGGAGAGGAGAGTTCACGAAAATGAGAGCAAAAGAGTTTGTTAAACATTTAGAATCTATGATTAAAGATGAAGATTAATGTAGAATATGATAAAAGGTTTGATAAAATATTTCAAAAATTAGACTCAAATAATCAAAAAGCAATCTTGAAACAAATAAACAAAATAATTGAAAATCCTCATATTGGAAAACCAATGAGATATTCTAGAAGAGGAACTAGAGAAGTCTATGCTAAACCATTTAGAATTTCTTACGAGTATATTGAAGATGAACTGATAATTTTGTTTTTAGATATATATCACAAAGATAAATAATAAAAAAATATCATTACATTCAAGCTGATTTACATTTTCATTGACTGTATTTGTAGTCTTGAGCGTATTAATAGTTATTTTTTGCATATATCTTAGAAAAGTATTTAAATTTTAAATCCTTATAATACATATGACAACTGAGATGATTACTATTAGTAAAGACGAATTATTCTCCCTTATCAAAAAAGCAGTGAGAGAGGAATTAAATGACTACGAAGAAATTTCTATTCAAGAACAAGAAGAATTAGAAAAACTACATAAAGACTCTTTGTATGAAGAATTTGATGAGCAAGATAGTGTAGAGTACTAAAAATGTATATTCTAAAGGTTAAGAAAAGCGTAGATAATTTTTTATATACTCTTGAAAACTACGATGAAATTAAGTTAAAAATTCAACAACTTAAACACTTTAAAAGTTCAAAAAAATTAGATTTAGATATTAAAAAGATGCAAAATATAAAAAAGAATCAAGAATTTTATCGTTTAAGGATAGGAGATGTAAGAGTAATTTTTCAATTACTCAAAAAAGAAAACATAATTTGGGTAAAAACTGCTAATTTTAGAGGAAAAGTATATTAACTTGATTCATTTTCACTTCTTTATATCCAACAAAAATCAAAGGCTTTTTGAGAATATTAAACTGATTAAGACCATTTTTTGATATCCTTCATTGGAAAATGTCTATAATTTTTCTTTTCTACATCCCATGCAGTTAAAATCCATTGCTCTTGAGTATGCCACTGATTTGAAGTAAACTCAATTGATTGAGGAATAATTGTTCTTTGAGCAGTTTCTCCTTTCCAATTTGTATAAAGAATTGTAACTTTTTTACTTTGTTCCATACAATTATATGAAATATGGTATTATTAAACTTATCTGTAGTTTCAATTTTTCACATAGTTTTTTAAATAATTTACAACATACTAGAATATGATTACTCAATTAAGTAAAATCTCCTACATTGGTAGCACAAAAGCGTTTTGTTTGTAACTATTATTTCTCTATAAAAATTTAAAAGATAACTTAATCAATTAGTTATAAAATAACTTGATTGATTAAAAATAACAAATAAATATATTAATATCTTAATTTGAGATTTCACATAATAAAAAAATAATAAAAAATGACAAAGCAACCAAAATTACAATTACAATTTTATAATACAAAAACTCGAAGCGTTGAAGTATTTCAACCTCATAATCCTGAACTTGTGAAAATTTACTCGTGTGGACCAACTGTTTATTCGTATCAACATATTGGAAACTTAAAAGCAGCGCTGAGTTGGGATATTTTAAGAAGAGTGATTACATACGCGGGATATAATTTATACTCTGTTCAAAATATTACTGATGTTGGTCATTTAACTGATGATGATGAATTGGGAGATGATGGGGATGATAAAATGATGAGAGCTGCAAAAAGTGAGAAAAAAACACCTCTTGAAATTGCTCAGTTCTATACTAATGTATATTTACAAGATTTAGAAAAACTACATATTCAACTTCCAAGTGTTATGCCTAAAGCAACTGAACACATTCAAGAACAGCTTGAAATGATTGAAAAACTTGAAGTAGAGGGAGTGACATATACAACAAGTGATGGTGTGTATTTTGACGTGTCAAAGTATAAAGACTATGGTCAATTAAGTGGACAAAAATTGGATGAAAAAGAAGTAGGTGTGAGAATTGATGTGAATTCTGAAAAACGTAATCCTCAAGATTTTGCTCTGTGGAAATTTGCAAGTGGTAAACATGAACACCACGCAATGAAATGGGATTCAAAATGGGGAGTTGGATTTCCAGGATGGCACATTGAGTGTTCAGCCATGGGGTATAAATATTTAGGAGAGTATATTGATATTCACACAGGAGGTATTGATCATATTCCGATTCACCATGAAAATGAGATTGCACAAAATGCATGTTCACATTGCATTAAAGATGTTACGTTTTGGATGCACAATGGTCATATTACATTTGCAGGAGAGAAAATGTCTAAATCATTGGGAAATGTATATTTAATCTCAGATCTAGAAGAAAAAGGCTATTCTGCTTTATCGTATCGATTATTACTATTGCAATCACATTATCGAAAATCAGGAGATATTTCATTTGAAGCACTTGATGCTGCGCAGCAAAATTTGAATAAGATTCATTATTTTTTATATGAGCTACAATTTAAAGCATTCAATGATAGAGAAAATGAATCTCTTCATAAAGAACTTGAGAAGAATTTGAGGGAATTTAATGAGTCGATTTGTGATGATTTAAACACTGCAAAAGCATTGAAGAATGTGTATTCAATTATCTCATTTGTAAACTCACTTGGTAGTATTCATCAAGATGATATTAAAAAAGTGTATGAGTATTTTTATACGATAGATAGAGTTCTTGGACTCATTGATGAGACAAAAATTACATCCTCAATCCCACAAGAAATTCAAGAACTTGCTCAGAAGAGGAAGAGTGCAAAAGAGGAGAAGAACTTTTCAAAGGCAGATGATATTCGAGAGAAAATCGAACAACAAGGATTTGTTATAAAAGATGATAAAAGATTTGCTAATGGGTTTATCATTTACAAAAAAGAATGATTTGAATATTCAAATTAGTTTTGAGTGACAAATTAATCAATACATTTTTAAACAACTCTCTCACTTTTTATATAATGGTTCAAAGTTCTCAAAATCCAGATATCTTTATTGTTGAAAAACAACAATGTCCTGTGTGTGGTAAGCATGAAGCAACATTTAGTGAATATGAAATGGAGGATCCATATACAGGTCCAATTGCGATTTTTTCGATTAAATGCACAGCGTGTGGGTTCAAAAATTCAGATTTAGAATTTATTGAAGAAGGAACTCCTGCTGAGTATTCAATTGATGTAGAATCAAAAGAAGATTTAAATATTCGAGTAATTAAATCAGGTGCGTGTGAGATTAAAATCCCTTCATTTAGAATTTCAGTTGATTCCTCAATGGCGTCTGAGGGGTTTATTACAAATATTGAAGGAGTATTAACACGGTTTCGTTATCAAGTAGAGTTATTGAAAAATGATGATGATTTGGACAAAGCTCAACGAAAAAAAGTTAAAAATATTTTAAAGGGAATTGATGAAGTGTTTGCAGGAGAGAAAAAAATTACTCTAAAACTCAAAGATGAAACTGGAAATTCTACAATTATTTCAGATAAGGTTCAAATGAAACCACTTAAGAAAAAGAAGAATTGAATTAATTAACTAATTTTTTGAATATTTTTATTATACTTTCATTATTCTTAGTAGTTAGTCCATATTTTATAAATATAAAAAATGTTACAAAATTATATAAATAATGTATTTGAACTATTTGTATGAAATGGTATTTTGCATCTCGAATGAGGCATAAAGAAAAAATTCAATCTATTACTAAGCAACTCAAGATGCAAGGTGAAGAAATTGTATTCGACTGGTCTGAGTTAGATGTTCAAAAACCTTATGTTGAAAATGCAAGTCAGTGCTTACATATTGCCCACTCAATTGTCTCAGCTCTTAAAGATGTAGACGTATTTGTTTTAATTTCTGATGTTGGTGGGACAGATATGTTTATTGAGCTTGGAGTTGTGATAGGTGAGTGGATGAGGAATAACAATATTAGAATTTATGTAGTAGGAGAGCACAACTCACGCTCACTTATGCATTTTCACCTTGGAATTATTCAAGTTGATGACTTACAAGAAGTGTTTGAAAAGGAAAGTGTCGCTATTGAGAATTTACCTAAATTTTAATATTTGAGCGTTTATGTATTCATAATATTATTCAATTTTTAACTTAACTTGCTTGATAATACATAGTTTTAATAATATTTGATTTATTGTTTATGTAGAGAATGGGAGTTTTTGATTTAACAAAATTAGTTTTGAAAACCTTACAAGAAAAACCGCTTCGTGTGTTTTTGACAACATTTGGTATTTTTATTGGAATTTTCACATTTACTTTTTTTCAGTTTGCAGGAACAGGGCTCTCACAAGGTGTTGAGAATCAAATTTCATCGTTTGGACTTAATGTATTGACAATTTCATCTCCTGAAAATTCACAGCAAAATGGTCCACCAGGAGGAGGTGGTGTTGAGCAAAAGACAATTGAAGAGTTGAAGCGAATTGCAGATGGATATAAGTATATTAGTGGGTCAATATTTTATTCTACGCGTTATGAGTATGGACGTGAGGAGGAGAGTATTTTAGCTTTAGCATATCCTGATGAAGATTTAAATGATATTTATGAGGATTTAAATGTTGAAATTGCTCAAGGAAGAAATATTCGTCAAGGAGACAGTGGAGTTGTTGTATTGGGTGCTAAAGTTGCACAAGATACGTTTAATCGAGAGCTCAGAGTTGGAAATTCTATTTCAACTAATGGAAAGAGTTTTCGTGTTGTTGGGATTTTAGAAGCAAAGGATGATTTGTTTATTGATTCATCAATGCGAATGTCATTTTCTGATATTGAAGATTTATCTGGGCAAGATACATTTACAAATGTGCGAGTGAGTTATTTTCAAGGAGTAGATATTGAAGCAGAGCGGGAGAAGATTGATTCATATTTTAATCGACCAAATCAACCAAAAGAAATTGAGATTTCATCTCCACAACAAACACTTGAACAAATTAATGCGATATTTTTCACACTCAATATTGTCATTAGTGTGATTGCAGGAATTGCTCTTGTAGTTGGTGGAATTAATGTGATGAATACGATGTACTCTAATGTATTGGAGCGAGTTAATGAGATTTCAGTTCAAAAGGCGATGGGCGCTACAAATTCACAAATTGTGTATATGTATATTGTTGAGAGTGTCATTTTGAGTATTGTTGGATCAATTATTGGTTATTTAACTTCATTTTGGGTTGCTCAAATTTTGAGTGATGTTGTGTTAAACAGCATTGGATTTTCATTCCCAGTTGTGTTTAGTTGGGTGTATTTTTTAGGAGCTGTAATTGCAACTGTTTTGTTTGGAGGATTTTTTGGAGCATATCCTGCGTATTTGGCTGCAAATGTAAATCCTGCGGATAATTTGAGGGACGAATAGTCTCTCAAGGGAGCATTAATTTTGAATAAATTAACGCTAATTTAAGAGATGAGTAGAAGTGTCTAAGAGCTACGCTCTTGAATAATATTTCTATTAATTTGTCATTATTTTAGAAATATAGGGTTTAAAAATATAAATTTACAAATCTTGTTGACCTTTATGTTTATATAAATTGTATTCCTTAATAAATTATGTCATTAATTAAAATATTAGATTTAAAACCAGAAGTTGAGAATAACGATTTATGTCCATACATTTATTTTATTGGAATGTTAGAAGATAGACAACCAGTACAGTATAATGTTAATAGAAGGAGTAATCAGATTGATTACTTTGATTCTAGGGCAGTATATACTGCTGGGATGAGAGGGAGTAGAGAGTATTTAACACTTTAGCTATATTTTTTAATTTTTATTTTTGAATAATTCTATTTTTATTAACACAATAATTTATAAATAAAATTATTGTGATTTTTGTATGGTTGAAGAAAATTCAAAATTGGAAGCTAAATTATGGGCTGCAGCTGATAAGTTGAGAAATAATATGGATGCTTCTGAGTATAAGCATGTTATTTTGGGTTTAATATTTTTAAAATTTATTTCTGATTCCTTTGAGAATATTTATGAGAGAATTAAAACTGAAGAATATGCAGATCCTGAAGATAAGGATGAGTATCTCGCTCATCATGTCTTTTTTGTTCCTAAAGATGCGAGATGGTCAAATATTGTTGAGAAGGCAAAAACTCCTGAGATTGGAGAAGTTATCGATAATGCTATGATTTCAATTGAGAAGGATAATAAGACACTTAGAAATGTATTGCCTCGAAATTATGGAAGACCTGAGTTGAATAAGGTTGTTCTTGGAGAAGTTGTTGATTTGATTCATTCAATTGATTCTGGAAAATCGTATGAAGAGAGTAAAGATATTTTGGGAAGAATTTATGAATACTTTATTGGAAAATTCGCATCAGCTGAGGGAAAGGGCGGAGGAGAGTTTTATACTCCTGATAGCGTTGTTCAACTTTTAGTTGAGATTTTAGAACCCTATGAGGGGAAAATTTATGATCCTGCGTGTGGAAGTGGAGGAATGTTTGTAATGAGTGAGAAATTTGTGGAGGCTCATGGTGGAAGAGTTGGAGATTTGTCAATATATGGTCAAGAAAGTAATCCTACTACTTGGAAATTGTGTAAAATGAATTTAGCAATTCGAGGATTAGATCATGATTTAGGAGAGAGAGCTGATGATAGTTTTCATTTTAATCAACATTCGTCTTTGAAAGCTGATTTTATTATTGCAAATCCTCCGTTTAATATTTCAGATTGGGGGGCTAATAGATTACAAGAGGATCCTCGATGGGTGTATGGTATGCCTCCGAATGGAAATGCAAATTATGCGTGGGTTCAACATTTTATTTATCATTTATCTCAAAAAGGAAAAGCTGGTTTTGTATTATCAAATGGTTCTATGTCTTCAAATACTGCTGGAGAAGGTGAGATTAGAAAGAAAATCATTAAAGATGATTTAGTTGAGTGTATTGTTGCATTGCCTGATAAGTTATTTTATAACACAGGAATTCCTGCATGTTTGTGGTTCTTGAATAGAGATAAGAAGAGAACAAATGAGATACTCTTTGTAGATTGTCGTGATATGGGAGAGATGATTAATAGAAGATTAAGAGAGTTGTCTTCTGATGAGATTTCCTATATTTCTCAAACGGTGCATAGTTGGCAAAATTCACAAGACTATGAAGATATTAAAGGATTTTGTAAATCAGTGAGCATTGATGAAGTTTCTAAGCAAGATTTTGTACTGACCCCAGGAAGATATGTTGGTGTAAAAGATGAAGAGGAGGATAGTGAGCCATATGAAGATAAAATGAGGAGATTGGTTAATGAGTTATCTGAGCAGTTTAAAAAATCTGATGAGTTAGAAGAAGAGATCAAGAAGAATCTAGAAGGATTGGGATTTAAAATTTAGTCTTACTAATAAAGAATGGTGTTTTATATTAATAGGAAAAACAGTTACTAATAAAATAAGCAATAAATATTAATAAGAAAAATGAAAAAAGAGGAATTAGTTAAACATCTAGAAGGGATTGAATGGGAGGATTTGGAGTTTAAAACTTGTGATTCTTCAATTCCTAAATCTTCTTGGGAAACTGTTTCAGCATTTTCAAATACTTCGGGTGGTTGGCTAATTTTTGGAGTGAGTGAAAAAGGTAAAAATTTTGAAATTACTGGAGTTAAACATCCTGAAAAAATTGAACAAGATTTTACAACTGCTCTAAGAGTTGGTAAATTTAATCAAAAAATAATTCCAAAATGTGAAAAATGGGAATTTGAAGATAACATTGTATTAGGTTTTTATATTCCAATAGCTGAAAAGAAACCTATTTATTTTAATTCTTTAAAAAATACATTTATTAGAACTGGTTCAGGAGATCAGAGATTAACTCAAGAAGAAATTGATTCTTTGTATAGAAATTCATCTTATGGGACTAAGGATAGAGAGATTACAAATTTAAGAATTGATGATTTGAATAAAGAGACAATTTCAAGGTTTCGTCAATATTTATTAAATCTAAAACCTGAACATCAATATAATACTTTAAATGATATTGATTTTTTAACTAAACTTAGAGTTTTAGATGAAAATTTACATGTTACATTGGGAGGTTTATTAGTTTTTGGAAGTGAAGATTCAATTTCTAGATATTTTGTTGATTTTAGAGTTGATTATTTAGAAATTATGGGAACAAGTTATAGTGATTCTCTTCGTAGATATGAGTTTAGACTTTCACAACATTCAAATTTGTTTGAATATTTTTTTGCTATTTATGAGAGGATTATTAAAAAAATTGATGTTCCTTTTGAAATGAGTGGACCTCATAGAGTTGAGAATCAACCACAGGTTAAAGCAATTAGAGAAGCTTTAGTTAATTTGTTAATTCATAGTGATTATTTTTCACCAATGAAGCCTAGAATTAGAGTGTTTTCAAATAGATTTGAATTTTTTAACCCTGGTTCTTTACCAAAACCATATGAAATTTTAAGGAGTTGTGATATTTCTCTTCCTAGAAATCCCATTATTACTAAAATATTTAGAGTTGTTGATTTAGCTGAAAATGCTGGATATGGATTTGATAAAATGTTTAATGGTTGGTTGAGTTTGTATAAACAAGAGCCTGTTGTTAGAAATGATATTGATAATTACACTATTGAGTTTTTTTTAAGTACTACTAAAGAAGATGAGGGATTAAAAGACCTAGAAAAAGACCTAGAAACTACCCAAGAAACTACCCAAGAAACTACCCAAGAAACTACCCAAGAAATATTAAGTGATATTCAGAAAAAAATAGTACTTGAAATTAAGAAAAATCCTAAAATTACAAGAAAAGAACTTTCTTTAATAATTGAGAAAATATCTGAAGATGGGATTAAATATAATTTGAAGCAATTAGTTGATAGAGGAATAATTAAGCGAGAAGGTTCAACAAAAGCTGGATATTGGAGGATTTTAAAATGAACACTTACAAAGAAACAGAATTTAAAGATACTGAAATTGGAAAAATCCCTCATGATTGGGAAGTTAAGGAGTTAGGAGAACTTTGTAAATTCCAAGAAGGATATGTAAATCCTTCTCAAACGAATCCAAATTTTTTTGGTGATGAAATTAAATGGTTAAGAGTTAATGATTTAAATGATACTTTTATCTATGACACAAGTAGAAAGCTTTCTAAAGAAGGTTTCAAAAGTGCAGGCAAGAGTGCTAAGTTGTTTGAACCTGAGTCTATTGCAATAAGTAAGTCTGGGACAATTGGAAAATTAGGAGTTTTGAAGGATTTTATGTGTGGAAACAGAGCAATCATTAATATTAATCCAATTGATAAAAATCAAACTAAATATATATTAAATTTTTTGAAATTGATTCGAGAAGAACTAAAATCAAAGGCAGTTGGAAGTGTTCAAAAAAACTTATATGTTAGTATTTTAGAAAAAGTCAATATTCCTCTCCCTCCAACCATTGAAGAACAAAAATCTATTGCGAAAATCTTAAGTGATTTAGACTCAAAAATTGAAATGAATAAACACATTAATCAAACACTTGAAGAGATGGGAAAAACACTTTTTAAAAGGTGGTTTGTTGATTTTGAATTTCCAAATGAAAATGGAGAAGAATATAAATCAAATGGAGGAGAAATGGTGTTTTGTGAAGAATTAGGAAAAGAAATTCCAAAGGGATGGAGAGCCGGAAGATTAGGAGAATTAGTAAAAATCCAGAGTGGTTATGCATTTAAGAGTAAAGATTTTGTTAAATATAGTAAGAGTAGATTAATCAAAATAAAAAATATTTCAGGAGGAATTGTAAACCTAACAGATTCTGGATTTATTGATGATAATTCAATTCAAAACTTAGATTCAAAATTTATAATTAAAGAAAAAGATATTTTAATTGCAATGACTGGTGCAGAAATAGGGAAAATAGGAGTTGTTCAAAAATCAAATTATAAACTATTATTAAATCAACGAGTAGGAATGTTTAAACAAATTTTTGATTATGGATTATTATACTCATATATTGTTTTCAACTCCAATGAATATTTGAAAAAAATAAGAGACAAAGCAATTGGTTCAGCACAACCAAATATCAGTTCTACTGAAATAGAAAATATCTCTCTTTTGATTTCTAATAAAAATACACTAATTGAATTTGAAAAGATATATTCAAATTTTTTTAATAATTATATTGATAACTTAAATGAAATTCAATATCTTCAAAATACAAGGGATGTTTTACTTCCAAAATTAATGAGAGGAGAAATTAGAGTAAAGAATGAATGATTTAATATATTATTTGAAGAAAATATTTTCTAATTGGGTTACTGTTATAGGTATTATACCAACTATTTTAGGTTTAGTTAATACATATTTTGATTTTTCATTAAAAATTGGAGTAAATCTTTCAGATAAGTATATTTTTATTATAACAGTCATTTTTTTTGTTTTAGCTTTAATATATTCATCCTACAAGGTTTGGAAGGAAGAACTTGACAAAATTAAACATTTTGAAGATAATAAACCAAAATTAGATGTAGTATTTGATAATGATTTGAAAGAAATAGAAATAAATTCAACAATTACTAAACGAAAACTCATAAAAGATGAAAAAGAAGATGACTTAACTCAAGAAGAAAAAGAGGAATTAAAAAAGATAAGTCTTCCAAGCTCATCTCTATCTTCTATAATATCAGGAAAATTTAATTTCTTCCAAGGTCCAACTCAAATTGAAGAAGAAGCTTTGAAGGAAATTGAGGAAGAATTCCTACCTTTTAAAATTAAACTTAATAATTTAGGAAATATAAGAGTTGAAGATGTAAGAATCACCTTTGAAAGTATATCAAACAAACTTAATTTTATTAGAGAGTATCCTAATATTTATAAAAACCAATTTCCTGAAATTAAGTCTTATTCTAAAATTGAGCCTAGTGAAAATGTATTTCTTAGTTCAAATAATCGCATTCAGTACTGGTGTGAAGAAGCAGATCAACATTTTCCAACAAGATTTCCTGAAATTTATGTTAAATGTGAGAAGGAAGGAGAAGTCATTTTAAAATATGAAATTACAGGGAGAGAAATTGATAAAAATAAAATCACAGGAGAATTGAAAATTATCAGTTCTCCTAAGTATGAAGTTAAGGAATACAAATCTCAGGATGAAATAGATGAAATAGAGTCCACAAAAGTAAATTTATTAAATCAAAGTAATGTAAAAGGATTTGATGAAGAAGACTTAGAATAATTCCCCTCTTCTTCAAATAATAACAAAAATTTATAAGTTTTAATAACTCTTTGAAAATATGTCTCTTGTAGCTTCTTTAAATAATTTGAGTAATAATACAACATTTACTCTCAATTATAATCGACTAAACTTTCTTCTTAAAAAATTTAATCTCACGCAAAAAGAATTTATAGAACTGACAAAAATCAAAGAAAAAGATCTTCAAAACCCTGTGAAAATTCAAACGCTTAAAAAAATAGATAAAGTATTCAATCAAGGACTAAGTTTTTATTATAGAAGAGATGATATAACAAATACTAACTCTTCAATATTTTTAAGAAAAAATAATCAATTTGAAACTAATTTAGACTTATATAGCAGAAAAGTAATTGATAATTACGAACAATTATCAAAAGAAATTCAAAGTTTAGCTAAAAATATTGATTATGATTTATCAAGAAAATTAGATACTTATAATATAAGAGATAATCCAAAAAAAGTTGCAACATCAATAAGATTAAAATGTGAAGAAATAGAACATCAATTAAAACAATCAAAACAAATCAGTAAAAAAACACTCAATAACGAAAAACTAAACACTACAAAATCAAACAATGAAGAAGTATTCATTAAAAATATGATAACAATACTTGATGAGCTAAATGTAATAGTATTTGAACATGTAGACTCACCAAATTCCAAACAAAATATTAATTTTAACGGATGTTATATACAACCAAATTGTATAGTGGTTAAACGAGAAAAAGATTATCCTAGAAAACAAATATTTACTCTACTTCACGAATTAGGACATCATTTACTTGATATTGAAGAAGTCGAACAAATAGAGTACCCAATTATCTCAATTAATAAAGTAGAGCAATGGTGTAATGAGTTTGCATTTAATTTTTTACTCTTTGAAGAAAATCTAACTAAAACAAATGTAGAAGAGATATATCAAAAAACATATTTAAGTAATTCAGCTCTCTATACTCATTTAAGAAAACAAGAAATAATTTCTCATAAAGAATATGAGCATAAACTCAAAGAAATAGAGAAAAATGTTCAAACAAAAAAAGAACTAGAAAAACAAGAAAGAGAATCTCAAATAAAGTCTGAAATGAATAAAAAAGGGATTGAAATTACTGATGAAAATATTAAAGAATTCAAAAAACAAATACCTTATACCAAACCAAAACCTAAACAATCAAGACTTTTTCAAGATATATTAATGATCAATTATGAAAATGGACTAATTAAAGAGTTTGAAATTGAGAGGTTATTACCTAAAAAATGAGTCCTGTATTTATTTTTGATACCTGTGCATTAATAGATTATTTTAAATATTATTCTAATGATAATAAAGAGTTGTACTCGTTTTTATTAGAAAAAATTCAATCAGAAGAAGTCGTAGTAATTGATAAAGTAGAAGGAGAATTAGTAGGAAATGATTCATTTAAGAAAAATATTAAGTCAGTAGATACTAATTTTTTAAGTCAAAAAGTTGAAGAAACTTTTTTTTTGGAAAAATTAGCACATAAAAATTCAAAATTTAATGGAGTTTTTGATTCAGAAAAGAAAAAGTTTCTTGATAAATATGTAGATTTATATTTAATAGAATTAGTAAAACATTTAGAAAAGACAAGATTAAATGTAACACCTATAATTGTAACAAACGAAACTACAAATGAGAAATATAATAAAAATTTGTTTTTAAAAATTCCAACAATTTGTAAAGCCGAACAAATAAAATATATTAATATCTCCCAATACCTGTTTAAATATAATAATTTTAAAATCATAAAACAATAATCAGTCTAAACCAGTAACTATTTAAATATAAAACAACTAAATTCTCTTATAAATGAAGTTTAATGAGGATTCTCTAGAACAAGCAGTGCTTGAATTATTCAAATCGTTAAAATATGAATATTTATTTGGACCCGATTTAATTAATGAGAGAGAACAAAACCATGCAAATATTATTCTCACAAATAGATTAAAAGCTCAGTTAAAACAAATCAACATAAATAAAACTCAAAAACAAATAGATGAAGCTGTTAAAAAAATTCAAGCAATCACACACCCTGTATTAGAAGAAGCAAATCTCGAATTTCACAATTACATTTTAAACGGAGTAGATACATATAATGAGAAAACTCAAAAATATGAAAAAGTATTTTTATTTGATAAACACAACATACATAATAATAATTTTCTAGCAACAAATCAACTCACTATTATTCAAGATCAGAATCAAAAACGCCTAGACATAGTAGTATATCTTAATGGAATTCCTCTCTCAATAATTGAGTTGAAAAATCCAAGTGATGAGAAAACAACAATTGAGAGTGCATATGAGCAAATAAAAACATATCAACGAAGAATACCTAACATATTCACATACAACACATTCTTAGTTATATCAGATGGATTTGAAGCAAGAGCAGGAACAATAACAGCAGAATTTGATAGATTTGTACAATGGAAATCAGAAGATGGAAAAAGACACAATAAAAGTTTTGTTCAAATTGAAACTCAAATTAATGGAATGTATAAAAAAGAACATTTCTTAGATATCATTCACAATTTCATAACAATTCAAAAAAATAAACAAAAACAAACAATTAAAATTTTAGCCTCATATCACCAATATTTTGCTGTAAATAAAGCAATTGAAAAATCACATCAAGCAGTAACTACAAATTCAAACAGAGTAGGAGTCATTTGGCACTCAACAGGAAGTGGAAAATCATTTTCAATGACATTCTATACAGGAAAACTCATCAATGAATTCAACAATCCAACAATTATTGTTTTAACTGATAGAAATGATTTAGACGACCAGTTATTTTCAACATTTTCAGGTTCTGTTGATATATTAAAACAAGTTCCTGATCAAGCAAAAAATAGAGAACATCTCAAAGAATTATTACAACACAGAGAATCAGGAGGGATTATATTTACAACAATTCAAAAATTCTTACTTGAAAAAGAAAAAGTAAAAGCAGATGAATTATCAAATAGGAAAAATATATTCATCATTGCAGATGAAGCACATAGAAGTCAATATGATTTTATTAAAGGATATGCAAGACATATGAGAGATTCTCTTCCAAACGCTCAATTCATTGGATTTACAGGGACACCTTTAGAATTAGATGGAAAGAACACTTCAGAAGTATTTGGAGATTATATTGATAAATACACAATGGCACAATCTGTTGAAGATAAAACAACAGTTCCAATTTATTATGAATCAAGACTTGCAAAAATTGGTTTAGAAGAACAATATTTGACTCAACTAGATTCAGAATTTGAAGAAATAACTGAAAATGATGAAGCTAAATCAAATCAAGCAAAACGAAAGTGGGCACAACTTGAAGCAATAGTTGGAAATAAAAATAGATTAGAATTAATTGCAAAAGATTTTTTGCAACATTTCAAATCAAGAAAATCAAATTTCAAATCAAAAGCAATGTTTGTATGTATGTCTCGAGAAATTTGTGTCGATTTTTATAATATACTAAAAGCTCTACAACCGGATTTACACGATGATGATGATTCTAAAGGAAAGATGAAGATAATATTTAGTGGTGCTTCATCAGATAAACAAAAACTTCAAGATCATATTAGAAGCAAAAAAGAACAAGATGCAATTGCTCAAAGATTTAAAGATGAAGAGGATGAATTAGAAATTGTAATCGTTCGTGATATGTGGCTCACAGGTTTTGATGTTCCGTGTGTGAGCACGATGTATATTGACAAACCAATTAAAGGACATAACTTAATTCAAGCAATTTCAAGAGTTAATAGAGTATTCAAAGACAAAGATTCAGGTTTAGTAGTAGATTATATTGGAATTGGTCAATTTTTAAAACAAGCAGTAAGCTTTTACTCTGACTCAGACAAAGAAGTAATTGGAAAAGAAATTTCACACGCAATTGATGTGATGAAAGATAAATTTGAAATCGTGAGCTCATTATTTAAACATTTTAACTATGAAGATTTCAAAGATGAGTCAGTTGAATACTTTAAAAGAATAAGACTAATTGAAGATGGAATGGAACATATCCTCTCACAAGGAGAAAAAAAGAAAGAATTATTTATGAAAACAACATTTGAATTAATTAAAGCTCATTCATTATGTCCTCAATCACAAGAAGCAAGGGATTTAGTTTTAGACATTAAATATTTCCAAGCAGTGAGAATTTCCCTTTTGAAATTAAATGCAAGAGAACATAAAACTACTGAAGTAAATTATAATACAAAACTAAACGAATTACTCAATAATGCTATTACAGGAAAAGAAGTAGTAGATATCTATCAAATAGCAGGAATTGATAAACCAGAACTCTCAGTACTCTCAGATGATTTTTTAGATGAATTGAAAAATAAAGAGCATAAAAATTTGACATTTGAATTATTAAAAAAACTCATTAATGATGAGATAAAAACTAAATCAAAACATAATAAGGCAATGGAGTTAAAATTTTCTGAAATACTAAAAAATACTGTTTTAAAGTATGAAAATAGAACTATTGAGACTGCTAAAGTTATTGAAGAAATGATTAATTTGGCAAAACATTTCAAAGAACAATTTAACAGAAGAAATTCAATGGGATTAAGTGATGATGAAATTGCATTTTATGATGCTCTAAGTTATAAAGATGAAATAAAAGATGTAATGGGCGAAGATGTCTTAAAAGAAATTGCAAAAGAGCTAGTAATTCAAATCAGAAAAAACAAAACTATTGATTGGGATAAAAGAGAATTTGCAAGAGCAAAAATGAGAGTTATGATCAAACGATTACTGACAAAATACAAATATCCTCCTGAGGACCAAAAAGATGCAATAGATATTGTATTAGCTCAAGTTAAGGAGACAACTGACAACTTTGAGATAGAAAATGAAATACAAAACCCAATTGATGAAATAAAAAGTTATAGTTATCCTTCTAATTCAAGTCTGCCTACAATGGCTGAAGATTCAAAAAAGTTAAATAAAAATAAAAGAGAATAATTTATAGAAACAACAATGAATAACCCAAAAAGTTGATGAATTGATGCGGTATTGTGATAAATTAGAAGAAGAGATCAAAAATTCAAAAGAATATGCACAAAAACTGCTGGAAAGTGTATTAAGAGAAGCATTTGAAGAGAAATAGATTATTTGTAAACTCTTCCTCTTTTATCAATAGTAATAATTAAAATAACTAATTCTTTTTCCTTCACTGTATAGAGAATTCTATATTTGCCAACTCTAATTCTTATTTTTTCTTTGTAGGGTTCTAAAAGCTTAAAATTATTCTTAGGATAAGGTTCCAGTTTAAGTAGAAAGATTGATTTAAGCAATCTCCTCTTTAACTCTTTATCTTTAAGTTTTTCAAGAAATTTAAATGATTCTTTTGAAAATTGAATATCATACATTTTTATTCATCTAAAATTTTATCATACACTTCCTCAAAAGATATTGTTTCTCCCTTTTTGTATTCTTCTTCAGCTTCTAAACACAAATTTTTTTCTCTTAATGATAATTGAGACTCAGTTATTATTTCAAACTCAGGAACTATCTGAGAAATTTCATCTCTTACAATATTTCTAATATCATTTTCATGAAGAGTTTTAGATGTTACCATATTATTTATATGTTATGATTATTTATAAATATATTTTTTATCTACATACTGTTCTATTAATCGAAGAACATCTCTCAATTCCTCCACATACGTGGCTAGGAGGATACGAATCTCCAACATAATAACTCCCATAACAAATGCAAGATGCATAATACAGCTGACAAGACTCGCCTTCCATTGAAAATTTTTCATAAGAATTTATATAAAATGGCAATATCACGAGTCCAATTAAGAGAAGAACACTTACAATAACTTTCAAAATAGTATTTTTATTCATATTAAACACTACCTTTTTTAATATAAATAAGTTTCCATTCATACTTAATTACACTTCAAAATTCTTCAAACTCTTCAAGAGAGAAAAAGAATTAAAAACAACGCTCTATTTAATAAATTATGTTTAGAAATGAATTTCCTATTTTAACTAAAAAAGTCAATGGCAATCAACTTGTCTACTTTGATAATGGTGCAACATCACAAACTCCACAAAGTGTTATTAACTCAATTGTTAAATATTACTCAACACAAAATTCAAATGTTCATCGTGGTGCACACTTTTTATCACAGCAAGCAACAACTCTTTTTGAAAACGCAAGAGCAACAATTGCTGAGCACTTTCAAGTAAAACTCAGCGAGTGTATATTTACACGAGGAACAACAAATGGGATTAATATGTTAGCGAGAGGAATTGAACATACAATTAAGCCAGGAGATGAAATTATTGTATCATGTGTTGAGCATCATAGTAATTTTGTAGTATACCAAGAACTTGCAAAACACACAGGAGCAGTACTTAAAATTGTTCCATTAACTCAAACACAAGAATTTGACTATATTGCATTTGAAAACTTAGTGAGTGAGAAAACAAAAATTATAGCACTCCCATTGATTTCAAATGTGTTGGGAGAAAAATTAAATACACAAAAAATTAAACAAGTTGCACGTTACTATGAAGACGCGTATTTATTTTATGATGCTGCGCAAATTGTTGGACATGAGCAAATTGATTTTAAAACACTTGGATGTCACGCACTTACTTTCTCAGCGCATAAATGTTATGGTCCAACAGGAGTTGGTGCAATTATTGCACAAGAAAAGTTCATCAAAACTATGAAACCTTATGAATATGGAGGAGGAATGATTGAAGAAGTCACGTTTAATCAATCAACATATCAAACGAATTATCATAAATTTGAAGCAGGAACACCTGATATTTGTGGAGCAATAGCATTTTCAAAAGCAATTGAATTTATTGAAGGAGCTAATTTGAAATCTATTCAAAATCATGAACAACAACTTATTGAACATTTTTTCAAAAAAGCACACACAGTTGAGGGATTACAATTATATGGAACAACAAATAGTTCAAAAAAAGGTCCAATTTTTGCATTTACGTATAAAAATTACAACTGTTATGACGTAGCAACGCTTTTGGATATGAGAGGAATTGCACTTCGTGAAGGAGCACATTGCGCTCAACCACTTTTAGAAGTTTTAGGAGTTCAATCAACACTGCGTGTGAGTTTTGCGATGTATAATACAATTGATGAAATTGATTATTTTTTTGAAAGTTTAGAAATTGTTGATCAAATGCTTCATAGAGGATAAATAATTGTAAGATGAAAATACATACTAAAAAAATACTTGAATTTTCTTTAATTTTGATACTCTTTACAATCTATATTATTATAGTCTCTCAATTAGAAGCGAGCTCAATAGTTTCTCAAATTGGGATCAATAACTCTTATATAATCATATTTCTAATCGCAACATTTGGAGGTGTATCAGCACTCACTTCCGCTTCATTTTATGCATTATTTGTACTATTTTTATATGGAGGAAGTAATTATATTCTTCTCTCAGTTTTATCTGCAATTGGACTCACAATAGGAGATGCATTTTTTTATTATTTGGGATATATAGGAAGTGAAATTACAAATAAAACTAAATATAGTAAATATTTCAAAAATATTCAAAAATACATAAATAAGTACTCAAAATGGAAGATTTTCTATATTATAACTTTTTTTCAATCTCTTCCACTTCCTCTTCCAACTGATTTCATATCAGCAAGTGCTGGAATTGTTAAATATAGTCCAAAGTTAACTTTATTAGCCCTAGGTATTGGTAACCTCGTTCATCTTTTAATAATTTCAATATTATTAGTTTACTTTGAGATTATAATATTTTAATTAATATTTACGTCCATAATTAAACAAAAAAGAGAACTTCCATTAAAATAATTAAACCAAGATTGAATAATCACCATTAACAAAGAATAATTTCTAAATTTAAGCTAAATTTTAAATTATTTTTATAAATGTTAAATTGTTACTATATTAAAGTAAAATGGAAAAAAATATAATACTCAACAATATTGCTCAAACTACTCCAACCTTCCCTCTAGATAAACTAGAAAATATTCTTGATAAATTAAATGAAGATTTCTTCCATAGAACAAGAAAAGTTGATGATAATAAAAGAATTTTAATAAATCCAAATTTCAACAAAAATAATAAAAATAAAGAAGGAGAGTGTAAGGTTGGATATATTGTATTTAATAGCGAGGAGTATTCACCAGTATTGTTAGGATTATCTGGGAAGCATTTATTAAGTGAAGGTGGAAAAGCGCTAATGACTTATAAAATTGATGGTAAAGGAAGGTGTTCAATTCCTTGTTGTTTTTATGATGAATTAAAGGAAAGAGGATTTCCATCTTATGATTTGTTTATAGGAAATTCATTATTTATATATTCACCTAAAGGACTCATAAGCCCTAAATTTGATGTAACAGATTATTTTGATTTTAGTTAAATCTTTTATGTTCTTCTCTACATTTCTGTGAACAAAATTTAACTTCATTAAAACAATCATTCCACTTTCTTCGTTTTGTAAACACTCTACCACAGTTTAAACAATGTTTAGCATCTTTGTACATTCCTCTATCAAAAACTGAAAATATTTTCTGACACATAACTCAATTGATAAAGATAAGTTTATATATTTAGAGATATAAAAAATATAACAATGATTAAGGTATTCGATTCTAATAGTGAAATTTATTATAAATTAGGAAATTTTGAAAACGAAAAATCATTTATCAAAATATTAAATGATGAATTTAAAAATTTATCAGATGAATTAATACTAATTTTGTTTCAAGGAAGACCTCATTTAATACCTCATAGAAAATTTAAAATTTTAAAATTAGATGGCAGTAGAGATATAAATCCAGATGAAACTAGTGGAACTAAATTAAACTCTTTGGGATTACCAGTTGCCAAATTAAAAAATGGAATAAATGGAAAAATTATAATGAGAATTGGAAGAGATAATAATGACAATAGTTTAGTTTTTTCTCAATATAATAAAGAGAAGTTGGATCCAAACAATGTTATTGATTTTATTGTAAATTTAAAAGAATTGATGAATAAAAAATAACTATATTTATAAAATCTTCAATATTTTATAATATATGAATAGAAATTATCTATTATATTTACTCATTATTGCAATTATTACACTTGGTGTGAGTGTTGCTCTATATTCAAATATTAATCCAACTTCAGCACATTCAACTCATCAACCAACAGATCATAGCTCAGATGAATTTCACACACACGCAGATTTTTTAGTTGTTGTCAATGGAACAGTTCTCAATTTTTCGCAAGATAAATATATGAGTGGTCTTCACTCTAACAAACATGGTTATGTGCATCTACATGATGGAAATGGTGATGTGATACACTTTCATAAAGAAAATATAAGTCTTGAAGAGTTTTTCACATCTTTAGATATGAAATTTAATGAGAGTTGCTTTGTTACAGATGAGAACAAATCTTATTGTGAGAATAATCAAAGTTCAATAAATATGTTTGTCAATGGAGAAGAAAATGAAGAATATGAAAAGTATATAGCTCAAGATTTAGACCAAATCCTCATATTAGTTGGTGACTATACACAAGAGGAAGAAGAATTCTATATTAACAATGTAACTAATAAGGCATGTATTGACTCAAACATTTGCAAAGAGAGAATTCCAGAAGGGTATGTAGGAGATAGCCAAGGGGATGGTTCATGTGTCACAGGCTCAAGTTGTTCAGTAAATTTAGATTTTTTAAATGATTAATTTTTCAGATTGATTTTCTCTAAATATATACTTTGTACATAATTAACTCTATAATTTGATAGAGAATATCACTTACTCATAGTTCTTATTATTTATAAATTGAATTTATATTTTTCTATATATTCAATGGATTCTGATATGAAACAGTCAATTTCAAACTATATTGAACAACATATTAATACACCCGTATTTTTCACTTCTGCATTTATCATACTCTCTCTTGCATTTATTGGTTTTTTCTTTTCTAAACAATTTGAAAAAGTTGTACTGGAATTAAATCAATTTATAATTATTCAATTTAATTGGTTGATTATTTTTTCAATGACAATATTTCTAGTTCTTGTTATTTATTTGTATTTTAGTAAATTTGGAGTCATAAAACTTGGAGGAGATTATTCAAAACCTGAATATAGCTACATTACTTGGCTCTCAATGCTCTTTAGTGCGGGGATGGGAATTGGAATTTTGTTTTATGGTGTGGCAGAACCTGTGATGCATTATGTAGAACCTCCTGTTGTAGATGGTGATTCAAATCAGTCAATTGCGATGAAATACACATATTTAAATTGGGGGTTACACGCTTGGGCAACATATGTAATTGTAGGATTATCTCTAGCATATGTTGGATTTAGAAGAGAACTTCCTTTTTCGTTTCGCTTCACATTTTATCCATTATTAAAAGATAGGGTTTACCGTTGGCCAGGACATGCAATAGATATTTTTGCAGTTGTCTCAACGCTCTTTGGAGTTGCAACTTCGCTAGGTCTTGGAGTTATTCAAATTAATACTGGATTAAATTATTTATTTGGTATAGAAGACAGTATTGCGAGTAAAATATCATTAATTCTGCTCATTACATCACTTGCTACATTCTCAGTAGTCTCAGGCGTCAAAAAAGGAATTAAGTGGTTCAGTATTATAAATATGGCATTAGGTGCATTTTTACTCATTTACGTGCTTGTGTTTGGTCCAACACTACATATTTTATCACAATTTATTTTAAACACAGGTGTATATATTAAAGATTTTATTGATTTATCGCTTGTGAAAACATTTTCAATAGATAGTACGTGGCTTAGTGGGTGGACACTGTTCTACTGGGCATGGTGGATTTCATGGGCTCCGTATGTTGGAATGTTTATTGCGAGAATTTCAAAAGGAAGAACTATTAAAGAATTTATAGGAGGAGTATTATTTGTACCTGCAATTCTTACATTTTTATGGTTTAGTATATTTGGAAATGCAGCAATTAATCTACTTGGAGATAATGCACAAATCACCTCAATCATTCAAGAAGATGTTTCAATGTCTATGTTTTTACTACTTGAACAACTTCCTTTTGGTGAGATAATTAGTTTTTTAGCTGTTATTTTAATTATTACATTTTTTGTCACTTCTTCAGATTCAGGTTCATATGTAATAGATCTCATAACTTCAGGAGGAAAAGGATATTCAGTAAAATCTCAACGAGCATTTTGGTCAATTTTGCAAGGACTCACAGCTGCTGTATTACTTATAGGAGGAGGATTAATTGCACTTCAAACTGCAGTTATTACAATGGCAATTCCATTTAGTTTAATTTTGGTGGTTATGTGTTGGAGTTTGATGAAAGGATTACAAACTGAATTTTACACATTAACTGCTTTAAAAGAAGCTAATTTAGATGATTTGAAGGCTCAAGTGAAAGGAAGAACTGACTATGATGATCAACATAATATCAAATCAAAATATGTAAGCAAAAAATAAAAATAATAATAATATAAAAGTAAAATTTTTTGAATCTTAAAATTAATAAAGTATCTAGGAACTATTCATTATTTTGCTAAAGATTTTGTTTAATAATTATCAACTTTCCAGAGTAATAAATTAATGTTAAAGCCAAAACATAAAATAAAAATTGTGACCATACATACTCTAATAGAAAACCTATAACTCCAAAAATTATGACCATTATTAAAATTACTAGTGTTTGAAAAATAGTTTCTTCAATTTGTTGATGTTTCATTTGTTTGTTTTTATATTTCTTGTCTTTATATATTTTTTTAAAAAATGAGTAGTTAAGAAATTGTTTTTATACTAAAAATTAGTATCTTAATCTCATTAATTTATAAATATAAGAATAATTTTATAATATATAAGTTAAAAAATGAACTCATATTCTCTAAAAGGTCACGAAATTAGTCTCAAAATTACAAAAAGTGGATATAATCGAAAAGCAGTTATTTTTGTAAATAATATTGTGAATGATTTGAAAAAAATTGGAATTCAACGAGATGATGTTGAGATTAAAATTCCAAGTCTTGCAAATAGGAATATGCCAGCAGTTTTAGAATTTTGGTTAGATAGGCATTATTGTAGATATTCATATTCAATGGCAAAGCGGTTTATTGATAATTTATATCTAATTTCAAAGCTCATTGAAATTGAAGTAAGAGAAGTTATTGATGGGAAAAAAGATATTCAAGAATTTTATTCATTATTCACAGAATCAAGCAAATCTGTTAAATCATTAGAGAGTGATTTAAAAGATGCTAAACTCTTACTTGAATTAGATGAAAATGAACAAGATGTTGAAACAATTAATGTAGCGTATAAAAAACTTGCAAGGAAACATCATCCAGATTTAGGAGGAAGTATGGAAGAATTTCAACAAATTAACAAGGCACATAAATTGATTAAAAAGGAGATGGGATTTTAATTATTTATTTAACTAATTAAATATCTCATCTATTGTATCACCTAAATCTCCAATTGCATTTGTCTCCCAAAACCAACATAACACATCTCCAATACCAGCATTACATGTTATACCAACAGATTGTGCAACATTTCCTCCAATAATTCCCCAAACTAAAATTATTACAATGATAGTTAATACTAAAATCCAAATGTTTTTTTGATTTATATGTTCTTTTTTTATCATATTTGTAGTATGTTTTCTGGACTTATATAGTTATCGTGATTTTATCTACTTTTTATGATTTTTTATGGTTATTGATAATAACTTTTTATTAAAAATACTATCTTTTAACTATTCTATAAATTAATATCTTGATTCTCATTAAACTTAATATCAAAATAATCATCGTTGTTTGTTATTTTCAATCAAAAACTCATTATTTCTTATTCAATTGAGAAATAATTTTCACACTTTTAATTGAGAGATTTTATTTAATAATTCGATATAACATTTTTCTCAATATTAAAATAATTGTTTCTGTGAATACATAATATTTTAATTTTGATAATAATATTCAATCACAATTAGATAAAAAATATTAATCAAAAATTACAATTTACAAAAATTTAAATTAATAAAAATTATGTTTTAACAGTAACAAAAATAGTTAAAGAGAAATAACTTTCACACTTTTTATGATTGTAAAACAAAGACATAATATGGGCTGTGGGATTGCTTGTGTTGCATCAGTAGTAGGAGATTCATATAATAATGTTCTTAGTAAATGCAAAAAATCCTCAAGATGCTCTTGAAGTTGGATTTTATATGCCTGAGTTAAAAAAATTACTTAAATTGTATGACAAAAATAATTATTCATTTAGAAAATATTCAAATAAGTATCAAAAATACTTAAAAAACCTAGAACGATTATCTTTATTAAATCTTCCAATAAATATCCTTATGGACATTACTTAACAAGAATTAAAGAAGGATGGATGAATCCATGGATAAATTGTCCTATCATTTCTCCACTTGAAGCAGGAATTGATGAAACAATTACAGAAGATATGATAGAATATATTTTATTTGAAAAAGATTAATTATATTTAGCAATGATAGAAAAAATCAAACAAATAATTTATTAGTATTTTCTTAAATATTATTGTCAAAAACTAATATTTATATAAAAATCAAGTATAGTTATTGCTAAAAAATTTCTGTCAATGCTATTTAATTATAGTAATTGTTTTGCCACATTATGCTTAAATATTACTAACAAAGATGACAATTATTAATTTTATTATATGTTCTAATAAATTCACACTTTTAGTACTAAATTATATATCAAAACATTAGATTTATCAAATATTGAATACATAATAAAATGATGAAAGATTTTTCAATTAAATTTAAAAAATATAAACATAAATATGATAAACGACCAATTAGGAAAACACTCCTTCAAAAAATAGCTGTGAGATTACTATTGCTGTTTCTAGTCATATTAATATCAACTGAAATTATTAATAATACTTCAATAAGTAGTTTAATAATTCAATTAATTATTTTTCCAAGCATTATCACAATTCTTCTTGTTACACTTATTGGAACAATAGGAGAATACCTAGGAGCCAATATCTTGAAGAAATATATCATAGAAATTAAGTATAAAAAATTTAAAATTTCTAGTTCAATATTTATAATTTTATTATATTTGGTTGTTTTTTCTCTTTACTTGTGCTTATATCTAAGGTGATGTAATATGGTTCGTATAATGTATATTATACGAACTTTTATAGTTAAAAATAATAATATTTAAGCCAATTTTAAGGATTTTTAATGTATTTTTGTATACAAAAATAAAAAAGTTCTCTCATATTAGTTTTCATTTCTTTTTGTTCTCAGAAGTGCTAAATTTGGGTGTTTTGAGGATTTTTAGAAATAATGTGTGCCATTAAATATAATTAATACTGATATGTGAAGTACAACTGCTGCAATTAATGAATATTTTGAAAAATAACAACATATTTTTAATAGGGGAAATAATTGATCTACAATTAAAGAAAGAGAAATTGCTAGAAGTAGGTAATAAATAATTTCATTAATTTGAAGGAATTGAGTAAATATAGTCAATACTACTAACAATAAAATTCCTATATGTATATGGTGAAATTCAAAATTGCTTTTTTTTCTAATGTACTCAGTGATTGTATTAGAATTATAATCTTTTTTATCGTGTAGAGAGTATGTTAGTAATCTTGTTATAATAAATGTTACAATAAATACTATATTGAAGATCATCATACTTTTTATGAATAAATTCTTAATCTATTTAATTTTTTGTAATTTCTATCAAAATTAGGAGATAAAAAGTGTGAAATTTATATCGCTATCTTATAAAACTTTATAAGAATAAATAATTAGCATTAATTATAATTTTTGATTATTATTTTTTTCAAAATATTTGTAATTATGCTAACTAATTTTAAGCTTTAATTTTTTAAATATATTTATCAAAATAATTTTATTTAATATTTTACTGTTCTAAAAACTATTGTCAATTATAAGAATATATAATCTTTCATCTGTTTTTTATATTAAAAATAACTATCAAAATTAATTTTATTTAATTCTAATAAATCTAAATATTACTAGTAATTACAATAATATGTGATATTTATTATTCATATTTTTTTTAAAAATAACTATCAAAATAGAATTTTTTAAATTACATAATTAAAGATGTGAATTGAATTTCGTTTCTAGTTATAAAAAATAACTTAAAAATAACTATCAAAAATCATAGTTCGTAATTTTATATTTTTATTAAATATATTAATCAAAAATAGCTAGTTTATGTTATGTTTAAAAAATATCACTCAAAAATTTATGGGAAAAAAGCAAATATTTAAATAAATGCTAATTACTTTTAACAATTATATATATTATTTTTGATTAATAATAGTTAGCATAAATTATATTTTTTAAATATTAAATATATATTTTTGAGGAAAATTTCCTTTAATATCTACATTTATCTCATTATTTTTAATAATTACAATTGTGTATGTGCCTGCAGGAATTCCTTTATTTTCCTCATTTTCAACTAACGATTGCAATGTGATGTAGGGAATGTTGTTATTATAATTAATGTTATTCCAGTGAATGTGACTATTAAATATATACAAACCACCTTATTTGATTGTTCTATAATTCTTCTAATTTCTTCTCTATTTTTAATTAGACAATTATTCTCTCTATTACTAAAATAAGGGTTTCTCTCTAAATTTTGATCAGCTAAAGAGTGATGTACAAATATAATTGTTTTTTTAGTTGTATTTTGTAAATCTTCCTTGAGCTATTTAATTTGCTTATCATCAATATAATTGTAAGAATCTTTAAAATTTTTGGAATTAACTTCAATTGAATATAAAATAATAAAATGTAATTCTTCGTTATCAAATGAATAATATTGATTTTTTAAATTTAGAATTGTGTTTACTTCTTCTTTTTTTAATGTTCTTTGTTCATGATTTCCAATACAATAAAAAAGATTAGAATTAAGATTATTTTCTAATTTTGATTTAATGTAATTTAAATTTTTTACATCTATTTTATGATTTTTTGACTCTATTAAATCTCCAAGAATAATTATAAATTCAGGTTTTATATTTGAATTCATATCATCGATAAAATTAGAAACTAGGGTATCAGTTTGTTTACTAAATTTTCTAACAACTCCATTATCAATTCTTTCATCTCCATAATGAATATCATTAATTATAGCAAGTTTCATTTTTTATTTTATTATCTTTACATCTACTAAACATTTTTCTTACTTGTTATATTTTAAATACATTATAATAAAAATTTATAAATATGTAAGTTCTAGGATTATTATGAATTTAAAATCCTTTGCTATTTTAATTGCTTTAATTATAATTACTCAATTCATAGGAGGTATTTGGACTCCTTTTTCAAATCCTAATTCTGAGTGGTTTCAATCGTTGGAAAAACCTTTTTTCAATCCACCCTCATGGCTATTTGGTCCTGTTTGGATTACTTTGTATCTCTTTATGGCAATTTCTATTTTTAGAATTTATAATTCAATAATAATTCAAGATTCTCAAAAATATCAGATGTATTTTTTGTATGGATTTCAACTCATTCTTAATTCATTATGGACTCCATTATTCTTTTTATTTCAAGAAGTAGGATATGCTCTCATACTCATATTAATATTACTTACAACTTTACTCTATATTTTGTATAAGTATTACAAACTCGATGTAATTAGTTTTTATTTATGGGTTCCATATGTATTATGGGTTTTGTTTGCAACAATACTTAATTTGAGTTTATATGTGTTGAATTAATTAAATTAATTAAAAAAAATATATGAATTTGAATTCTTATTTTTTTGTTCGTGAATAATGAAATAAATATTGTTGATAATATCCTGCATACTCTTTAAAATATTCTTTTGCTAAAAATTCAAGTTGTTTGTTATTTCCCACAAATTTATATTCTTCTTTTAAAATTTTCTCAATCCATGTATCTACAGGAAATGCTTCATAGTGATTGAGTGCAAATAAGCAAATGCAATTTGCAATCTTTGAACCAATTCCTAGGAGCGTTTGTAGAAAACCCATTGCATCATAATAGTTCATATCTTCTAATTCTTTAAGAGCAAAAGGATGTTTTGCAAAGTATTGTGAAACTTCTAGAATATATTTTGCACGATACCCAACTCTACATTTTTTTAATAATTCTAAATCATTAATTTTTTCAGGAGCAGGAAAGCAATATGTATTAAACTCAGAACTATATTCTCCAAAATTTTGTGAAATTAGTTTTACGTTATTTTTTATCTTAGATATATTTGCAGCAGCTGAGCAGATAAATGAAATTATAGTTTGAAATACATCGCACTTCATAACACGAATTCCTTCGCAAGCTAAAAATGCTTGTTGAAAATACTCATCCTCAAAATGTTTAATAGTGTTGATATTAAAATTAAGTCCTAAAAATGCTTTTAATGATTCTTCATTAATATGTTCATAATAGAGTATTTTTTCTACTTGTTTAACTTTGAAAATTTTTTTTCCATCAACTATAATATAACTCTCATCCTTCTCATCATATAAATAATTGAAAAATTGTCCTGAATGTAATGTGTGAGAGAGAGAAAACGTAGAATTTAATAATAAAATATTTTCCATATTGTCAAATTAATTATTTACCAACTTCCTTGATTTTCCATACTCTTCCATGGTTCTTGCTCTGGAAGAGCATCTCCTTTTTGCAATAGTTCAACTGAAATATTATCGGGAGTTTTTACAAATGCCATATGACCATCTCTTGGAGGTCGATTAATTGTAACTCCTGCATTTTGAAACTCTTCACAAGTTTGATAAATATTTTCAACTCGAAATGCCAAATGTCCAAAATTTCTACCATTTGTATATTCTTCATCACTATTCCAATTGTATGTTAATTCTATCTCTGGTGCTCCTTCATGAGTTGCTAAAAATACAAGTGTAAATTTCCCTTGTGGTACTTCTTTTCTTCTCATCTCTTTGAGTCCAAGAATTGAGAAAAACTGTTTTGTTTCTTCTATATTACTAACTCGAATCATTGTATGTAAAAATTCACTTGCCATTATATATAGAAGTAACGTTACTATTTTAATAAATATTCGTTATAATTGTTTGATTAAACGAATAATTTCTTGAAGTAGTTGTTTCATAGTTTCAATATCTTCAATTTTTTCTAAGTATTTCTTACACTTCTTTGTAGCCCAGCTTGGAGTGAGCAGTTCACATACAAAAATAATTCGTTTATTATTCCCTTCTTTTAACGTTTTTATTGTGTTTAAAATGGATTGTGTTCACTTTGGAAAACTATTGAGTTAAACAAAGGTGTTATAAAATATGTAATTGTATTCCTTCAAATGAAACTAGATTTTTATAATAGAGTTCTTGATTTTGCAAAAACTCATAAGAAAATTGCTGAGCAAATAAAAGAGTTAAAACATGTGAATTCAAAATCTCTTTTAGATGTTGGAGGAGGTTCAGGATTACTCACACACTATTTAGAAGATGAGTTTGAAAAGATTATTATTGTAGAACCATCAAAGAGTATGACAAATCACATAACAAACTCAAGTGTTACAATTATTAACTCAATCATTCAAAATTGGAAGAGTAAAGATAAATTTGATACAGTTGTGTGTTTTGACTCACTACATCATGTTGCAAATGAATACAAAGATGGATTTGAAGAAGTAAAAAATGCAATTTTGAAAATGATTGATAATGCAGAGAATGAAGTAATTATTATTGAGCCTCGAATGAATTCTTTGAGTGGATTTTGGATTAAAGTGCAAGAAAATTGGATATTGAAAATGGGGAGTTATTTTATGTCAAAAAATGAGTTTAGAGATGTACTTGAGGAGTATAACTACTCAATTTATGAGTATAAGCAATTTATAATTGTGCATATTAAATTAAAATAAAATAGTAGTATTTGTAAATTGTGTGATTTTATTCTTACTTATATGTTGATTTATTTTTCTGATTTGATTTTAATCGCTGCCTTTATCAAACCATAAAATAGAGGAGCTGGTTGTTCGAGTTTTGATTTTAATTCAGGATGTGATTGTGCTCCTATAAAATAGGGATGATTTTCAAGTTCAATACACTCAACTAAATCTCTTTCTTGAGATCTTGCTGTGATTTTTAGTCCGTGTTTTTCAAGAATTTGAGTATAATTGGGATTAACTTCATATCGGTGTCTGTGGCGCTCATGAATTATATTATTTTGTTGAAGAAGGTTGAGTTCTTTGTAGAGTGGAAGTAGTTTGCTCTCTTTGAGAATTGCACTGTAACTTCCAAGTCTCATCGTTCCTCCCATTGTAACGACTTGTTTTTGTTCATTTAAAAGTGTGATAACAGGTTCTTTTGTTTTCTCATCAATCTCAATACTGCTCGCATTAGTAATTCCACATACATTTCGCGCAAATTCTATTACTGCGAGTTGTAAACCGTAGCAAATTCCTAAATATGGAATATTGTTTTCTCGAGCTTGTTTAATGATTTCAATTTTACCTTCAACTCCTCTGGAACCAAATCCTCCGGGAACAATAATTGCATCAAACTCTTTAGCGTTGATGTGTTCAACTCCATTTGTTGTATCTTGAAAATCAATTTCTATTGCTGTTTTAAACCATTTTTCACAGTGTTTTAAACTCTCAACAATACTTGCATATGAGTCTTCTAAATCTGTGTATTTTCCAGCGATTAATACTTTGATTTGTTTTTCACTTAGATCTTCAATCATTAATTGATTCCACACTGACAATTTTTCTAAATGTCCAATTTGTAAGTTGAGTTTGTTTGCAATAGTTGAGATGAGTTTATTAGTGTAGAAATAATTTGGAAGTTTATAGACTGAGTCCATATCAGGAGCAGTAAAAACATCACTAGAATTTATTGAGGAGAAGAGTGCAATTTTCTCTTTTGTTTGCTCTTGTAATTCTTCACTACATCTTCCAATAATGATTTGTGGCCAAATTCCCCTGTTTTGTAGAAGCGAGATACTTTGTTGTGTTGGCTTTGATTTCTGCTCCTTTACACCAAACGGGATTGGAACATATGTTAAATGAATACTTAAAAAATTGTCTTGACCAACTTTGTGTTCGAGTTGTCTGAGTGATTCAACAAATAGATCGTTTTCTATATCTCCAATTGTTCCTCCAATTTCTACAAGTAAAACGTCTGCTTCTTTTTCTTGAGCTAGATTTAATAAATATTCTTGAATATAGTTTGTCACATGTGGAATCATTTGAACTGTTTTTCCTAAAAAATCTCCTCTTCGCTCTTTTTTTTTAATATTTTCAAACACTCTCCCCATTGTAAGACTTTGATTTTTTGTCGCACTCACTCCTAAAAACCTCTCATAATGTCCAAAGTCCATATCTACTTCAAACCCATCTTCTAAGACAAATACTTCCCCATGTTCGTGCGGGTTCATTGTTCCAGGATCTGAGTTTAAATATCCATCTAATTTTATTGGAACGACTTTTTGATGTTCTGAGAAAAAAAATCCTATGCTTGAGAGTGTAATTCCTTTTCCAAGCCCTGAGAGTACTCCTCCTGTCATCATAATAATTTTTGGATGTTTTGATATTGTTTGAGAATTGTGTTGCATAGTATAATTTGAGATTTATTATTAATAAATATTTGTATGTAAGGAAAGTTTTGTTATCAACAATAATAGTTTCTTTTTTAAAGGTTGTGAAATAACGTTTATAAATCTGCACATACTACTTAAAGTAACTATGGAGAGAAATAGTTTTTCGAACAAATATTTTCAAAAGAGTGTTTTGCGCTTTTTTGTATTTTTAGCTATTGCACTTAGTGCAGTAGGAGGAGCATATGCGAGTAATGTTACAGTTTCTAACTTTGATGATTTACAATCAAATATAAGTCAAGGAACTGTAGATACTATTTATGTAAATGAGAGTTTTTCATTTGATGATACACTTGATATTGATAAGAGTGTGGAATTGCAAGCATTAGGAGATATTACTTTAGAAGGTTTGATTGAAGTATCTGCAGATGATGTTGTAATTAAAGGATTTACGATAGAGAGTTCTGTTACAAATGGTGGACAGAAATTTATCGATGTCCAAGCAGATAATTTAGTATTTAACAATAATGTTGTTAATGTCTTAGAAGGGAGTGCAGGAACAGGAGGTTCTTCATTTGCTTTAGAAGGAACCAATAATACAGTTTCAAATGTAGAGATTTCATGGTTAGGTAATCTTAATGGAAGAGGAGATAATTCAATTGTTTTCCTTGAGAGCTCTAATGGTTCTGAGTTAATTAATGCAACTGTTAATGGTGGTCGAGCTATTGCAGATTTAGGAAAAGATGATGTGGTTATATTTACAGATGTGAATATTGATTGGAACTCTAACGATGGAGGAACAGATTTTATCTTTACAGGAGGGAGTGATCCTCTAAGTGGTGAGTTGATTTTAGACAATGTAGTTGCAGAAGGTGATGAGTTAAAATACAAAGCATCAGGTTCTTCTAACGAGTGGTTTTTTAATAACAAAGATGATGCAGTTGAATTTTCTGCAGCTGAAAATCTTATAAATTTAGAAACAGGAGAGTGGATTGTTGGAGGAGGTTATTCAATTCAAGATGCAATTAATGCTTCAAAGGCAGGAGATACTATTTTGGTTCAAGATGGAACATATGAAGAAGGATTAAACGTTGATGTTGAAAACCTAACTTTAATTTCTGAAAATAAACACGGAGCAAAAATTAAAAATAATAATATTGTTGGAGGAGGAGATTCACAAGTGTTAGTTACAGGAAATAATGTAACTGTCGATGGATTTGTTATAGAGGTTTTCCCTGCTAATGGACAAACTCCAGGAGGAATTGCTTTAAATGGTAATAATAGTGCAGCTCTCAATAATATTGTAAGTGATGAGAATAATGGTAATCGAATGATTGCAGGTTCAGGAGACAACATACTCATACTTAATAATACAATTATAAATGGAGGTTTAGGTTATAGTGGAGTTGGATCTGCAACATTTACTAATAACACAATTGAGGGTTCAATTGCTGATGAAGAAGCTTTCTGGGCTGGATGGCCTAATATGTACGAAGGAAATTTGACTATCAAAGAAAATGATTTTACAGGAGTTGATTATCAAAGTCCTGTGGAAGAAACTGTTAAATTAACAGTTGGTACAACCTTGCAAGATTCAGGAGCTTCAGTTAATGGAATTTATAGCAATGGAACAAATTTAAATGTAATCTTCAATAAATTAGTAGAAGATAATGAAGGAGTTAAGTTTGTTGAATTTGATGCTGAAGGAAAATTCTTTTCACCAATTCAAAACTTAAATACAGAAAATTACTATTTCACAATTCAAGCGGCAATTGAAGCTGCTAGTGCAGGAGATACAATTTTAGTTGGAGAAGGAGTATACGAAGAAGATTTGACAGTTAATGTTAATAGTTTAACATTGAAGTCAAAAGAATTACATGAATCAGTAGTTGAGGGTAAAATTTCAATTGAAGCAGATAATGTAACATTAAACGGATTCAAAGTTATTGATGAAGGAGGATCAAAACCAATTGTAAAATTTGATTCCACAACAGGTTCTCAAATTATTAATAATGACGTTGAGCAAACAGATTTGACAGGTAGTAATCCAGCAATTGGTATGCTTTCAAATCAAGGATTTGGAGATGTATTAATTAAAAATAATACTGTATATGGTGCAATTGGTATGTATCCAAGTGATGGTTCAAATGTAGTAATTGAGGAAAATACAATAAATTGGGCTCTATCTGAAGGAATTTGGATAAATGGAGAAGGATTTTCTCAAGCAGATTACGATTTAACTCTTTACAATAATTCAGTATCAAATTCAAATCAAGGAAATTTAGGAAGCTCTGATATTAAAATGGATTATATTCCTAACTCTATTAATAATTTAACTTCACTAACCAACTTGACTAATGTTGCAGTTACATTATTAGAACAAAACAATGCAGATACTATTCAATTATGGGATAATAACAACCGAAATTCCAATGGAGAAGTTTTACTTTTACCAGGAGATAGTATTCAAGCTGCAATTAACGCTGCTGATGCAGGAGACATGATTCTTGTAGGAGAAGGAACTTACGAAGAGAATGTTATTGTTAACAAATCAGTTACATTGAAATCAACTGAAGGTAGTGCTATTAATGGTTCAGTTAAATTTGAATCACCCAATTCAGTTTTAGATGGATTTACAGTATTAGAAGGTAGCACTATATTGGGTCAAAAAGCTGGTGCTTACTTATCCAATGGTGCTAATAATGTAGTTATTAAAAACAATAATTTCATCAGAGAAAATAGTTACTCACTATTTAGAGGAGTTCTCAATGAAATTGGAAGTGCAGAGAATGTATCTATTGAGAATAATACATTTACAGGTTGGGCAACAGGAGTTTATGTCCAGAGAACTTCAGCAGAATTAGCAAATAATAAATTTGTAAGTAATAATGTAGGAATGTCTATTGATGAAGCCGAGAACGTATCAGTGATAAATAATGAATTTGATTCAAATGAGTTTGAAGGAATAGGAGTTGGGTCAGGAGTTCAAACATTATCAATTGATAGCAATGAATTCAAAAATCACTCAACTCACATCAGAAGTTATGATAGTTTATTTGTTGGAAATGAGATTAAAGAAATTTTTGAAAATAATCAATTTGATGAGGCATATTATATTGAAAACGATTCAGTGATTTATGGAACTGCACAAGACTTTTTCAACTACGCAAATAATTCGAAAGTTAATTCATCTAATGCTCATGTAAGTTTGTTTGGTTCAACTGCTCCTGCAGAAATTAGATCACTTAGAAACTGTTCAATAATTTATAATTTAACTGAACTTGAAATTAGAATAAATCCATGTGAAGTTCAACATGTTGAATTAGAAGGAGATAATAGTGATAATATTAATGTGCAAGAACACAGAACAACTCCATCTATCTTAGTTGGAGCATTTAATGAGTTCAACAATATGCCAACTAACTTAGAAAATACATTAAATAAATATTTCAAAATTGAAATGTTAACTAATCAAATCCAAGAAGAAGGAATTCAAGTAATAAATGAATCAGATGAACCATCTCTAGAAAATCAGCCTTTTATGCAACTAAAATTCCCTCTTTCAGAATTACCTAATAACCTTCAAGAAAACACAATTTCATTTAATAGATATAATGAAACATCACAAGAGTGGGAAACAATTGAAACATTTATTGAAGATGGATATATTGTTGCAAATATAACAGAATTCTCCACATGGGGAATTTCTGGTGAAGAACAACAACCTCAATCTTCCGGAGGAGGTGGAGGAGGTTCCTCTATAGATATGTTTGTACTGAATCTGCCTGAAGATAGAGATGAAACATTTGAATTAAATGGTAATGATAGAGTTCAAGTTGAACTTGATGGGAATGTGTATATCTTCTATAACGAGGATAATTCAAATTCACAATCAACATTATCATTTGAAGGAGATGATTACACATTTGAAGTAGGAGATGAGCAAATATTTGATCTCAACAACGATGGTCAGGATGATTTGAGAATTATTTTAGATGATTCACGTATCTTTGAAGGAACTTTCAATTTCCTAGCTGTTGAAGAAGATGAAACACAAGAAGAATCAAATGAAGAAGATGAAACAGTACAAGATGAAGATGATTCTTTAAGTGGAAGTGGAAGTGAGTTTAATGTTACTCAAACAGACAATAATAACAATAACGAAGAAGACGATACTCCTACAACAACTCAAGACGAAACATCTGAAGATAATTTAGGAGAAGGTCAAGTTGATGAAGTACAAGCACCAGCAGGAGGTTTCATTCAAGCTAATGCTCCTACAATTATTGGTGGAACAGTTGGACTTGTAATTATTCTTGCAATTGCAGGATATTTCTTCTTTGTAAGAAAATAAATTTTATTTTTTTCTACAATACAAAATAACAAAAAAATAGTTAATTAATATTATAATACAAAATAATAACAAATTATATTTTTAAAAATTATAAACTATTTTACTCATACAATACAAACACACCAGCGTTTTTGAGTGAGTCTCCAATAATTTTAACTTGTGATATTGTATGACCATTCTCTTCAACTTTTTTAATCTCTGAGTTAATTTTCTCCTCCATTTGTTCAAAGCGAACATTAAATAAATCTATTAATTTAACTTGTACCATTTTTTTTAATTCATGACAATATTGTCTATGATACTAAATAATCACATCGCCAATATATAAAATTTATTCATTACAGTTTAAATAGGTACAACAAAAATTTATAAAATTAATACTTATGAAAACAATATGTTTGAGAGATATTTTTTTGAATCTATAAAAAATCACAATTATATTAAAATTTTTTTATTCTCATTAATTATTACACTATTGCTCTCTTTTGTTAATTCATTTATTGGATCAAACGCATTATTTTTAGTTGCACTCATCTCACTTGCTCTTGCACCAACACTCATTACATATTTTAAACAACTCAATTCAAATGAGATAAAGAGAATCTTTACTCCAAACAAATTAATATCAAATCATTTAGAAGAAATTGTTATTTCATGGAGTTTATTTTTAGGTGTTAGTATTGGATTTTATCTCTCAATAATTGGAGGATTTACAACAGAGCTTGTTTATCACGAAGCATTTACAAATCAACTTAGTGCAATGATGACTCAATTTGATGAGTTATTTCTTCCAATACTATTTAATAATTTAACAGTTGCACTATTTACATTTGTATTATCATTTTTAATATTCTCAGCAATGATATTTATGATTGTATGGAACGCTTCTCTTGTGTCATACTATATAACAACACTCACAAGCTCAACACAAGCACTCTCTCACTCTTTACTCATATTGCCTCATGGACTTCTTGAAATTGCAGGATTTGTCCTTGCAGGAATTGCAGGAGGAATTTTATCACAACGCTTTGAAGATTTAAAAACACTCAATAGAGAACAAACAAAAGAATTTAGAGAAGATATCGCATTTTTGTTACTATTCTCATTTCTGTTTATTTTAATAGCTGCAGGAATTGAGAGTTTTTAATGCTCTAGATTTGATTTTCATAACCTTTTTGTTCTCAACACTACTATTTCTACTACTCAAAAATTTTATGAGATTGAGTTTTTTTGATACCCTGAACTATCATCTCCTGCCAATATTTATGTCCTTCATTATTAGGATGAATACCATCTTGTGCAAGTGTATTATTAAATGATGAGATATTAAGAGAATTATTTAGTGGATTAATATAAACTATATTTTCATTCTCGCTTGCTAAATTTTTATAAATTTGAGAATAATAATGAGAAGTCTTGTCATAAATGAGTCTTAAAGTTATTGGTAATCCTGTGGTGTCATAGAGTCTTCCAGGACCAATAATTACAATATCTTTGCTAACATTTGAGTATTGTTTGAGCACAGTTTTCATGTTCTCCTCAAATATTGAAAAAGGTGTGAAATATAGTACATCATTTGACCCTATTACGATAATTGTTATATTGTATTTTTCTTCTTCTCCTCGCTTATTTTTTTGAGTTTGATTAATTAAATCATCAATTTTATTTCCAATTTTAGCTCTATTTTCAACTCGTATATTATAGTTGTTATAATTATATTTAAAATAATCTAATAGATGATAGTGAAGAGAGTAATTAATAGAGCTAGCTCCCACTCCATACGCAATACTATCTCCTGTTAATAATACAGAGATATTCTTCGTCTTGGTAGTTAAATTTAGAGTGAAATTGTTAGATGAGTTAGTGCTTATTATTTCTCTATACTCCGTGTCTTCTATTAACTCTTTACTTATTTGAATAGAGTTAAAAGTTAAAAAGATTTGATAGAAAAAAAATAAAATTAATATACTCACTATATTCAAAATTACATATAATTTTAAGTTGTGTTTTTTTCTTTTCTCAGACATACATTACACAAGAAGTTTTTGTTTAAAAATATTTATATTAAATTGATTATTCTAGATTAGATGAGTGAAAAAATTTTATATTTATAATTAATTATTAACTTCATCTTGTCTCCATTTAATATACGCTCGAATTGCAACGATGAGTTGAACACTATTTGCAATTAAAAATCCATATTGTGAAGCAATGAGTGCAACAGTTGCTGCAAAAGTGACTGAGAGAGCATTAAATAAAAACCCTATTGATTTTTTCTCTGTAATAAATAAATACCCAATTACTCCAAATATAATTGTGAGCCAATCCAAACCATAATATGTTTGTATGTTTTCTTTTAATAATTCAACTATGCGCTCTATTACCATATGCAAATAAAACTTTCTTATTTTATAAATTACGTGTTCATATTTTTTCAAAAAACTGATTTTTGTATCTATTTTCAGTGAATAGTAAAATTTATAAATTTTGAAATCATACCAGAATTACAAAAAAGAGGTGATAACATGAGAAGAAATATATTAGATATCGAAAATGAATTTGGAAGAATTAGAAATCAGATGAACTCATTACTTGAGAATATGTTTTCAAACTCACACGGTGATAACATGCAATTACTTGAAGATAATCCCAAATCTGGTACATCTTTACTCAATAATAATATGATGAGAACTCCTATCGTAGATATTAATGAAAACGACAACGAAGTAATTGCTTCAATTGAAGTTCCTGGAGTGAATAAAGAAGACATTCAATTGGAAGTAAATAATGGGATGCTTAATTTGAAAGCAGAGCACAAAGATGAGCAAAAAGAAGAGAGAGAAGGATTATACTCGTACAAGAAGAGTTATAGTGGATATGCAAGGACATTTCCTATTCCTGATTATATTGACGAGGAAAAAATTACCTCGAAGTATACTAATGGGGTGTTAAATGTACATATGCCTAAAAAAGAGGAGATGAGAGGAAAATCAAAACAGATTGATGTCAAATAATATTTTATTTTCCCCATCTCCATTTCCACATTCCTCTAGTTTTAGTTTTAGAAATTATCAAAAAAATTGATATCACCAATAGAAAAGATATAATGAAGTAAATGCTCTTTTCAATCGCTAGAGATAGAAAAAAAATTACAAAAATTAATAATAATACTAGTAACCAACCTTCCCAAGTTGTGGGTGTAGCACCGTAGCCATATTTTTTAGGTTTGAACCAATACTTCTTAAACATATTCTTTATAGGTAATTTAATTTTATATATTTTTGCCCTTATACCAGTAATTGAACATTAAAATCAAACTTGAAAAACTTCTTTTAGTGGCAAGTATTTTTAGAATAAAATTACTCTTTGGAAATTTTATAAACGCCCATAAAATTTTTTCATGAATTCTTGCACAAAAATCATGAAACTATTTCCAACTCCAACAAATAAGATAAAGAAGATAGTATTTAATAAGATATTTTGGTTGTAGGTAGTCCAAGTTAATTAAAACATTTGCTTACAACAAGTTTGTGATAAACTGGCGTATTTGCACGTTCTATGTAAATATTAAATTATTTTAAAAAATTAAAACTCAAAGAAATTATTTTTTCAAGAAAAAATAAGTTTACAAAAAATTTTTTTGAAGATATTAATAGAGATAAGTTTTATTCTATGATTAAAAAACTTGAGCTTTACAAATTGAGAGAAAATACTCTTGTTTTACAATAT